>NZ_JBEZKA010000005.1:0-392767 GCF_040651435.1 Streptomyces sp. NPDC048479
GCCGGCCCCCCCCCCCCCCGCGCACAGGCTGCGCCGCGCGCGGCCCCCGTCGCCGAACCCCGGCGCCCCCCCCCGCACCCCCCCCCCCAACCCCCGGCGGGGCTCCTTTGGAGCCCCGCCGGCGATTGGTTCGGGAAGGGTGGTGGGGACGAGCCCCCGGCCAAGCTAGAGGTACTGCTTCAGCTCCCGCCGCGCCAGCGAGCGCTGGTGCACCTCGTCCGGCCCGTCCGCCAGCTTCAACGTCCGTGCCGCCGCCCACAGTTCCGCGAGCGGGAAGTCCTGGCTCACCCCGCCCGCGCCGTGCACCTGCACCGCCTTGTCGAGGATGTCGACGACCGCCCGCGGGGTCGCGATCTTGATCGCCTGGATCTCGGCGTGCGCCCCGCGGTTGCCGACCGTGTCCATCAGCCAGGCCGTCTTCAGGACCAGCAGCCGCAGCTGCTCGACGGAGACCCGGGCGTCCGCGATCCAGTTCTGTACGACACCCTGCTGGGCGATCGGCTTGCCGAAGGCCGTACGGGACACGGCCCGCTTGCACATCAGCTCAATGGCCCGCTCGGCCATGCCGATCAGCCGCATGCAGTGGTGGATACGGCCCGGGCCGAGGCGCGCCTGGGCGATGGCGAAGCCGCCGCCCTCCTCGCCGATCAGATTCGAGGCGGGCACCCGTACGTTGTCGAAGACGACCTCGGCATGGCCGCCGTGCGCGTGGTCCTCGTAGCCGTACACCTGCATGGCGCGCCGGACCTCCAGGCCCGGGGTGTCGCGCGGCACGAGGATCATCGACTGCTGGCGGCGGATGTCGGCGCCGTCCGGGTCGGTCTTGCCCATCACGATGAAGATCTTGCAGTCGGGGTTCATCGCCCCGGAGATGTACCACTTGCGGCCGTTGATGACGTAGTCGTCGCCGTCGCGGTCGATCCGCGTCTGGATGTTCGTCGCGTCGGACGAGGCCACCTCGGGCTCGGTCATGGCGAACGCGGACCGGATCTCCGCGGTCAGCAGCGGCTCCAGCCACTGCTTCTTCTGCTGCTCGTTGCCGAACTGCGCGAGCACCTCCATGTTCCCGGTGTCGGGGGCGGCGCAGTTCAGTGCGGTCGGCGCCAAGTGCGGGCTGCGGCCGGTGATTTCGGCGAGCGGCGCGTACTGCAGATTGGTCAGTCCCGCCCCGTGCTCCGCGTCGGGCAGGAAGAGATTCCACAGACCCTGCTTGCGCGCCTCGGCCTTGAGCTCATCGAAGATCGCCGGGGTGTCCCACGGCGAAGCCAGCTGGGCGCGCTGCTCGTGCTCGATCGCCTCGGCCGGGTAGACGTGCTCGTCCATGAAGGCGAGTAGCTTGGCCCGCAGTTCATCGGTGCGCGCGTCGAATGCGAAGTCCATGGGGTACTCAGCCTTCCTGGAGGGTGGTGAGGCCGTGCTGGATGAAGAGGGGCACGAGATCGCCGATCCGGTCGAAGCCGGCGCCGACGGTCTGGCCGAGGGTGTAGCGGTAGTGGATGCCCTCGAGGATCACGGCGAGCTTGAACCAGGCGAAGGCCGTGTACCAGGAGATGGCGGAGGTGTCGCGGCCGGAGCGGGCGGCGTACCGCTCGATCAGCTCGGCCGCGTCCGGGTGGCCCGCCGCGCCCGCGGTGGTGCTGACGGGGGAGTCGGGCAGCTCCAGCTCGACGCTGTACATCACCAGCAGCCCGAGGTCGGTCAGCGGATCGCCGAGGGTCGACATCTCCCAGTCGAGGATCGCCTTGATCCGGTCGTCCGGGCCGACCAGGACGTTGTCCAGCCGGTAGTCGCCGTGGATGACGGTGGCCGCGGGTGAATCGGGCAGGGCGCGGCCGAGCGCGGCGTGCAGCTCGTCGATGCCGGCCAGCTCGCGGTTACGGGAGGCGTCCAGCTGCTTGCCCCAGCGGCGCAGCTGCCGGTCGAGGAAGCCCTCGGGACGCCCGAAGTCGCCGAGACCCACCGACTCGGGGTCCACGGCGTGCAGTTCCACGAGGGTGTCGACCAGGCCGAGGACCGCGTCCCTGGTGCGCTCGGGGCCGAGCCGGGCCAGCTCCTCGGCCGTGCGGTACGGAGTGCCGTCCACGAACTCCATGACGTAGAACGGCGATCCGATCACCGACTCGTCCTCGCACAGCAGCACCGGCTCGGGCACCGGCACGGCGGTCGGGTGCAGCGCGCTGATCACCCGGTGCTCGCGCTTCATGTCGTGCGCGGTGGCCAGTACGTGCCCGAGCGGGGGCCGGCGGACGACCCAGCGACCGGTGCCGTCGGTGACGGAGTACGTGAGATTGGAGCGGCCGCCCTGAATCAGCCGGGCGCTGAGCGGTCCGCTCACCAGACCCGGCCGCTCGCGGTCGAGATAACCGCGCAGCTGCTCGGGATCGAGGCCTGGCGGGGGGACTGAGCTCATGGTTGGCACCTCCGGGGGCGCATAGAAACGGATCGCTTTCATGATGACCGACCAGTCGGTATGTAGTCCAGTGCGCAGCAGAACCTGGGGCTGGATCACATGCCCGAGCAGCACATTCATCTGTGTCGGTCACATAGGGGAACAAGGTCACTCTCGGGGGACAGCGGTACCGGTACCGCTCAGGCGTGGCAGGCCACCGCTACGCCGCCGTTCATCGCCGCCATGTCGCCGAACACGAGCACTGGATCCAGCGGCGAGCCCTCCGGCTTCCCGTCCAGCTCCGCGTACGCCCGGTGCAGATTCGCCACCAGACGCTCGCTCTCCCGCAGCTCCGCGAAGACCCCGAGATCCGCCCCGCGCGCCGTCTCCAGCGGAGTGCGCCCCTTGGCGTGCCCCTCCTGGGCCAGCTCGGCGACGTACCGCAGATAACGCTCCGTCGCGTCGTAGGCCGACGGGTCGGTGACCGGACCGTGGCCGGGGACCACCGTCGTCGCATCGAGCGAGCGCAGCAGATCCAGTGCCCGCAGGGACCCGCTCAGCGAGCCCATCGGGATGAAGGGCGTGCCGCCCTGGAAGATCAGGTCCCCGGTGAAGACCACTCCTTGCCGCGGCAGATGCACGACCGTGTCGCCGAGAGTGTGCGCGACGCCGCCCGGGTGGATCAGCCGCACCTCGATGTCGCCGACATGGACGGTGAGCCGGTCGTTGTACGTCACGGTGGGGGCGGTGATCGTGATGTCGCCGAAGTCGGTCCGCGGCCACAGCAGATGGAGCTGATGACCTGCCGAGAGCTGCTCGCTGCGGCACAGGTCGTGCCCGATCACCACGGCCCTCGGAGTGAAGACCGCGTTGCCGTAGGTGTGATCGCCGTGGTGGTGCGTGTTGACGATGGTGCGGGGCAGCGGGACGCCGCTCGCCAGGACCGCGTCACGCAGTGCTCGCGCCCGCCGTTCGGTGGCGGCGGTGTCGATGAGGAGGGTCGACTCCCCGTCGCTGACGAACCCCGCGTTGTTCAGGCACCAGCCGCCGTCCGGCTGGACATGGGCGTGCACTTCCGGCGCGAGCTGGACGGTGTACGGATCTGTTGCGGACAACTGAACTCCCCCGAGTCAAGGCCGAACTGGTCGGTAACAGACTGCCAGTTGGGCATGGCGCGGGGGAAGGCGGGAGCCGGCGCTGCTCAGTGGTCGTCCCAGTGTCCGTCGTGCTGGGCGTGCCGGTGTCCGTCGTGGACGTAGTCCACATGGTCACCGTGCTCCACGGCTGGGTGCCCGCAGCCCGGGCCGTGATCGTGCGCATGACCGCTGTGCGAGACATGCTCGCCCGGCTCGCACTCGTCCCAGTGCCCGGAGTGCGCCCTGTGGAGGTGGCCGTCGTGTGCGTAGTCGACGTGATCGCCGTGCGGAACCTCGGTATGTCCGCAGGCCGGACCGTGTGTGTGCTCGTGCGTGGGATGTTCGTGGTGGAGAACGGTCATGACGCTCACCTTTGATGTGATTCGTGGCGTTCTGTCGCTCACCAGGCTAGCCGTGGAGACTCTGGTCATCCTGTATTCCCGGCCCCGTGCCGCGCCCGGGAATACAGGATGACCGCGCACACCGCACAGGCTCACGCGCCGTTCCGCCCGGGGTGCTCGTACTGCCCGGGGTGCTCGTACTGGAGGACCCGGCTTGCGCGAGCGCCGACCACACCTGAGGGTCGGATCATGAAGGCGATCAGCTACGGCCACTACGGCGGCCCGGAGGTCCTGGAGTACGGGGAGTGCCCCGACCCCAAGGTCGGTCCCGACTCCATCCTGGTCAAGGTGCGCGCGGCAGCGGTCAACCCGGTCGACTGGAAGGCCCGCGAGGGCTATCTCGAGGCGATGTTCCAGGCGGTCTTCCCGGTCGTGCCGGGCTGGGACGTCTCGGGTGTGGTCGTCCAACCGGGCATCGCCGCAACGGAGTTCGCCGTCGGCGACGAGGTGATGGGATACGTACGCGAGGACTTCCTGTGCCGCGGCACCTTCGCCGAGTACGTCGCCGCTCCAGTCCGCACTCTCGCCCGCAAGCCGCTGAACCTGAGCTTCGAACAGGCCGCCGGGCTGCCGCTGGCCGGCCTCACCGCCTACCAGGTGCTCAACCGCGCGCTCGAGGTGGGCAGTGGGGACACGGTCCTGGTGCACGCGGCCGCGGGCGGCGTCGGCTCGCTCGCCGTACAGCTCGCCAAGCACGCCGGCGCGCGCGTCATCGGCACGGCGAGCGAGCGCAACCACGACCATTTGCGCGAGCTGGGCGCGGAGCCGGTGGAGTACGGGGAAGGGCTCGCCGACCGGGTGCGCGACCTGGCCCCCGACGGCGTCGACGCGGCCTTCGACACGGTCGGCGGGGACGCGCTCAGGGTCTCGGCCGAGGTGCTCGCGCCCCAGGGCCGCGTCGCCTCGATCGCCGACCGCGAGGTCCTCAGCCTCGGCGGTCACTACTGGTGGGTCCGGCCGGACGCCGCGGACCTGACGGCGTTGGCGGAGCTCGCCGAGCAGGGCGTGATCACCGTCCATGTGGACCGGACCTTCCCGCTGGAGCAGACGGCCGAGGCCCATGCGCTGAACGCGGAGGGCCGCACCCGCGGCAAGATCGTCGTCACCGTCGACTGGGGCGCCTGAACTCAGACGATCATCGCGACCGCGAAACCGGCCAGGGCGACCGTGCAGGCCACAGAGGCCAGCGCGGCCCGGTCCGACAGAACCTGCGGTCTGGGCCCGGCGCCCAGCGCGTGCATCCGCCGGTGGGCCACCCGCAGAAAACCCAGCCACACCAGCGCACTGCAGGCCACCGCCACGAACCCGGCCGTGCTCAGATCGCCGCCGGCCACCTGCCGGGCAGCGAGCACGGCCGCCACGGTGAACGCCAGGGTGGTCCTGCGCCACGCCAGCCGGGTCCGCTCGGGCTGCAGCCCCGGATCGCGCTCGGGCTGGAGCCCCGGACCTCGCTCGGGCTCGGCGGTCAACGCCCGCCCTCCCAGCCGAAGAGCACAACCACCACCATCGCCACCGCGACGACGGCGATCACCATGCTCAGGACGGTCGGGAACCGCGAAACGGGCAGATCCTCGCCCAGCCGCATCGCCCGCTCGCACCGCACCCAGTGATTCACGGCGCGCAGCGCACACAGCACCCCGGCGCCCAGCAGCCCGAACGCCATCCCGGCGCGCATTCCCCAGGCCAGGTCCGGCAGAAACTGATCGACCGCGAACCCCCCGCCGATCAGTGCGAGCGCCGTACGCAGCCAGGCGAGAAAGGTTCGCTCATTGGCGAGCGAGAACCGGTAGTCGGGAGTCTCGCCCTCCTCCCGCACCCGCTGGGGCGCGAACCACAGCCGCAGGCTCCGTCCGATTTCGCTCACATGTCGCACCCTACCTGCGGGGTTGTCAGTGGCCCCGGCTACCGTGCGGCGGCATGGGTGACCAGGTGCACATCCCCGGGCTGTCCTGGCGCGAACTGACCGCCATCGCCGCCGCCGTGCCGGACGGCGCGGAAGGCCTCACCCATCCCGCCGAGCGGTTGCTGATGCTGTTGCCCATGCTGGGCGACATCGACATGCCGCACGACGCCGCGGCGGTCGTCGCCCAGGCGCTGACGGACTGCGGCATACCTCTCAGGAGCACGCGCAGGACGTCGCGGGCAAGATCCTAGACAACTCCTTCTGGCAGCTGCCGAGTCGGGTCGTACGGGACGGCAGTCCGATCCCGGTCTGCGGCAGCGACCACAGCCCCCGCGCGCTGCCCCTGGCGCTCGGCATCACCTCTGATCCGGCCGGGGATCTCGCCGACGTCCTGTCAGGAGGGCCCCGTACCTGACTCCCGCAGCCGTTCGTACGCCGCGAGACCGTCCGGCGTCCACTCCCACTCCGTGAGCCGCCGCTCCAGCTCCTCCTCCGGCAGGAAGTCGTGCCAGGCGATCTCCTCGGCCTGTGGGTGCACGGGCAGCTCGCAGCGGACCTCGTACACGGCCGACCACCAGGTCCGCTCGCCCTTCTCGTACAGGAACTTGAACAGCGGTACGGGCCGGGGGAGTCCGGAGACCCCGAGCTCCTCCTCGGCCTCGCGCAGCGCCGCCTCGTCGTAGCTCTCGCCCGCGCCGACGACCCCGCCCACGAACATGTCGTACAGCGAAGGGAAGACCAGCTTCGTCGGTGTGCGGCGGTGGACGAAGATCCGGCCCTCCGCGTCCCTGACGAGGATGAACGCGCAACGGTGGCGCATCCCGCGGGTGTACGCCTCGCCGCGCGGGGCCTGGCCGATCACCTCGTCGTTCTCATCGACGATGTCCAGGATTTCGTCAGCGGGAGTCATGACTCCATCCAATCACCGGTCGGCCGGGCTGTTGACTAGTTACTGGCCCGTACCGAAGATCGGAACACCGCACGTGCCCATGACACGGCCCGAGCCCGACAAGGATGGAACCCATGGCGTACGACGCTGATGTGATTGTGATCGGGGCAGGGCTGGCGGGCCTGGTGGCCACCGCGGAGCTCGTCGACGCGGGGCGCAAGGTCATCCTGCTCGACCAGGAGCCCGAGCAGTCCATCGGCGGGCAGGCGCACTGGTCCTTCGGAGGCCTGTTCTTCGTCGACTCGCCCGAGCAGCGGCGGATGCGGATCAAGGACAGCCGGGCGCTGGCGCTGCAGGACTGGCTCGGCACCGCGGGCTTCGACCGCGACGAGGACCGGTGGCCGCGCGAGTGGGCCGAGGCATACGTCGACTTCGCCTCCGGCGAGAAGCGGGCCTGGCTGCACGGGCAGGGAATGCGGTTCTTCCCGGTGGTGGGCTGGGCCGAGCGCGGCGGCTACGACGCCACCGGCCACGGCAACTCCGTACCGCGCTTCCACGTCACCTGGGGCACCGGACCCGGCGTCGTCGCGCCCTTCGAACGGCGGGTCAGGGAAGGCGTCGCGCGTGGCCTGGTCCAGCTGAAGTTCCGGCACCGCGTCACCGGGCTGAGCAGCAGCGCCGGAGTGCTGGACACTGTCAGCGGCGAGGTTCTCGAGCCGTCCGCCGCCGAGCGCGGCACCGCGAGCAGCCGTGAGGTGGCCGGCGCCTTCGAGTTCCGCGCGCAGGCGGTGATCGTCACCTCGGGCGGCATCGGCGGCAACCACGATCTCGTACGCGCCCAGTGGCCCGAGCGGCTCGGCACCCCGCCCGAGAAGATGCTCTCCGGCGTCCCCGCACACGTCGACGGGCTGATGCTCGGCATCGCGGAGGGCGCGGGCGCGAGCCACATCAACCGCGACCGGATGTGGCACTACACCGAGGGCATCGAGAACTGGAACCCGATCTGGGCCAGACACGGCATCCGCATTCTGCCCGGCCCCTCCTCGCTCTGGCTGGACGCGCGCGGCAAGCGACTGCCCGTCCCGCTCTTCCCCGGCTTCGACACCCTCGGCACGCTGGAACACATCATGAAGTCGGGTTACGACTACACCTGGTTCGTGCTCGACCAGAAGATCATCGGCAAGGAGTTCGCACTGTCGGGCTCCGAGCAGAACCCGGATCTGACGGGAAAGTCGATCCGCGATGTGATCGGGCGCGCCCGGGCCGATGTCCCGGGCCCGGTGAAAGCCTTCATGGACAACGGCGTCGACTTCGTCGTCGAGCGCGACCTCTCCGCACTCGTACGAGGGATGAACGCACTCACCAAGGAGCCGCTGATCGACGAGGCGGAGCTGCGGCGCGAGATCACCGCGCGGGACCGGGAGATCAAGAACCGGTTCACCAAGGACCTCCAGGTCACGGCCATTCGCGGGGCCCGCAACTATCTGGGCGACAAGCTCATCCGCACGGCCGCACCGCACCGCATCCTCGACCCCAAGGCCGGACCGCTCATCGCCGTACGGCTGAACATCGTCACCCGCAAGTCCCTGGGCGGCCTGGAGACCGATCTGTCCTCGCGGGTACTCGGAGAGGACGGCCGGCCGCTGGCGGGTCTGTACGCGGCGGGCGAGGCGGCCGGCTTCGGCGGCGGCGGGGTGCACGGCTACCGCTCGCTGGAGGGCACATTCCTCGGCGGCTGCATCTTCTCGGGGCGGGCGGCGGGGCGGGCGGCGGCGAAGGCGGTGGGCTGATACTCGCCCGGGCAGATCAAGCCCCTCCGGCGATTGAGGAGCGGGGGTCCGGGGGCGGAGCTCCCGAAAGGCGCGAGTGTGACGAAAGTCTGACGTGCAGCCGATTTTCCTGGCATCCGCGCTTCCGTGGTGTTCGAATCGAAGGGTGACCACACACCACTCCGACGAAGAGGGCGCGCCCGTCGGGCGCCGCTTGGTGCTCGGCATGCTCGGCCTCGGCGCTACCGGTGTCGTGGCGGCGCCGTATCTGCAGCGCGGGCTCGAGTCCTTCCTCGGCGCGGCCTCGGACAAGGACCCGACCGGTCTGAGCGGGCTGCTGCCCAACGGCGGCGGTTTCCGCTATTACTCGGTCGCCTCCTCCGTACCGCGTAAGGACGAGCAGAGCTACCGGCTGACCGTCGACGGTCTGGTCGACCGCCCGGCGACCTACACCATGGACGCGCTGCGCAAACTGCCGCAGACCCGGGTCGTACGCGACGTGCAGTGCGTCACCGGCTGGCGGGTCCCCGACACCCCGTTTGCGGGCGTCAAGCTGTCGCTGCTGCTGGACGCCGCGGGCGTACGCCCCGAGGCCAAAGCGATCCGCTTCAGCTGCTTCGACGGCACGTACAGCGAGAGCCTGACCCTGCCGCAGGCCCGCCGCGACGATGTGCTGGTGGCCCTGCAGATGCAGGACAGGCCGGTCAGCCACTCCCACGGCGGCCCGGTCCGGCTCTATGTCGCGCCGATGTACTTCTACAAGTCGGCGAAATGGCTCTCCGGGATCACCGTCACCAACGGCGTCCGGCCCGGCTACTGGGAGGAGCGGGGCTATGACGTCGACGCCTGGGTCGGCCGGTCCAACGGCCGCACCGACACCCCCACTGTCTGAACGGCCCGCGCGGGTACGTCGGTTCAGCCGCGCCGAGCGCTGGGTGCACCGCACGACCGCCGCGCTGATGCTGCTGTGTGTGGCGACCGCAGCGGCTCTGTACGTACCCCAGATCGCCGAACTCGTCGGTCGCCGCTATCTGGTGGTCACCGTCCATGAGTGGGCCGGGCTGCTGCTGCCCGTGCCGTTCCTGCTCGGGCTCGCCTCGCCCGCCTTCCGAGCCGATCTGCGCAGGCTGAACCGCTTCGGGCCGCACGACCGGACGTGGCTGCGTGCGGCCCGCCGGCGCGACCGCCGTCCCGAGTCCCGTCCTGCGGGCAAGTTCAACGCCGGGCAGAAGGTGTACTCGGCGTGGATCGCGGGCGCGGTGCTGGTGATGCTGGCGACCGGGCTGCTGATGTGGTTCACCCACCTGACACCACTGGTGTGGCGGACCAGCGCGACTTTCGTCCACGACTGGCTTTCGCTGACCGTCGGCATCGTGCTGGCCGGACACATCGGCATGGCGCTCGCCGACCCGGAGGCACGGAGGGGTATGCGTACCGGGTCGGTCGAGCGTCCGTGGGCCAAGCAGGAACACCCGCTGTGGCTGGACGACCGGCTAGAGGACGAGTGACAGCAGCAGTACGAAGCCGAGGCCGACCACGGAGATGATCGTCTCCATCACCGACCAGGTCTTGATCGTCTGGCCGACGGTCATTCCGAAGTACTCCTTCACCAGCCAGAATCCGGCGTCGTTGACATGGCTGAAGAAGAGCGAGCCCGTGCCGATCGCCAGCACCAGCAGGGCCGCGTGCGTGGTCGACATATCGGCCGCGAGCGGCGCCACCAGACCGGCGGCGGAGATGGTCGCCACCGTCGCCGAGCCCGTCGCCAGACGGATGGCCACCGCGATCAGCCAGGCCAGCAGCAGCGCCGGAATCGCCCAGTCCTTGGAGAAGTCCAGGATCATCTGGCCCACGCCGACGTCGATCAGCGTCTGCTTGAAGCCGCCGCCCGCGCCGACGATCAGCAGGATGCCCGCGATCGGGGCGAACGACTTCTCGACGGTGGAGGAGAGCCGTTCCTTGGTGAACCCGGCCGCGCGTCCCAGCGTGAACATTCCGACGAGGACCGCGGCGAGCAGGGCGATGAGCGGCGAGCCGATGACGTCGGTGATGCGCTGGACACCGCTTTCCTTGTTGTCGACGACGATGTCCACCAACGCCTTGACCAGCATGAGGACGACCGGCAGCAGCACGGTGGCCACGGTGGCGATGAAGCCGGGACGCCGGTCCAGGTCTTCGGAAGGACGCTGCGGAATCATGCGCTCCGGTGCCGGGATGTCCACCCAGCGCGCGGCGAATCGGGAGAAGACAGGGCCCGCGATGATCACGGTCGGGATGGCGACCACCAGACCCAGCGCCAGCGTGACGCCGAGGTTGGCGCCGATGGCGTCGATCGCGACCAGCGGTCCGGGGTGCGGCGGGATCAGCCCGTGCATCACGGAGAGGCCGGCCAGGGCCGGGATGCCGATCCGCATGAGCGAGTAGTTGCCGCGCTTGGCGACGAGCAGCACCACCGGGATCAGCAGCACGATGCCGACCTCGAAGAAGAGCGGCAGCCCGATCACCGAGGCGATGAGCACCATCGCCCACGGCATGGCGCGCCCGCCCGCCTTGGCGAGGATCGTGTCGACGATCTGGTCCGCGCCGCCGGAGTCCGCGAGCAGCTTGCCGAGGATCGCACCGAGCGCGATGAGCACGCCCACACCGGCGACAGTGGTTCCGAGGCCGGTGGTGAAGCTGACTATGGCCTTGTCCAGCGGGGCGCCGGCGAACGCGCCGAGAGCCAGTGAGCCGATGGTCAGCGCCAGAAAGGCATGGAGCTTGAACTTGGTGATGAGAAGGACGATGACGGCGATGCCCGCGAGGACGGCGATGCCCAACTGCGCGTTGCCGGCCGAAGTGATCGTTTCGGTGGCGTCCGCTGCCAGCGTCTCGACGCTGAGACTGGTCACGATGGCGATTCCTTAGCTCTCGAGCCGGCGCAGCGCGGCGACGGCCCGTTCGGTTATTTCTTCCGGGGTGCCGGACACATCGACGGCGACGCCCGCCTCGTCGTCCCCGAGCGGCTGGAGCGTGGCGAACTGCGAGTCCAGCAGCGCGGCGGGCATGAAGTGGCCCTTGCGCTCGGACATCCGCTGCTCGACGAGCGCCCGGTCGCCGGTGAGATGGAGGAAGACGGCACCGGGCGCGGCGGCCCGCAGCCGGTCGCGGTAGACCCGCTTGAGCGCGGAGCTGGACACCACTCCGCCGAGGCCCGCCCTGCCGTGCGCCCACTGCCCGATGGCATCGAGCCAGGGCCGGCGGTCCGTGTCGTCCAGCGGGGTGCCGGCCGACATCTTGGCGATGTTCGCCGGGGGATGGAAATCGTCGCCCTCGGCGTACGGGACGCCCAGTACGGCGGCGAGCAGGGGACCGATCGTGGTCTTGCCGGTGCCTGCCACGCCCATCACCACGACGACGTGGGGGGTGCTCATTACGTGCCTCGCTGTCTTCGTCGACATCGGTCCGTCGCGCTACTGAAACCCATTAGGTATGACGTATTCAAGAGGTTGAGATCTAAACGTCATACTTTTCGTCCCCGAATCGTGCCCCGTACTCTTGCCCCATGACCACTGAGGGCCGGGGGCTCCATACGCATGTGCTGGACAACCTCGGCCTCGCGATCACCGCGGGCGAGTATCCACAGGGCAGCGTGTTGCGCACGGACGAGGTGGCACAGCGCTTCGATGTCTCGCGCACCGTCGTCCGCGAAGTGGTCCGGGTCCTGGAGTCGATGCACCTCGTGGAGTCCCGGCGCCGGGTCGGTGTGACTGTCCGCCCGACCGAGGAGTGGAACGTCTACGACCCGCGGGTCATCCGCTGGCGGCTGGCCGGCACCGACCGCCCGCGCCAGCTGCGCTCACTGACCGTGCTGCGCTCGGCCGTCGAGCCGGTCGCGGCCGGGCTCGCCGCCCGCAACGCCACCCCCGAGCAGTGCGTCGAACTCACCGAGTGCGCCCTGGGCATGGTCGCCACCTCGCGCGGACACCAGCTCGAGGGATATCTGAAGCACGACATCGCCTTCCACCGTGTCGTGCTCAACGCCTCCGGCAACGAGATGTTCGCGCGGCTCGGAGATGTGGTCGCCGAGGTCCTCGCCGGCCGTACGCACCACCAGGTGATGTTCGACGACCCCGATCCGGCGGCCGTGACTCTGCATGTCCAGGTCGCCGAGGCGGTCCGCGAGGGCGACGCGGTCCGGGCCGAGGAGATCACCCGCCGGATCTCGGTCGGGGCGCTCGCGGAACTGGATGTGCTGGCGCCCTGAGGCGTCCGGCGCCGCCGTACCCCCGACGAGGCGAGTGCGTGCGCGACCTTGGTTTACTGGGCCGTAACCTCTGAAATACCTCAGATCTATTCCTGCGTGACCTAGGCCACTGCCAAAATCGCAGGGTTGCCCTGATTATGTTCCGGGTTATGTGCCCTCGGGCCATAACAGGGTGACCACCCCCCACCGGTTACGGCCGGGACGCCCACCCCTCCCCTCACGAAGGCGAACTTCTCCATGAGTGACCGCACCACTGCGGCCGAAACGCTCGCCGCCGGGGCACCGGCGAAGAGCTCCCCCCACGTCGACGCAGGCGACGCCGGCTACAGCAAGGACCTCAAGTCCCGCCACATCAACATGATCGCCATCGGCGGAGCGATAGGCACCGGCCTGTTCCTCGGCGCGGGCGGCCGAATGGCCGACGCGGGTCCTTCGCTGGCCATCGCCTACGCGGTCTGTGGTGTCTTCGCCTTCTTCGTCGTCCGCGCGCTCGGCGAGCTGGTCCTCTACCGCCCCTCATCCGGCGCCTTCGTCTCGTACGCCCGTGAGTTCATGGGCGAGAAGGGCGCCTTCGCGGCCGGCTGGCTCTACTTCCTCAACTGGTCGACCACCGCGATCGCCGACATCACCGCGGCCGCCACCTACGCCCACTTCTGGGCCATGTTCAGCGATATCCCGCAGTGGGTCCTCGCGCTGATCGCACTCGCCGTCGTCCTCACCGCGAACCTCATCTCGGTGAAGTACTTCGGTGAGATGGAGTTCTGGTTCGCGATCATCAAGGTCGCCGCGCTGGTCGCCTTCATGATCGTCGGCATCTTCCTGGTGGTCACCCAGCACCCGGTCGACGGCCACACCCCCGGCTTCTCCACCATCACCGACAACGGCGGCATCTTCCCGACGGGCATGCTGCCGATGCTGCTGGTGATCCAGGGTGTCGTCTTCGCGTACGCCTCCGTCGAGCTGTGCGGCGTCGCCGCGGGTGAGACCGAGAGCCCCGAGAAGATCATCCCCAAGGCGATCAACTCGATCATGTGGCGTGTCGGTCTGTTCTACGTCGGCTCGGTGGTGCTGCTCGCGCTGCTCCTCCCGTACACGGCGTACTCCGGCGACCAGAGCCCCTTCGTCACCGTCATGGACAAGCTCGGCGTCCCGGGCGCGGCCGGCGTGATGAACCTCGTGGTGCTGACCGCGGCGCTCTCCAGCCTGAACTCGGGCCTCTACTCCACCGGCCGCATCCTGCGCTCCATGGCGCTGTCGGGCTCCGCACCCAAGTTCACCGGCCGGATGAACAAGGGCCAGGTGCCCTACGGCGGCATCCTGCTGACCGCAGGCTTCGGTGTGCTGGGCGTTGCGCTCAACTATGTCGTGCCCGGCCAGGCCTTCGAGATCGTCCTGAACCTGGCGTCGATCGGCATCCTCGGCACCTGGGGCATGATCATGCTCTGTTCGCTGCTGTTCTGGCACCGCGCGCAGGACGGCCGGGTCACCCGCCCCGCCTACCGGCTGCCCTGGGCCCCGTACACCCAGATCGTCACGCTGTTCTTCCTCGCCACCGTGGCCTTCCTGATGTGGTGGGGCGGCGGTGTAGGCCGTACGACCGTGATGTTCCTGCCGCTGATCGCGGCGGCGCTGGTCGGTGGCTGGTACCTGGTCCGCGGCCGGGTGAGCGCCATCGCGCAGGAGCGCCAGGACGCCTGACCGAATCATTCCAGGAGAACGGCCCCCGCGAGATCGCGGGGGCCGTTCCCGTACCGGTCAGCCGTGGTGCGGACCGTGGCCCGCGCGGTGACAGTCCATAGTGGTGGTCGACTTCACATGCGAAGAAGGGCAGGTTCTCTATGTCGCAGCAGGTGCAGGGCGTGGTCGCGCCAGGGAAGAACGAGCCGGTACGGGTCGAGACAATCATCGTCCCCGACCCCGGACCCGGAGAGGCCGTGGTGAAGGTGCAGGCGTGCGGCGTCTGCCACACCGATCTGCACTACAAGCAGGGCGCGATCAACGACGACTTCCCCTTCCTGCTCGGGCATGAGGCCGCGGGAGTGGTGGAGTCGGTCGGCGCGGGCGTCACGGACGTCGCTCCCGGCGACTTCGTCGTCCTCAACTGGCGTGCCGTGTGCGGACATTGTCGCGCCTGTCTGCGCGGCCGCCCCTGGTACTGCTTCGCCACGCACAACGCCGAGCAGAAGATGACGCTGACCGATGGCACCGAGCTCTCCCCGGCGCTCGGCATCGGCGCCTTCGCCGAGAAGACCCTGGTCGCCGCCGGCCAGTGCACCAAGGTCGACCCGGCGGTCTCGCCGGCTGTCGCGGGTCTGCTGGGCTGCGGCGTGATGGCCGGCATCGGTGCCGCCATCAACACCGGCCAGGTCGGCCGCGGTGACTCCGTCGCGGTCATCGGCTGCGGCGGTGTGGGCGACGCGGCTGTCGTCGGCGCACGCCTGGCGGGCGCGGCCCGCATCATCGCCGTCGACATCGACGACCGCAAGCTCGAGACGGCGAAGAGGATGGGCGCAACCCACACCGTCAACTCCCGTTCCGGCGACCCCGTCGAGGCGATCCGCGAGCTCACCGGAGGCTTCGGCGCCGACGTCGTCATCGAGGCGGTCGGCCGACCGGAGACGTACGAACAGGCCTTCTACGCCCGTGACCTGGCCGGCACGGTCGTTCTCGTCGGTGTGCCGACGCCCGAGATGAAACTGGAGCTGCCGCTCCTCGATGTCTTCGGCCGCGGCGGCGCGCTCAAGTCCTCCTGGTACGGCGACTGTCTGCCGTCCCGTGACTTCCCGATGCTCATCGACCTCCATCAGCAGGGCCGTATCGACCTCGGCGCGTTCGTGACCGAGACCATCGGACTCGGCGACATCGAGAAGGCCTTCGCCCGGATGCACGAGGGTGACGTACTGCGTTCGGTGGTGCAGTTCTGATGAACCCCCGGAACTGCAGGATCGACCATCTGGTCACCTCCGGCACCTTCTCGCTCGACGGCGGCACCTGGGACGTCGACAACAACGTCTGGATTGTCGGCGACGACCAGGAGGCGATCGTCATCGACGCCGCCCATGACGCCGCGGCCATCCTCGATACGCTCGGCGACCGTACGCTGCGCGCCATCGTCTGCACCCACGCGCACAACGACCACATCGACGCCGCTCCCGCCCTCGCCGCCGCCACCGGCGCGCCGATCCTGCTCCACGCCGACGACCTGCCGCTGTGGAAGCAGACGCACCCGGACCGCGCCCCCGACGGCGAACTCGTCGACGGCCAGGTGCTGGAAGTCGCCGGGACACGGCTGCGCGTATTGCACACACCCGGCCATGCCCCCGGTGCCGTATGCCTCTACGCGCCCGAGCTGTCCACGGTCTTCACCGGCGACACGCTCTTCCAGGGCGGCCCCGGCGCCACCGGCCGGTCCTTCTCGCACTTCCCGACGATCATCGACTCGATCCGGGACCGGCTGTTCACACTGCCGCCGCAGACCGTGGTGCTCACCGGGCACGGCGACGCGACCACTGTCGGAGACGAGTCACCTCAGCTCGTGGAGTGGATTCAGAGGGGCCACTGAGTCAGTCGTAGCCTGCTCTCGAAGCGGTACGGCTCTCCCGTCACCGGGTCGGTGAACTCCAGCACCTTCGCCAGGAGTTGAAGGGGACGGGAGTAGTCGTCGGGCCCCGCCTCCTGGACGACCGGATAGACCGGGTCGTTCAGGAGCGGCAGCCCCAGGCTGTTCATATGGACCCGCAGCTGATGCGTGCGGCCGGTGGCCGGGAGCAGCCGGTACCGGCCGAGCCCGGCGCGGTGCTCGAGCAGCTCGATCCGGCTCTCGCTGTTCGGCTCGCCCGGCTCCTCGCGCGCGGCCATCACCCCGCGCTCCTTCATGATTCTGCTGCGTACGGTGCGGGGCAGCGCCACCGCCGGGTTGTACGGTGCCACCGCCTCGTACTCCTTGCGCACCTCCCGGTCCCGGAACAGCGTCTGGTACGCGCCCCGGTCCCCGGGCCGTACGACGAAGAGCGCGAGCCCCGCGGTCAGCCGGTCGAGACGGTGCGCGGGCTGCAGCTCGGGCAGTTCCAGATCGCGGCGCAGCCGGGCGAGCGCCGTCTCGGTGATGTGCCGGCCGCGCGGCGTGGTGGCGAGGAAGTGGGGCTTGTCGGCGATCACGAGACGCTCGTCGCGGTGGACGATCCCGACTCCGAAGGGGACGGGCTCCTCGGGGGCGAAGTCCCGGTGGAACCAGAGATACCGGCCGGCGGTGTAGGGCTCGTCGGCGGCGACAGGACCGTCCGTACCGACGATGCGGTCCTCGCGGAACATCGCGTCGACGGTTTCGGCGCCGATGGCGTCGGCGTACCGCCCGGCGACATGGTCGCGCACCGTCGCCCAGGCGCCGTCCGGATCGGCGGGCAACCGCAGCCGCACCGGGTCGATCCCGTCGCGCTGGGGGAGCGGCGCGGCCGGGGCTCTGTGTCTGCGTCTCACCGACGTGACTGTATGCCCACTACATCGGATGCCGATATCGGATGCCGGTGGAACGGGGGCCGGAGCCGAGGCCGCTGCCATCCACCCCGCACAACGCCCGCTTCGGCTGCGCCCCGGCCGCGCGCGTACGGAAGACGCAAGGCACCCAGGGGTACAAAAAGATCCCCACGGGCGTCCGTGGGGATCTTGATTGTGTTGATTGTGTCCGAGGGGGGACTTGAACCCCCACGCCCGATAAAGGGCACTAGCACCTCAAGCTAGCGCGTCTGCCATTCCGCCACCCGGACCAGGTGTCTGTCTCGCGGCGCTGGGCCGTTCCGACGTGGAAAACCATAGCAAACATTCGACTGTGCTCGATCACGCCCGGATCCGGTGTGACGGCCGTGTGACGGCGGACAGTCGCCCTTGGGGTACGGGGCGGGGCGCGGGAGGATGAGGGGGAACCACCAGCAGCGACAGTGGGAGGAATCAGCGTGAGCGAGTCGAACAGGGCCGACAAGACCAAGCCCCTTTCGGGTGAGGACGAGGTCGTCGACCTCTGCCGTGAGCTGATCCGGATCGACACGAGCAACTACGGCGACCACTCGGGCCCGGGGGAGCGGGCCGCCGCGGAGTATGTCGCGGAGAAGCTCGCCGAGGTCGGACTCGAGCCGCAGATCTTCGAGTCCCACAAGGGCCGCGCCTCCACAGTGGCCCGTATCGAGGGTGAGGACCCGTCGAGGCCCGCGCTGCTCATCCACGGCCACACCGACGTCGTACCGGCCAACGCCGACGACTGGACGCACCACCCCTTCTCCGGCGAGATCGCGGACGGCTGTGTGTGGGGCCGGGGCGCGGTCGACATGAAAGACATGGACGCCATGACCCTGGCGGTCGTACGGGACCGGCTGCGCAGCGGCCGCAAGCCCCCGCGCGACATCGTGCTGGCCTTCCTCGCCGACGAGGAGGCCGGCGGCACGTACGGGGCGCGGCATCTGGTCGACAAGCACCCGGATCTCTTCGATGGCGTGACGGAGGCGATCGGCGAGGTCGGGGGCTTCTCCTTCACGGTCAACGAAAATCTGCGGCTCTATCTCGTCGAGACGGCGCAGAAGGGCATGCACTGGATGCGGCTCACTGTGGAGGGCACCGCCGGCCACGGGTCGATGACCAACAACGACAACGCCATCACCGAGCTCTGCGAGGCGGTCGGCCGGCTCGGTCGGCACAAGTGGCCGGTACGGATGACCAAGACCGTACGGTCCTTCCTCGACGAGCTCTCCGACGCGCTCGGCACACCGCTCGACCCGGAGGACATGGAGGCGACGCTCGCCAAGCTCGGCGGCATCGCCAAGATGATCGGCGCCACGCTGCGCAACTCCGCCGCCCCCACCATGCTCGGCGCCGGCTACAAGGTGAACGTGATCCCCGGGCAGGCGACCGCACATGTCGACGGGCGCTTTCTGCCGGGGTACGAGGAGGAGTTCCTGGCCGACCTCGACCGGCTGCTGGGCCCGCGGGTCAA
Organism: Streptomyces sp. NPDC048479; assembly: GCF_040651435.1. Taxonomy (NCBI): domain Bacteria; kingdom Bacillati; phylum Actinomycetota; class Actinomycetes; order Kitasatosporales; family Streptomycetaceae; genus Streptomyces; species Streptomyces sp. NPDC048479. The sequence continues at coordinate 18,714 of NZ_JBEZKA010000005.1, forward strand.
GCGGGAGGACGTGCACGGGGACAAGGCGCTCGAGACCAGCTTCGACGGGGATCTCGTCGACGCCATGCAGATCGCGCTCAAGGCCGAGGACCCGATCGCCCGGGCCGTGCCGTACATGCTCTCCGGCGGAACCGACGCCAAGTCCTTCGACGACCTCGGCATCCGCTGCTTCGGCTTCGCGCCGCTCAAGCTGCCGCCGGAGCTGGACTTCGCGGGCATGTTCCACGGGGTGGACGAGCGGGTTCCGGTGGACGGCCTGAAGTTCGGTGTACGGGTGCTTGACCGATTCCTGGACCAGTGCTGAACCGTATCGGGGTCAGATCTGCTGAAACGGAACTCTAATAATCGCCAGTGCGTGCGTACTTGACCAAAAAGAGTGAATGGGGCCGTCGGCTCGTAGCCCCGTTCCCTCCTCCTCGTTACAGGTGGTGCGGTCCGCGGCTGGGGCCGCATTGCCAACAAGGAGGAACAATGATCAAGAAGGTCGTCGCTGCTGCGGCTGCCACCGGTGGTCTGGTGCTCGCTGGTGCGGGTGTCGCCATGGCCTCTTCGGGTGCCCAGGGTGCTGCTGTCAACTCCCCCGGGGTGGTCTCCGGCAACGTCATCCAGGCGCCCATCCACGTGCCGGTGAACGCATGCGGCAACACGGTCTCCGTGGTCGGGCTGTTGAACCCTACCTTCGGCAACACCTGCGTCAACGAGTGACGTTGTGACTCGACCCGTATGGGTCTGGGTTTGAACTCGAGCGGCCCCGGAGTGCGCGCCACGCACTCCGGGGCCGTCCGAGCATTCCACCCCCGGGTACCGACGCCCGCGGGTATTCCTGAAGCAAGAAGGCAGGGATTCAACCTATGCGACAGATCACGCGCAAGGGCCTGATCACCATGGCAGCGGCGGGCGGCGTACTCGCGCTCGGCGGTGGCTATGCGAACGCGGACGCCGGTGCGAACGGAGGCACGGCGAATTCGCCGGGCGTACTGTCCGGGAACACGGTCCAGGTTCCGGTGCATGTTCCCGTCAACGTGTGCGGAAACACCGTGAATGTACTCGCGCTGCTCAACCCCGCCAGCGGCAATGAGTGCAGCAATAAGTCCGGCGGGTCCCACGCAGGCGAGGACCCCAAGGACAATGCCGGCGTCATCTCGGGCAACCACGTCCAGGTGCCGATCGACGTCCCCGTGAACGCCTGCGGGAACGCCGTCACCATCGGTGGCCTCGGCAACACCGCCACGGGCAACGAGTGCGACAACGGCTCGAGCGTCTCCACCCCGCCCGCGAAGCCGAGTACTCCGAGCAAGCCGAGCAAGCCGAGCACCCCGAGCAAGCCCAGCAAGCCGAGTCAGCCGTGTGACCACACTCAGCCGAGCAAGCCGGAGAGCCCGAGCACTCCGAGCAAGCCGAGCACTCCGAGCAAGCCGGAGAGCCCGACCACCCCGGGCAAGCCGAGCATTCCGGGTCTGCCGAACACCCCGAGCATTCCGGGTCTGCCGAACACCCCGAGCATTCCGGGTCTGCCGAACACCCCGACCACCCCGGGTCTGCCGAACACCCCGACCACCCCGGGTCTGCCGAACACCCCGACCACCCCGGGTCTCCCGAACACCCCGACCACCCCGGGTCTCCCGAACACCCCGACCACCCCGGGTCTCCCGAACACCCCGACCACCCCGAACACCCCGAGCAAGCCGAGCACCCCGAGTCAGCCGGGCAAGTCCACCACGCCGGTAGTGCCCGTCACCCCGAGCAAGCCGAACACCCCCGGCACGCAGACCGTCACCTCGCCCAAGGGCGTCGGCCAGCTCGCGCACACGGGTGCCGACTCGCTCGACATGCTGGCCCCGGCCGGCGCGGGCATGCTGCTGGCGGGAGCGGTGCTGTACCGCCGGGCCCGCGCCTCGGCGTAGTCAAGCGGTCGCATCGGTATAAATGGCATGAAAACGGAGCGGGCCCCGCGTAGGCGGGGCCCGCTCCGCCTTATTCGCTCACCAGGTGGCGCGCACCTGACGAATGATGCGCCGGCGCAGCCGCACCCTACGGCTGCCGTCCCGGTGCAGACTCAGTCGGTCCAACTCCCAGTGTCCGTACTCGGCATGGTCGGTCAGCAGACGGGTCGCTTCCTTGCGGGACACCCCGCGCGGTACATACACGTCGACAAATTCGTATTCCGGCATCGCATCTATTGTGCGGGCAGAGCCCAGGTACGGATAGCGTCTGCACTATGTCTGATGCTGCGCAGCCCACGGCTGCCGAGGTACGTGCCGCCGCCGAGGCGGTCAAAGCCGCACTGGACCGTCACCTCGAGGCGGTCGAAAACCGCACGGGCGAGGACGACCCGGCCGTCTATGACGCGTTCAATGTCCTTGCCGCAGCGGCGGAGGCGTACGACGAGCGGCTCTACGACCGCTATGACGAGGTGACGCCGTTCGAGATCCCGGGCGCGGACGATTCACTTCCGCCGTACACGGGTCCCGAGGAGCCGAGCGCGCTGAGCGTGCTGATCCGCCGCGACTATGCGGTGGTGGAGCCACAGCGACTGCTTTCACAGGCCCAGCGCCTCGCCGACCTGGACCCCGATGACGACCGGGGGCCGGAGAACGCCCCGGTGGTCGGCACGAGCGTGCATGCGGCACTCGGCGTACTCTTCGGTGAGTACGAACCGGATGAAATCGCTTCCCGGCACAAGGAGTTCGGTCTGGAGGAGGGCGACTCCACGCTGTGGGTGTCGGCCTCGGACGATGCTCCCGAACCGGGCGAATGGCTGAGCACACCCTTCGACCAGGCGGATCCGCAGCGGATCGTCTGCCGCTTCGACGTCAGCTCGGTCTTCGACGAGGACGAGCTGGCCGAGGAGCTGGACGACCTCGACGAAGTGGAGTCCTGACCACACTGCCTCGTGCGACCCGCAGCCCGGGTCCCGCCCCGTCCAGGAGGCGGGCCCCGGCTGTCGCACGAGCTACGACGGCGGCGTCGGCGTCGCGAGCAGCTCCTCGAGCAGCGTCCGCAGCCGCGTCGTGCGGTGCTGGGACGCCACCTCCGCCACCGCGCGCGGCAGCGCCTGATCCACGCCGTGCACCACGGACAGATGGCGCTCGGCACGACTGAACGCGGTATACACCCACGGTCGGCTCAGCCCTTGCGCCGCGTCGCCCGGCAGTACCACGACCGCCGCGGGCCAGCGCATCCCCGCGGCCTGGTGCGCCGTCAGCGCCCAGCCGTGGCGCACCGCCGATTCGACCCGCTCCTTCGGTACGACGACAGGCGTGCCGTCGCAGTCGAGGTGCAGGCCCGCAGCGTCCGCCGAGACGACCGTGCCGGTAAGTGTCCGGCCGAGGGCGGGTGTGTAGGCGACCCGGTCGCCCGGGTCGAAGCCGCCGAAACGGCCCGGACCAGCGTTCAGCCGCTCTTTGAGCGCGGCGTTGAGCGCGCGGGTCCCGGCGGAGCCGCCGTGTCCCACCGTGATCACCTGGGTCTGCTCGGTCGGCACGCCGATGGCCCGCGGCACCGAGTCCGCGACGAGCTGCACCGTACGGTGGACCGCCTCGCCCGCGTCACGCACCGGGACGATGACGACCTCTTTGCCGGGCGCCGCCACCTGGTTCAGCTCGCCGATGCCGATGCCCGAGACAAGCTCTCCGATCGGTCCGGGGTCCGGCGTCCGCGAGGCGATCTGCGGGCACACCCTGGCCGCCAGTACATCCGCGAACACCCGGCCCGCGCCCGCCGAGCAGAGCACACCGGGATCGCCGCTCAGCACCAGTCGGCTGCCGTCCGGCATCGACTCCACCAGCATCGCCGCGGTCTCCACGTCCAACTGCGCTGCGTCCAGCACGACCAGGAGATCGAGTGCGAATGCCCCGTCCTCGTCCCTGCCGGGACCCTCCGCACCGGACAGCAGCCCGGAGACGGTGACCGCCGCAGGGCCGAGCCGCCGTCTGCCGTTCTCGCTGTGGACCGCGACGACCGCGCGCAGTCCGAGCGCACTGGCGGCCTCGGCCACCGCGACCGGCTCGGCCCGCGACTCCTCCCCGCCCGTGTGCACGACCAGACCGCTCGCGGCGACCGCACGGATCAGCTCGGTGGGCTCCGCGGCATCCCACCTGGCGTCCGCACCGGCCTTGGCAAGCCGTGCCAGTCCGTCCGCGAGACTCTCCTCCGCGAGTGCGTACCGGTCGAGCCCCAGCAGCACCGGCACAGCCGACTGCTCGGACTCCTCCCCGTCCGCGGCCTGCTCGGTCTCCTCGACACCGTCCTGGAACACCAGCACGGCACCTTCGGCGATTGCCTGCTGCAGCGCTTCGTCAGGATCGGGCACCGACCGCTCTGCCAGCGCCGCGCGTACGGCCGAGGACTCCAACGCGGTGTGGCCCTGAAGCGCCGCGCGCTCCAGCTCCCAGGCGACGAGTGCCGCCGACCGGCGCTCGTCACCAGGGCCGCACTCAGCGCCGAGAAGCGCCCGGGCGAAGCCGTCGGCCTGCTCCGGCCGGACGCCGGGCACGGACAGCAGGCGCCACGGATCCTCGCGCAGCACATCCGCGGCCTGCTCGCCGAGCACGCGCGCGACCTGCGCCGCCAGCGCCTCGGGTGCGCCGCCCTCGGCGAGCACGGTCTGCACCGTCGTCACGGTCTCCGGTGCCGTGGCCCGTGGTGCCTGCACAGGCTGCGGAACCCGGTGTCGTACGGGCTCCGCGGTCGGTGCGGCACGTCTGGGGGCGGGCGCGGCGGAGTCGAAGAACGCGGTGTCGGCCTTCTCGCCGCTCTCCACGGCCCGCACCGCCGCGAGCAGATCGGCGGCCGTGCCGCTCAGCTTGGTGCCGCTCTCGACGGGCCCCGCCTTCTCGGCCTTCCGCTGCTCGATCCGGGCCCGCAACTCCCGCTGCGCGACCAGCTCCGCCTCGGCCTCGGACAGCTCGGCCGCCTTCTCGGCAGCTGTCTGCTCGGCCTCCGATGTGCCGGCTTCCGGCTTGTCCCCCTCGGGTGCGTCCGCCTCGGCGGTGCCCGATGCCGGGTCGGCGGCCTCGTCCGCGGTCTCGTCCGCGCTCTCGTCCGCGGCGTCGCGGGCCTCGTCCGGGGGTCCGGGGGTCGTCCCCCGGGAAGGCACAGTCACAGCGTGCTCCAGTCCTGGTCGGGATAGCGGTGCACGGGCGCCGACACATCGTCGAGCGCCTGGCAGATCTCGTCAGGAAGACTAAGGGCCTCCACTGACAATGCCGCCGTGAGCTGCTGTGCGTTGCGTGCGCCGACAATCGGGGCCACCACACCCGGCCGGTCCCGCACCCATGCCAGCGCCACCTGCAGCGTCGTCGCGGCGAGCCCGTCAGCCGCTGTCGCCACCGCGTCCACGATCCGGCTCGCCGCCTCGTCGAGATACGGCTCCACGAACGGAGCCATTTGCTCCGAAGCACCCCGCGAATCCACCGGAGTGGCATGCCGGTACTTACCCGTCAGCACCCCGCGCCCCAGCGGCGACGACGGCAGCAGCCCGACCCCCAGGTCGAGAGCGGCCGGCAGCACCTCCCGCTCCACCCCGCGCTGCAGCAGCGAGTACTCCATCTGCGTACTGGCCAACCGTGTCCGCACTCCCGGCGAGGCCAGCTGCCAGGTCGCCGCCTTCGCCAGCTGCCAGCCGCAGAAGTTCGACACTCCCGCGTACCGCGCGCGCCCGCTGCCGACCGCGATGTCCAGCGCCTGGAGTGTCTCCTCCAGCGGGGTCTCCGGGTCGAAGGCGTGGACCTGCCAGACGTCGACGTAGTCCGTCCCGAGCCGCTCCAGTGAGGCGTCCAGCGCCGACAGCAGATGCCCCCGCGAGCCGTCGAAGCGCCGGTCCGGATCGGGCACGCTGCCCGCCTTCGTCGCGATGACCAGTTCCCGCCGAGGTACGAGCCGCTCGACGAGCTGCCCGAGCAGATACTCCGAATCTCCACCGCCGTACACATCCGCGGTGTCGACCAGGGTCCCGCCCGCCTCCCAGAACACTTTCAGCTGGTCGGCAGCGTCGTGCTCATCCGTGTCGCGACCCCAGGTAAGGGTGCCGAGCCCGATCCGGGACACGCGCAGGCCGGTACGGCCGAGATGCCTCTGCTCCATGGGCGCTGAGATTACTGGCCGGGCGCCCACCCGGAGAGGGCCTGTGGACAACCTCCCCCTGACGGATCCTGTGAACCCGCGCTAGAGTCCCCGGAACAGGGACGTTACTGATCAGTAAGAGGGAGCGGTTATGCGGCTCGGCATCAACCTCGGCTACTGGGGCGCGGGGATGGACGGAGACAATCTCGCCGTCGCCAAGGAGGCCGACCAGCTCGGCTACGACGTCTGCTGGGCAGCCGAGGCGTACGGCTCCGACGCTCCTACCGTGCTCGCCTGGGTCGCCGCCCAGACCGAGCGCATCGACGTCGGCTCCGCGATCATGCAGATCCCGGCCCGCCAGCCGGCCATGACCGCGATGACGGCCGCCACGCTCGACTCGCTCTCCGGCGGCCGCTTCCGGCTCGGCCTCGGCGTCTCCGGCCCGCAGGTCTCCGAGGGCTGGTACGGCATCAAGTTCGACAAGCCGCTCTCCCGCACCCGCGAGTACGTCGAGATCGTCCGCAAGGCGATGTCCCGCGAGCGCCTCTCGTACGAGGGAGAGCACTGGACGCTCCCGCTGCCGGGCGGTCCGGGCAAGCCGATCAAGCTCACCGTCCACCCGGAGCGCGAGCACATCCCGCTCTACATCGCCGCGATCGGCCCCAAGAACCTTGAGCAGACCGGCGAGATCGCCGACGGCGCCCTGCTGATCTTCCCGTCCGCCGACCACCTCGAGGACACCGCGCTCAAGTACCTGCGCGCGGGCCGCGAGAAGGCCGGAAAGACCATGGAAGGTTTTGACGTCTGTCCGACGCTGCCGCTCGCGATCGGCGACGACGTCGCCGGACTGGCCGACATGTTCCGTCCGTACACCGCGCTGTACGTCGGCGGCATGGGCAGCCGCAAGCAGAACTTCTACAACCAGCTTGCGCAGCGCATGGGTTACGAGAAGGAAGCCGCCGAGATCCAGGACAAGTACCTGGCCGGCGACAAGCAGGGCGCGGCCGCGGCCGTCCCCCACCAGCTGATCGACCAGACGACGCTGCTGGGCTCCGTGGACCGGATCGCCGAGCGGATGCAGGCGTACGCCGATGCCGGTGTCACCACGCTGACCCTCGCTCCGGCCGGCTTCACGCTCGACGAGCGGATCACGGCACTGCGGGCGGGCACCGAGGCTCTGGAGCGCGCCGGCCTCGCGTGAGGAATGTGCGCAGGCAACTCGGGTGAGCGACGCTCGTACGTAGCTGGAGAGGTCTGCGGCCGTGGTGGGGGCTCGGGGGGTCTCCCCGCCACGGCCGTCACGCAGCACAACGCCCGAAAGCCGGTCCTGGTTACTGCCGCGCGGTTCCCCGTCGTCCACCGTTCGGCGCAGTTGTGCCGCTCACCTGTTGCCTCGCCTCCCGCGCCGCATTTGACTTGTTCTTTGCGGACGCTCTCACGGAGGTGGAAGTGATGCTCTCGGCGCGAAGTCTCTTCCAGGAAATCATCGACGACGATGATGCCTTCCAGCTCTTCTGCTCGATCGCCGCCAGCGGTGAGGCACAGGGCGGCTGGGAGAACGGCCGTATCGCCGCCCTGGTCCCCGAGAGCATGCGGGGCCTCGCGCCGAAGATCACCCGGCACGGCGCCGACGAGGACAAGCACGGCAGGCTGTTTCATGCCCTGCTCAGGAAGCGGGAGCTCGCTCCGGTCGACGTCCCGCCCGAGACCGACTACACGATGCTGCTCGAGAAGCGGGGCGTCGGCCTCACCCACGCGAAGCTGCGCCGCGAAGAGCCGCTGAGCGAACAGGACATCGTCGTCTATCTCTCGCACAGCAGGGTCACCGAACAGCGGGCCGCCGACCAGATGGTCATGCTGGTGAGGTACTTCGGCGACCACCCCGAACTCGGCAGGGCGATCAGAATGATCTGCGACGACGAGGACAACCATCTGGCGTACTGCCACGAGGAGTTGCTCCGCCTCGCCGCCGAGGGGCACGGCCGTACGATCCAGGGGGTGCTGCGCGAGAGCGCCCTCGCCGAGATCAAGGTCTACCGCGATGTCAGCCTTGCCGTGGTGGGCCATATGGGACGTCTGCTGCACTGGCCCCGTGCCAAGTCGGCCGCGCTGGCCGCGGGCATCCACGCCATGTACGCGTACGAGAGGCTCGGCGGCTGGCACCGGATGGTCAGCCTGAAGATGCCGCAGCGTCGCGGCGCACTCGACGGACCGCCCACCGCTGCGCCCGCCTTCTAGCGCCCCAGCCGCAGAGCATTACAGCCAGCCGCGGCGCTTGAACAGCTTGAACAGCCCGTACACCGTCCCGGCCATGAACAGCAGCACCGACGGATACGCCCACGCCAACCGCAGCTCCGGCATGTGCTCGAAATTCATGCCGTAGATGCCCGCGACCATCGTGGGGACTGCGACCATGGCTGCCCACGCCGAGATCTTGCGCATATCGTCGTTCTGCCGCACGCCCATCTGCGCGAGATGGGCGGACAGGACGTCCGACAGCAGCCGGTCCAACCCGTCCACCTGCTCGTTCACTCGGGTCAGATGGTCGCTGACGTCCCGGAAGAAGGGCTGTGAGTGCTGATTGACGAACGGCACGCCCGCGCTCGCAAGACGGGATATCGGAGCCACCAGCGGCGCGGCGGCGCGGCGGAACTCCAGCACCTGCCGCTTGAAGGTGTAGATCCGCACCGCGCTGTTGCGCGTGGCGCCGCCGACGGGTGCGAAGACTTCGGTCTCCAACTCCTCCAGGTCCACCTGGAGCTCACCGACGACATCGATGTAATGGTCGACGACCGCGTCACTGATCGCGTACAGCACCGCCGTGGGGCCGTGCTTGAGAACCTCGGGCTCGGCCTCCAGACGCTGCCGTACGGCGTGCAACGGCGAGCTCTCACCGTGCCGCACCGTCACCACGAACGAGTCGCCGATGAAGACCATCAGCTCGTCGGTGGAGACGGCGTCGCTCTTCGGCTCGTACACCACCGGCTTGAGAACCATGAACAGCGAGTCGTCGTACACCTCGAGCTTGGGGCGCTGATGAGCGTTGAGCGCGTCCTCCACCGCCAGCCGATGCAGCCCGAACTCCGCCGAGACGTGTTCGAACTCCTTCTCGGTCGGTTCGTAAAGACCGATCCAGAGAAAGGCGTCGCCGGTGGCCCGTGCCTCGGCCAGAGCATCGGAAAGGTCGGGCGGGCCCTTCGTTCGGCGCCCGTCGCGGTAGATGGCACAGTCCACGATCACGGCGTGCATTCTTCCCTGCCTGCGGCCCGGACGCACCCCCGGGCGCCGGGCCGCCTAGGCTGACGGGCATGGCCACGCTGATCCTCGTACGCCACGGACGCTCCACCGCCAACACCGCGGGGGTGCTCGCAGGCTGGACGCCGGGCGTCTCCCTCGACGAGCGCGGTGCGGCGCAGGCAGCCGCGCTGCCGGAGCGACTCGCTGCCGTGCCGCTCGCCGCGGCCGTCTCCAGCCCGCTGGAGCGCTGCCTGCAGAGCCTGCGACCGCTGCTGGACGCCCGGCCAGGTCTTGAGCTGCACACCGACGAACGGATCGGCGAGTGCCACTACGGCGACTGGTCCGGGCGCAAGCTCGCGGAGCTCGCCGACGAGCCGCTGATGGAGGTCGTGCAGCAGCATCCGTCCGCGGCGGCGTTCCCGGGCGGCGAGTCGATGCGGGACATGCAGGCGCGTGCCGTCGACGCCGTACGCGACTGGAACGCGCGTATCGACGCCGCGCACGGCGAGGACGCGGCCTATGTGATGTGCTCGCACGGAGACATCATCAAGTCCCTGGTGGCCGATGCCCTTGGTATGCATCTCGATCTTTTCCAGCGGATCCATGTGGAGCCGTGTTCCGTGACGGCGATCCGTTACACCCGCACTCGCCCGTTTCTTCTGCGCCTCGGTGACACCGGGGACTTCGGCTCGCTGGCGCCGCGCGAGAACGGCGGTGGCGGGGCCGCGGTCGTCGGGGGCGGCGCGGGCGCACCGTGATCGCCGCGCGCAGTAGGGTGGACGGGCCGAAAACCCGTATGCCCGCTCGATAGCCGTCCGAAGTCGTACGACAGTCGTCGATACCGACCGATCCCAAGGGAGACAGAACGTGTCCCGTCAGGTGTTCCTCTACGACCCGCCGGACCGCTTCGTGGCCGGTACGGTCGGGCTGCCTGGACGCCGTACGTTCTTCCTGCAGGCTTCCTCAGAGGGGCGCACCACCAGCGTCGCCCTGGAGAAGACCCAGGTGGCCGCACTCGCCGAGCGGATCGACGAGCTGCTGGACGAGGTCGTGCGCCGGACCGGGGGCAATGCGCCGGTGCCGGCTGTCGCGCCCGCCGACGTAGCGGACACCGCGCCGCTCGACGCGCCTGTGGAGGAGGAGTTCCGGGTCGGCACGATGGCGTTGGCCTGGGACGGCGAGGAACAGCGCATGATCGTCGAGGCACAGGCGCTGGTGGAGCTGGACGCGGACTCCGAGGAGGACCTCGCGGAGGCCGAGGAGCGGCTGCTGCAGGACGAGGAGAACGGTCCGCCGATGCTCCGTGTCCGGCTGACCGGAGCGCAGGCCAGGGCCTTCGCCAAACGCGCGCTGGACGTGGTGAACGCCGGCCGGCCGCCGTGCCCGCTGTGCAGCCTGCCGCTCGATCCGGAAGGACACGTATGCCCGCGCCAGAACGGATACCGCCGGGGCGCGTGAGCTCGGGGGACCTGCGCACCCTGCTGACCAAGGGCGAGCTCACCGTGCGCGGACGGATCCGTGGGGCGTCCAACGCGGTGCTGTACTGCTCCGTCTCGTACGAGGGTGAAGAGGCCCACTGCGTCTACAAGCCGATCGCCGGGGAGCGGCCGCTGTGGGACTTCCCGGACGGGACGCTGGCGCAGCGCGAGGTGGCGGCATACGAGCTCTCCGAGGCGACCGGGTGGGGCCTGGTGCCGACGACGGTCCTGCGGGAGGGCCCGTACGGCGAGGGCATGGTCCAGCTCTGGGTCGAGGCGGACCCTTCGGCGTCCCTGCTGGCCCTGGTCGAGGACGAGGAGCCGGGAGAGGGCTGGAAGGCGGTGGGCTTCGCGGAGGTGGGCGAGGGCCGCACGGCCCTGCTTGTCCACGCGGACGATGTGCGGCTGCGGCGGCTGGCGGTGCTGGACGCGGTGATCAACAACGGTGACCGCAAGGGCGGGCATCTGCTGCCGACGGCTGACGGCGGGCTGTACGCGATCGACCACGGGGTCACGTTCAACGTGGAGGACAAGCTGCGGACGCTGCTGTGGGGGTGGGCGGGAGAGCGACTGCCGTCGGAGGCGACGCAGGCACTGGCGGGGCTGGTGGCGGCCCTGGCCGAGGGCGAACCGCTGGCCACCCGTCTGGCGGAACTGCTGACGGCGGCGGAGGTGGAGGCGCTGCGGGGCAGGGTGACGGAGCTGAAGGAGTCGGGGAGGCATCCGGGGCCGTCGGGGGAGTGGCCGGCGATTCCCTGGCCACCGGTGTGAGGTGGGGGTGTTCCACTGACCCGCCCCTTCCCGAAACCGGGGGCAGGCCCCGGACCCCCGGGGGGGAGAGACGTGGGGGCTGACGCCCCCACACCCCCTGAGCGTGGCGCCGTGGGGCGGGGCAGAGGATCACAGGACAAGACCGGGCACCCCGGGCGCCGATCCCAAGCACGGCCACCCGCACTCGTATGCGGAACACCCGTCCGGTTAGGCTCATGACATGCATGCCTGGCCCGCTTCTGAGGTCCCCGCCCTGCCTGGCAAGGGCCGCGACCTACGGATCCACTCCACCGCGACCAATGGTCCAGTGACCCTCGACCCCGGTCCCGTCGCCCGTATCTACGTCTGCGGCATCACACCGTACGACGCGACCCACATGGGTCACGCGGCGACCTACAACGCGTTCGACCTCGTTCAGCGTGTGTGGCTCGACACCAAGCGGCAGGTTCACTACGTCCAGAACGTGACCGATGTCGACGACCCCCTCCTCGAGCGGGCGATCCGTGACGGGCACGACTGGACCGAGCTCGCCGAGCGGGAGACCGCGCTCTTCCGGGAGGACATGACCGCTCTCCGGATGCTTCCGCCGCAGCACTACATCGGCGCCGTCGAGGCGATACCGGGCATTGTGCCGCTCGTCGAGCGGCTCCGGGACGCCGGTGCCGCCTACGAGCTCGAAGGCGACGTGTACTTCTCCGTGGAGGCCGACCCGCACTTCGGGGAGGTGTCCCGTCTCGACGCCGAAGCCATGCGGCTGCTCTCCGCCGAGCGCGGCGGCGACCCCGACCGGCCCGGCAAGAAGAACCCGCTCGACCCGATGCTCTGGATGGCCGCCCGTGAGGGCGAGCCGAGCTGGGACGGTGCCACCCTCGGCCGTGGCCGGCCCGGCTGGCACATCGAGTGCGTGGCCATCGCCCTGGATCACCTCGGCATGGGCTTCGACGTGCAGGGCGGCGGCTCCGATCTCGCCTTCCCGCACCACGAGATGGGCGCCTCGCACGCGCAGTCGCTCACCGGTGAGTACCCCTTCGCGAAGGCGTACGTCCACGCGGGCATGGTCGCACTCGACGGCGAGAAGATGTCCAAGTCCAAGGGCAACCTCGTCTTCGTCTCCAAGCTGAGGCGCGACGGCGTGGACCCGGCGGCGATCCGGCTGGCGCTCCTCTCGCACCACTACCGGACCGACTGGGAGTGGACCGACGCCGTACTCGACGAGGCGGTGGAGCGGCTCGGGCGCTGGCGCGCGGCCGTCTCGCGGCCCGACGGGCCGTCCGCCGACGCCCTCGTCGAGGAGATCCGCGACGCCCTCGCGTACGACCTGGACGCCCCCGCCGCGCTCGTCGCCGTCGACCGCTGGGCCGCGCTCCAGCAGTCCGAAGGCGGTACGGACGAGGGCGCGCCCGGCCTCGTCTCCCGCGCTGTCGATGCCCTCCTCGGCGTAGCCCTGTAAGCCCCTCCGGCCGCTCCTGGGCGTGCGATAAGTCCAGGAGCGGCCGGACACAAGTCCATGGTCGTGTATGTGCCGACGCGCTACACACACGCCATGAGATCTCCAACACGGTTCAGATCAGCGGTCGTTGCCGCTCTGCTCGGTCTGTTCGCCGCCTTCGTGCCATTGGTCACGGGCGCGCACGCCGAACCGGCCGACACGACGGTCGGTGACATCACCGGCTTCGCTCACGACGGAGCCGTATACCGGTTCACCGCCGGCGACGCCGCCGCCCGCGTCAGCTTCGTCTCCGCCGAGACCTTCCGTATCGAACTCGCCCCGGACGGCGCCTTCACCGACCCAACAGGCACGGACATTGTCCTGCCGCAGAGCGCGCCGCCCGCCACCCACTGGCGCGACAAGGGCGACCGTTACGAGCTGAGCACCTCCAAGGTCACCCTGCGCGCCTACAAGACGCCCCTGCGCTTCGCCCTCCACCGCGCCGACGGCACCCCGCTCTGGGCCGAGACCAACGGCCTGACCTGGAACCGGGACAGGACCACACAGACCCTCGCCCGCGGCGCCGAGGAGCAGTACTACGGCGCCGGAATGCAGAACGGCCGTGGCAACACCTCGCATCGTGGCAAGACCGTCGAGGTCGGCGTCGACTACAACTGGAACGACGGTGGACACCCCAACTCCGTCCCGTTCTACCTCTCTTCCGCGGGATACGGCGTCTATCGCAATACGTACGCCCCCAACACGTACGTCTTCGGCGAGCCGGTCACCACCACTGCCAAGGAACAGCGCTTCGACGCCTACTACTTCGCGGGCCCGAGCACCAAGGACGTCATCGGCCAGTACACCCGGCTGACCGGCAAACCCTTCCTGCCACCCGTCTACGGCCTCGAAATCGGCGACGCCGACTGCTATCTGCACAACGCCAACCGCGGCGAGCGGCACACCCTCGACTCCCTCAAGGTCGCCGACGGGTATGTCCAGAACGACATGCCCAACGGGTGGATGCTCATCAACGACGGCTACGGGTGCGGATACGAGAACCTCGCCGAGACCGCCAAGGGGCTGCAGGACCGCAGGATGCAGATGGGCCTGTGGACCGAGGACGGCATCGGCAAGCTCGGCGACCAGGTCAAGGCCGGCCAGCGCGTCGCGAAACTGGACGTGGCCTGGGTCGGCGACGGATACAAGTTCGCGCTGGACGGCTGCAAGGACGCCCACCGGGGCATCGAGGAGAACAGCGACGCCCGCGGCTTCACCTGGGCGCCGGAGAGCTGGTCGGGCGCGCAGCGCTGCGGAGTCCAGTGGTCCGGCGACCAGTCCGGGAGCTGGGAGTACATCCGCTGGCAGATCCCGACCTACGCGGGCGCGAGCATGTCCGGACTCGCCTACACCACCGGCGACGTGGACGGAATCTTCGGCGGCAGCCCCAAGACGTACGCCCGTGATCTGCAGTGGAAGATGTTCCTGCCGGTGACGATGACCATGGACGGCTGGGCGGCGAACGACAAGCAGCCCTTCCGGTACGGAGAGCCGTACACCTCGGTCAACCGCAGCTACCTCAAGCTGCATGAGTCGCTGCTGCCGTACATCTACTCCCACGCACATGAGGCGACGAAGACGGGCGTCGGGCTCGCCAGGCCGCTCGTGCTGGAGTATCCGAACGACCCCGAAGCGGCGACGGACGCGGCCAAGTACGAGTTCCTCAGCGGTGCGGACTTCCTTGTCGCGCCCGTCTACCAGGACGCCGTCGAGCGCGACGGGATCTACCTGCCGAAGGGGACCTGGATCGACTACTGGAGCGGGCGGACCTACGAAGGACCGGTCACCGTCGACGACTACAGCGCGCCGCTCGACACGCTGCCGCTGTTCGTGAAGGCGGGGGCCACCGTCCCGATGTGGCCGGGTATCCGCTCGTACGCCGACCGCACCGCAGCCTCCCCGCTCGCCTGGGACATCTATCCGCAGGGCACGTCCTCCTTCACGCTGTACGAGGACGACGGCGTCACGCGGCAGCACCGCAGCGGCAAGTACGCCACGCAGCGCGCCGACGTCCAGGCGCCACGGCGCGGAGCGGGCGATGTGACGGTCCGGATCGGCGCGAGCAAGGGCGAGTTCACGGGCAGGCAGTCCACGCGTCCGTACACCTTCAGCGTGCACACCGGGGACGCGCCGAGCACGGTCGGGCTCAACGGGCGCAGGCTGCCGCGGCAGACCTCGAAGGCGGCCTACGCGAAGGCCACGCAGGGCTGGTGGTACGACCAGGACGACCGCGGCGGTGTGGTGCACGTCAAGACGCCGTCGCTGCGCACCGACCGTGGCTTCGAGCTGAAGCTCGAGGACACCAGCGCGGTCGGCGGTACGACTCCGGGCGCGGCCGCGACTGTCTCCGTCCCGGCAGCTCAGGAGCTCGGCGCCGGGTCGCCGGGCACGGTCGCCGTCGACGTCACGGCGGGCGGCCGGGACGCGACCGGCGTCCAGGTCTCGCTGGACGCGCCGACGGGCTGGCAGATCACCCCGGCGCAGGTCGTGGACCGGATCCCGGCCGGGACGACGAAGCGCGTCGAGGTGGCCGTCGTCCCGGCCGCGGACGCCAAGCCGGGCGAGGTGACGCTGACCGCGACGGCACGTCACCGGTCGGCGGGTGTGGACCGTACCGCCGGACAGCGGTTCGCGGTCGGGGTGATGCCGCCACCGCCGGCCGGCGACGCCTGGGTCAGTGACCTGGTGTGGCTGAAGTCGGTGAACGGCTACGGGCCCGCGGAACGTGACCGCAGCAACGGCGAGTCGGGAGCGGCCGACGGACACCCGCTCACGCTGGCGGGCAAGACGTACGAAAAGGGGGTCGGCACCCACGCCGACTCCGATATCGAGGTCTATCTCGGCGGCCGCTGCACAGCGCTGACCGCGGATGTCGGAGTCGACGACGAGATCAACGGCTATGGGGAGGTGGCCTTCTCGGTCGAGGCGGACGGAAAGGTGCTGTGGACCTCGCCCAAGGTGACGGGGGCCTCGGCGACCGTGCCCGTCGATGTCGCTCTGGACGGCGCACGCCATGTGCGGCTGAAGGTCACCGACACCAACGGGTCGAAGACAGGCGATCACGGGGACTGGGGCGCCGCGCGTTTCAACTGCGCCTGAAGCCTGAAGCCTGAAGCCTGAAGCCTGAAGCCTGAAGCCTGAAGCCTGAAGCCTGAAGCCTGAAGCCTGAAGCCTGAAGCCTGAGGCACAGGTACGGGCGCCGGGCGGGCCGCTGCCCACCCGGCGCCCTCCGATCCGACGTGCTACTTGTTCACCACGATCGCCACGAGCACACCGGCGTTGTTGGTGTCCCAGAACCCGATGACCTGCTGCCCGAAGGCGAACGCCTCCTGGACCTCGTCATGCGTGATCTGGTTCGGGTTCACCAGCTGACGCCAGGCGCCCTGGATGAACAGGTACAGGATGACCGGCTGGCCGGGCAGGGGCGTCACGACGTCCCAGAAGTGCTCGGCCACACCACTGGTGATGGCCTGGCTGTCGATCGCGCTCGGCAGGATCAGCGGCTGGCCCTGGCCCTGCTGTTGCTGGCCCTGCTGCTGGCTCTGCTGGCCGAGCTGCTGGAGCAGCTGCTGGTAGGGCTGCTGCTGGCCGAGCTGCTGCAGCTGTTGGAGCGGCTGCTGGCTCATCTGCTGACCCTGCGAGGGCGGAGAGGTGCTTGCGCCCTGCAGCCGGCCGAACGGCTGCTGCTGCCCGTGCTGCTGCTGCGCGTACTGCTGCTGGCCGTACTGCTGACTCATGGAGCTGGGGTTCATCTGCGGGGTGGTGCTCATGCGATGTTCACCTTCCCTTTCGATTCATCCGGCGACGACCAGGCCCACGACCTCGTCGTCCGAGTACCAGACGCGTACGTCCGGCCGGCCCCCCGCGAAGGCGGCATGTACCGCCTGGCGGACTCCAGGGGCGGGGTGGTCGAGGTTGCGCCACGCGCCGGCCACGAACAGCCTCAGGCGCGGCGGAAGTTCACGCGGGTACGGCATCAGTTCGTCCCAGTACCGCTCCGCCTGTCCCGAGCCGACCGACGACGGCACCAGCTCGGTGACCGCCGCCTTGATGTCGGGGCGGTTGCCGATCCGCTGCGAGGCCGGGCGCCCCGGCGCGTCCTGCTGCGGCGAACCGGTCCTGCGCAGCACCTCGCGGGCCTGCTCGGGGCCCATCGGCGCGATGTGCGCGGCTTTGAGGATTCCCTGCAGGGCTGCCAGGGCGCCGACCACCACCGGCGAGGCCGAGGAGGTGCCGGAGAAGGTGTCCGTGTACCAGGCGATCTCCTCCGCGCCGCCCTGCAGGTCACCCGCCCGGTCCCAGAAGCCGCCGGTCGTGGTGACCTCGCGGCCCCAGCCCTGGGCGTCCAGCCGCGCGCCGTAGTTGGAGAACGCCAGCCGCGAGCGGTCGGGACCGTGGTCGCGGCCGTGCGTCCCGGGCGGGGGAGCGCCCGCGCCGACGAGGACCGCACCGGAGGGCTGGTTCGACGGGTTGAAGGGGTTGCGCCACCACTCGGGGAACGCGTCCGGCCTGCGCTCGTACACCGCCTCGTCCAGGCTCTCGCCGCCGTTGCCGGCCGCCTCCACGACCAGGACGCCCTTCGACGTCGCCCAGCGGATCGCGGCGAAGTCGTCCGGCCACCACTCCAGCGCGATGTAGCCGCGCTGGTCGTCGCGGACCTCGTGGTCGAACCGCGGTCCCGGCCGGTGGAGTTCGATCAGAAGGAGGTCGCCGTGGGTGAGACGCTCGGCCGCGGCATGGATGGCCGCGGCGGAGCCGATGCCCTGGAACGACGCCGCCGCGGTCAGCGCCCCGGGAGCGATACCGGTGATCCCCTTCTCGTCGCGGTCGCCGCCGATGACGCCGAGGACCGCCGTGCCGTGGTTGCGCCATGCGATGTCCTGGACCGGATTGCCGACGACGATGCCGGCGAGCTTCTCCGCCAAGTCCTCATGGCCCAGCTGCCAGGCTCCTTCGACGTCGACGACGGTGACGTTCTGTCCGGAGCCGCCCGGCCGCTGCCAGGCCCAGTACGCGTCCACGCCCTCGGGCGCGGGCGCCAAGTAGCCCTGGCGGCCGGTGAAGTCGGGTGTCGCGGGTGTGCCTTCCTTGAGCCGCTTGGCCTCTTCGGGCCGGGCTTTCGCCGTGGCGCCGTGGGGTGCCGTCCGAGCGGGTACGGCGCCGGGCTTGAGGTACGCCGTCTCGATCTCGGGGAGGGCGGCCAGCCGGGCGGTGAGCTCCTCGGTCCGGTCCCCGCCGCCCCGTACCCGGTAGAAGAGCGAGAGGTCCGGCAGCGTGCCCCGGCCGCCGCCGGCCGGTCCCTCCGGCTGCGGAGGCAGAGCGGCCCGGGTCCGCTCCTCACTGCCGAACACCGGTTCCAGCGCGAGCTGTTCGTCGCTCAGGAACATGTTCAGTGCGGAGATGTCCGCCCCGGAGGCCGACCGTACGCCTTGGGTGTCGGCGCGCAGCAGGGCCTCGGCCCGTGCGACGACGATCAGCTCCGGCTCGGCTCCTTGATAGGTGAATCCAGCTCCGTCGGGTCCAGGGCCCGCAGTTCCGGGGCCCTGACCTGGGAGTGCCTGATCGGTCATCGCTATGACCGCTCCCTTCGGGTGCCGTGCTCCTTGTCGTTCGTGGACTGTGCGTTGTCCGTGCTCGGTCTGTGCTCGGTCTCTGCTTGGTCTGTGCTCGGTCTGCGTGGTGGCCACCCTGCTCCCTCCGCCGCAGCCCGTCCACCCTGCTTACGCGAAATACGTTTTAAATCAAGCTGAATGGGAACCCCGTGCAATTCGGCCGGAAGAAGATGTCACGCCACAATTCGGCCAAACACTTCGGAGAAGCCTGCCGTGTGCTGAGGTGAATGGGTCTGCAGAACACTTGTCGGAAGGACGACTCGATGCACCGTTCCTTCGCACGTCGAGGAGTGCTCGGAGCAGCCGCGGCCATGGCCGGCGCTGCACTCCTTGCCCCAGGGGAAGGCGTGGCCCGGGCGGCCGGATTAACCGGTACACGCCTGCCCACCCGTTTCCCCTTGCCGAACGGCTTCCAGCCCGAAGGGATCACCATCGGACAGAGTCCGTATGCCTACTTAGGGTCGATAGCCACCGGCGATATCTACCGAGCGAGCCTGGCCACCGGCCGGGGAAGCGTCATCAGCCACGGTCTCGGAGTGGACCACCCCTCGGTCGGACTCAAAATTGACCGGAGCGAGAGGCTGCTGTTCGTCTGCGGCGGTGTGAGCCGCGAGATCCGGGTCATCGAGGTCCGCTCGGGGAAGCTGCTGAAGACCTTCACCGTCGGCTCCGACGGCACCATGGTCAACGATGTGATCCTCACGCCGGGCGCCGCCTGGTTCACGGACTCGTTCAAACCGCAGATCTACCGCCTCCCGCTCGGCCGGCACGACGAGCCGGGCGACAGGCTGGCGACCGTCCCGCTGGGCGGCGACTGGGAGCAGGGGCACTCTTTCACGGCCAATGGCATCGAGCGCACACCGGACGGGCGCGCCCTGCTGTTGGTCAACACCGTGGTCGGCGGCGGCGGTCTGATGCGGGTCGATCCGCGTACCTGCATCGCGCGGCGAGTCGACATCGGAGACACCCGACTTCCCAATGGCGACGGCCTGTTGCTGCTCGGCCGCACCCTCTATGTCGTACAGCAGACGCAGAACGCCATCGATGTGCTGCGACTCAATGACTCGGGTACCCGCGGCGCGGCTGTCGCGCGCATCACCGATCCGGAGCGCTTCAGAATTCCTACGACGGCGGCGGCCTGGGGCGACCGGATCTATCTGCCCAACGCCCGCTTCGATGTGGAGCCGGCACCCGACACGACGTATGACGCGGTCGCGGTGGACCAGGTCCGAGTACCTCAAGATCTATGAGCACGACGTAAGGACACGACGTAGACGTAAAGAGCGGGGCGGCGCCCACCGGCGCCGCCCCGTTCTTCCTTCAGATGTCTCAGTCCTCCGAGGAATCTTCCTCGCCACCGGATTCCGACTCGGTTTCCGCTTCGGCCCCGGTGCCCGATCCGGTTCCGGGTTCGGTCCCGGTCCCGGCTTCGGTCTCCGCCTCCGCACGAGGTGGCATCGGCGGCCGGGTGCGCCCGCTGGAGGTGTCGCGCAGATACGAACTGGCCTCGCCCCCGTCGGTCGCATGCCCGGGACCTCCGTCGCGCCGCCGCAGATACCGCTCGAACTCGCGGGCGATGGCCTCGCCCGTAGCCTCGGGAAGCTCCGCGGTGTCCCGTGCCTCCTCCAGGGTCTGGACGTACTCCGCCACTTCGCTGTCCTCGGCGGCCAGTTGATCCACGCCCAGCTGCCAGGCCCGTGCGTCCTCGGGCAGTTCGCCGAGCGGGATACGGAGGCCGATGAGGTCCTCAAGACGGTTCAACAGCGCCAGCGTCGCCTTGGGGTTGGGCGGCTGCGACACATAGTGCGGCACCGCGGCCCACAGACTCACCGCCGGCACCCCCGCATGCGTGCACGCCTCCTGGAGAATGCCGACGATGCCGGTCGGCCCCTCGTACCTGGTCTCCTCCAGATCCATGGTTCTGGCCAGATCCGGGTCCGAGGTGATCCCGCTGACCGGCACCGGCCGGGTGTGCGGGGTGTCGCCGAGCAGCGCGCCCAGAATCACCACCATCTCGACGCCCAGCTCGTGGGCGAAGCCCAGGATCTCGTTGCAGAACGAGCGCCAGCGCATGGATGGCTCGATGCCGCGGACCAGCACCAGGTCACGCGGCTTTTCGCCGCCGATGCGGACCACGGAGAGCCGGGTTGTGGGCCAGGTGATCTTCCGTACCCCGCCGTCCAGCCACACCGTGGGCCGGTTGACCTGGAAGTCGTAGTAGTCCTCGGCGTCGAGCGCCGCGAAGACCTCGCCCTTCCACTCCCGGTCCAGGTGTGCGACCGCGGTGGAGGCGGCGTCGCCGGCGTCGTTCCAGCCCTCGAACGCAGCCACCATGACCGGGTCGATCAGCTCGGGTACCCCCTCGAGCTCGATCACCCAGTGCCTCCTTCCGAAGTTCCTTGTCTACGCCCCAACCTTACGGCTTACGAGGCACCTCGCCGCAGCCCCCTTGCACGGCCGGGTGAACTTCCGCTCGATAGGGCATACGTCGGAGAGCCAGGCGTCCAGCAGTCGATTCATCCGAGCTGTGTCCGGGAAATTTCGTCCCTGCCCTGGACGTTGCCGCGTGGACGACGCTATACATCGGATGACCAAGAGGTCCGATGTTCTCCGATGTTCGTCTCACGGGGGTGCGTGCATGAGTCAGACCGTCACGGAGTTCGAGGTCCACGACATCCGCTTTCCCACCTCGGAACAGCTCGACGGCTCGGACGCCATGAACCCCGATCCCGACTACTCCGCCGCCTATGTGGTGATGCGCGCGACCGACGGGGCCGAAGGACACGGCTTCTGCTTCACCATCGGGCGCGGCAACGATGTCACCGCCGCGGCCATCGAAGCGCTGCGTCCCTATGTGGTCGGGCGACCGGCGCCCCGTACCGCAGCCGACCTGGCCGCGCTCCACCACGATCTGACCCATGACTCACAGCTGCGCTGGCTCGGCCCGGAGAAGGGCGTGATGCATATGGCGGCCGGCGCGGTCGTCAACGCGGCCTGGGACCTGGCGGCGAAGCGCGCAGGCCGGCCGGTGTGGGAGTTCCTTTCCTCGATGTCGTCCGAGGAGCTGGTCTCGCTCGTCGACTTCCGCTATCTGACCGATGTCCTGACCCGGGAGGAGGCGCTGGCCATCCTGCGGGCCGCGGAACCCGGCCGGGCCGAGCGGGCCGCGAACCTGCGGGAGAGCGGCTATCCCGCGTACACCACCTCGCCCGGCTGGCTCGGCTACTCGGACGAGAAGCTGGTGGCGCTGGCCAAGGAAGCGGTCGCCGACGGCTTCGGCCAGATCAAGCTGAAGGTCGGCGCGGACCTCGACGACGACATACGGCGGATGAAGCTGGCCCGCGCCGCTGTCGGCCCGTCCGTACGCATCGCCGTGGACGCCAACCAGCGCTGGGACGTTGCCGATGCCCTGCGCTGGATGACGGCACTTGCCCCGTACGAACCGCACTGGATCGAGGAGCCGACCAGCCCCGACGACATCCTCGGCCACGCCGCCGTCCGCGCCGGCCAGCCGGTCAAGGTCGCCACCGGCGAGCATGCCGCCAACCGCGTCGTCTTCAAACAGCTGCTCCAGGCCGGGGCCGTCGACTTCGTCCAGATCGACGCCGCGCGTGTCGCCGGTGTCAACGAGAACATCGCGATCCTGCTGCTCGCGGCCAAATACGGCGTCCCCGTCTGCCCGCACGCCGGCGGGGTAGGACTGTGCGAGCTCGTCCAGCATCTGGCCATGTTCGACTACGTCGCCGTCTCCGGCAGCTGGGAGGACCGGGTCATCGAGTACGTCGACCACCTCCACGAGCACTTCACCGACCCCGCCGTGATCGCCTCCGGACGCTATGTCGCACCGCGCGCACCGGGCTTCTCCGCCCGCATGCTCCCCGAGTCGATCGCCGCCCACCGCTATCCCGAGGGGCCGGTCTGGCAGGTCCGCCGCACCATCGAGGAGGTCAACTCATGAGCGGAACAATGGACTTCGAGGGACTGTCCGCGCTGGTGACCGGCGGCGCCTCGGGAATAGGCGCCGCCGTCGCGACACTGCTGCTCAGCCGCGGCGCCCAGGTCGCCGTACTCGACCGTGAGACGGCGGGAGCGCCCGACGGCGTCCTCGTCCTCAACGCCGATGTCACCGACGACGCCGCGGTCCGCACGGCCGTCGACAGGGCCGCGGCGGAGTTCGGCGCCCTGCACACCGTCGTCTCCAACGCCGGTATCGGCGCCATCGGCACCGTCGCCGACAACGCCGACGAGGAATGGCAGCGTGTCCTCGACATCAATGTGCTCGGCATGGTCCGGGTAGCCCGCCACGCCCTGCCGCATCTGCGCCGCGCCGCCGCGGACCGCCCCGGCCATGTCTCGATCACCCAGACCTGCTCCATCGCAGCCACCGCAGGACTGCCCCAGCGCGCCCTGTACAGCGCCAGCAAGGGCGCGGTCCTCTCACTCACCCTCGCAATGGCCGCCGACCATGTCCGCGAAGGCATCCGCGTCAACTGCGTCAACCCCGGCACCGCCGACACCCCGTGGATCGGCCGCCTGCTGGACCGGGCCGCCGACCCCGCGGCCGAACGTGCCGCCCTCGAGGCCCGCCAGCCCACCGGACGGCTGGTCGCGGCGGACGAGGTCGCCGCCGCCATCGTTTATCTCGCCGGCCCCGCCGCGGCCGCCGTCACAGGCACGGCACTCGCCGTCGACGGCGGAATGCAGGGCCTGCGCCTGCGTCCCCCGAACCAAGCGCCCTGAGCCGACACCACCGAAGGACGGGACAATGAGAGTGCGTACGACAAGTGCCGTGGCCTGCACAGTACTTCTGGCCGTGACGGCCCTCGCGGGCTGCAACCGTGACTCGGGCACCGGGTCCGGCGGGGGCAAGGTGGGCATCGATCTGCCGCGCAGCGACAGCGACTTCTGGAACTCCTACCAGCAGTACATGGAGAAGGGCGTCAAGGACGGCGAGGTCGACGCGCTGTCCCTGACCAACTCCCAGAACGACATCGGAAAGCTGGTCGCCAACGTCCAGACCTTCACCGACCAGGGCGCCAAGGCCGTCGTCATGGCCCCGCAGGACACCGGCGCGATAGCCGAGTCGCTGCAGAGCCTTCAGGAGAAGAAGATCCCGGTCGTCAGCGTCGACACCCGGCCCGACAAGGGCAAGGTCTACATGGTGGTCCGGGCCGACAACCGCGCATACGGCGAGAAGGCCTGCAAGTACCTCGGCGAGCGGCTGAAGGGCAAGGGCAAGGTCGTGGAGTTCCAGGGCGACCTGTCCTCCATCAACGGCCGGGACCGCTCCGAGGCCTTCAAGTCCTGCATGACCAAGGACTTCCCCGGCATCAAGGTCTTCGAGCTCGCCACCGACTGGAAGGGCGATGTCGCGTCCGCCAAGCTCCAGTCCACGCTTGCCGCGCACCCTGACATCAACGGCATCTATATGCAGGCCGGCGGTGTGTTCCTGCAGCCCACACTCGCGCTGCTCGAGCAGAAGAAGCTGCTGAAGGCCCCCGGCACCCCGGGCCACATCACGATCATCTCCAACGACGGCATCCCGGAGGAGCTCGACGCCATCAAGGCCGGGAAGATCGACGCCACGGTCTCCCAGCCCGCCGATCTGTACGCCAAGTACGCGCTGTACTGGGCCAAGCAGGCGCTGGACGGAAAGACCCCCAAGGAGGGTCCGACCGACCATGAGTCCACGATCATCAAGATCCCGAACGGGTTCGAGGACCAGCTGCCCGCGCCACTGGTGACCAAGGAGAACGTCGACGACCCGAAGCTGTGGGCCAACCAGCTGGAGAAGAAGAGCTAGCCATGGAGCACCAGGCACCAGCCGCCGTACACGCGGCAGGCATCGTCAAGCGCTTCGGTCCGACCGTGGCGCTCGACGGTGTACGCCTCACCGTCACGCCCGGCGAGTCGCACGCGCTGGTCGGGCGCAACGGAGCGGGCAAGTCCACGCTGGTCAGCGTCCTCACCGGGTTGCACAGACCGGACGCGGGCGAGGTGAGCTTCAACGGCGAGCCGGCGCCGGCCTTCGGGGACATGGCGGCCTGGCAGTCCAAGGTCGCCTGCGTCTACCAGAAGTCGATGGTCGTCCCTGATCTGACCGTCGCCGAGAACCTCTTTCTGAATCGCTTCGACGCCGGTAGCCGCTTCATCAGCTGGCGGCAGCTGCGGCGGCGCGCCGAGGAGCTCCTCGCCGGATACGGAGTGAGCGTCGACCCCAGGACCAGGGCGAAGGATCTCGCCGTCGAGCAACGCCAGTTCGTGGAAATCGCCCGCGCCCTCTCCTTCGGCGCGCGGCTGATCGTCCTCGACGAACCGACCGCGCAGCTCGACGCCCGCGGAATCCAGCGGCTCTTCACCAAACTGCGCGAACTGCAGAGCGGGGGAGTGGCGTTCCTTTTCATCTCCCACCATCTGCAGGAGGTGTACGAACTGTGCACCGCCGTCACCGTCTACCGCGACGCCCGCCACGTCATCACCGCCCCGGTCGCGGAACTCTCCAAGGACGACCTGGTCACGGCCATGACGGGCGAGTCCACCGGCGGCCCGTCGACGTGGCACGCGCCCGTCGGCGCGGTCCGGGGCGAGGAGCCGGTACTGCGTACCGAAGGCCTCACCGTGGAGGGCGAGTTCGAGCCGCTCGACCTGGAGGTGCGGCCCGGCGAGGTGCTGGGTCTTGCCGGGGCCGCCGCCAGCGGCAACACCACCCTCGGTGAAACCCTGGTCGGTATGCGCAGGGCGAGCGCGGGACGGATCACCGTACGCGGCCGGGCCGTGAAGCCGGGCAGCGTCCCGCACGCGCTCGACGCCGGTATCGGCTACATCCCAGAGGACCGCCACCTCCAAGGGCTGGTCATCGGCCGCAGCGTCGCCGAGAACGCCACGCTCACCGTCACCGACCAGCTCGGCCCCTGGGGGACCGTACTGCCGTCTCGTACAAGGGAATTCGCCCAGTCCATGATCTCTTCGCTCGACATCAAGACGCAGGGACCGGAGCAGCCCGTCTCCGGCCTCTCGGGCGGCAATCAGCAGAAGGTCGTGGTCGCCCGCGCCCTGGCCCGTAGACCCAGCGCGCTGGTGGCGGTCCGGCCCACCGCGGGCGTCGATGTGAAGTCCAAGGACTCGCTGCTCTCAGTCGTACGACGGGTGGCGGACGAGGGCAGCGCGGCCGTGATCATCTCGGACGAGCTGGACGATCTGCGGGTGTGTGACCGGGTGCTCGCCCTCTTCCACGGGCGGGTGGTCGCGACGTTCGGCAGTGGGTGGACCGACCGCGAACTGGTCGCCGCCATGGAAGGTGTGGGGGAGCAGGAATGACCGGGACGATACGGCCGCTCACGGCCGACGAGCTCAAGACCGCGAGCCCGCGCAGCCGGCTGCGGCTGATCCGGTGGAGCGACTTCTCGCTGGTGCCGGTGATTCTGGTGCTGATGGTGATCGGTTTCATCGTCTCGCCGGTCTTCCTCACCTCGAACAACCTGATCAGCGTGGTCCAGCAGTCTTCCGAGCTCAGCCTGCTGGTCCTCGGCCAGGCGCTGATCCTGATCTGCGGCCGGATGGATCTGTCGCTGGAGTCGACGATCGGCATCGCGCCGGTCATCGCCATGTGGCTGGTCCTGCCGACGGAGGGCGGGCGCTTCGCGGGCCTGGAGCTGTTGCCGGTCTGGACGGCGATCCCGCTCTGTCTGCTGGTCGGTACGGCGATCGGCGCGATCAACGGCTTTCTGATGCTGAAGCTGCGTGTCAACGGCTTCATCGCCACGCTCGGCATGCTCACCATGCTGCGTGGCCTTCACATCGGCATCACCGGGGGCAAGTCGATCACCGATGTCCCCGAGTCCTTCAGGTACTTGGGCAAGACCGACTGGCTCGGCGCGCCGGCCGCCGTGTGGATCTGTCTGGCACTCTTCGCTATGGGCGGCGCGGCACTGGCGTATCTGCGCCACGGGCGCGCGCTGTACGCGATCGGCGGCAACCCGGAGGCGGCCCGGGCGGCCGGTATCCGCGTCGACCGGATCACCTGGATCGTGCTGGCCGTCGGCGGCCTGCTCGCCGCTTTCGCCGGCATCCTCTACACCGGCCACTACGGCTCGGTCGCGGCCACCCAGGGCAACGGCTGGATCTTCCAGGTGTTCGCCGCGGCCGTGATCGGCGGGATCAGCCTCAAGGGCGGCCGCGGCACGCTCTTCGGCGCGCTGACCGGTGTGCTGACGCTCCAGCTGGTCGTCAATGTGATGACGCTGGGCGGAGTGCCGGCGCTGTGGAACCAGTTCCTGAACGGAGCGATCATCATTGTCGCGCTGGTGATCTCCCGCTTCGCGAGCGGGGAGAAGCAGGACTGACGGGGCGGGGGCGGGGCCGCTGCGCGGACTTGTCCCCGCACAGATAGCCCCCCCCGGCGATTGAGGCGCGGGGTTCGGGGCGGAGCCCCCGCTACAGCGTTGACCTCAGCCACTGCTCCACGCTCGCGATATGCACCGTCGCCCACGACTTCGCCGCCTCCGCGTCGCGGTCGCGGAGCGCCGACAGGATCGCCCGGTGCTCGTGGAGCGTACGGCTGACCGCGTCCTCCTGCGTCAGCCCGCGCCAGACCCTCGCCCGGGTGGTCGGCCCGGAGAGCCCGTCCAGCAGTGAGCAGAGCACCGAATTGCCCGAGGTCTGGACGATGCCGCGGTGGAATTCCAGGTCGGCTGCGACCAGTTCCTCCACCGAGGGCTGCGGGCCGAGCGCGTCCAGCTGGGCGCTCAGTACGTCCAGTTCGCTCTCGCTGATCCGGGTGGTGGCCATCGCCGTGGCGGCCGGTTCCAGGATGCGGCGTACGGCCAGGAACTCCAGCACCGTGTCGTCCCGGTGGAAGTCCACGACGAAGCTCAGCGCCTCCAGCAGCAACTGCGGGTCCAGGCTGGTCACATAGGTGCCGTCACCCTGCCGTACATCCAGGATGCGGATCAGCGACAGCGCGCGTACCGCCTCCCGCAGTGAGTTGCGGGACAGCCCCAGCTCGGCGGCCAGTTCGCTCTCCTTGGGGAGGCGGTCGCCGGGGCGCAGCGCGCCCGAGACGATCATTCCCTTGATCTTCTCGATGGCCTCGTCGGTGACAGCCATGGGCGACCTCCAGACATCCGATGTATCGGCACCCATTATGCGTCCCAGAGGGTGGTCGGAGCCTCCTTCCGCACGATCGGGGCGATCTCCTCGGAAAATCGATGCAGGGTTTCCATCTGTTCCACCCCATCGAGCCCGAAACCGTCCACCGTGATCGACTGCAGATCATGCCGGTACACCTGGTGGTAGCCGAGGATCTTGTCGATGATCTGCTGCGGGCTGCCGATCAGCTGCGGCCCGTCCGCGATCGCGTCCTCGATGGTGCGGAACGGGGTGTTGTAGCCCGCTCTGCCCTCCAGATGCGGCTTGAAGTTCCGCCGCACCCACGCCTCGTACACCTCCTTGTAGCGAGTCACCGCCTGCTCCGCCGTGTCCCCGATGAGCAGACCGCCCGAGCCGGCCGCCACATGGGCACGGGCCGGGTCATGGCCGTACGCGACGAAGCGCTCGCGGTAGTGGTCGATCAGCTTCGCGTACGCCTCACGCGGCTGAACGGCGTTGGCGGTGAAGAGCGGATCACCGTGCTTGGCGGCCAGCTCCGGGGAGTTGAGGCTGGTGGCGGAGCCGTGCCAGATGCGCGGCGGCCCGGCGTACGGACGCGGCACCGTGGTCACCCGATGCAGAGGCGGCCGGAACTCCCCCTCCCAGTCCACGCCTTCCTCGGTCCAGAGTCTGCGCAGCAGCTCGTACTTCTCCTTCTGGAGGTCCCACTGGCGCGCCTCGTCGAGACCGAAGAGATCGAAGTGCCCGGCCTCCGCGCCCTTGCCGACGACCAGTTCGATCCGGCCACGTGAGATCTGGTCGAGGGTCGCGAAGTCCTCGGCGACCCGCACCGGATCGAGGATCGCGACCACGGTGACGCCCGTCAGCAGCTTGATCCTGCTGGTCCGGGCGGCCAGCGCGCCCAGCACCGCCGTGGGACTCGACGAGAGGAACGCGCCCGCGTGACGCTCACCGATCGAGTACGCGTCGAAGCCGAGCCGCTCGGCAGCCTCGCCGACCGCGAGGACCTCCTCGAACCGGTCCGCGGGGGAGAGCTGCTCATGTGTCAGCGGATGCGGAGCGTGATTGATGAGAGAGAGCACTTGAAACTTCATGCTTCAACTGTCCCTGGGGGATGTTGCGGCACTGTGGCGGCCGTATGGCGTGGGTGGCCGTATGGCATGGGTGGCCGTATGGCATGGGCGGCCGTATGGCATGGGTAAGGGGCGACCTCCCTGGAGGTCGCCCCTTACCCATGCCAGACAAGTGCCGTGCTGTTAGGCCTTGTCGATCAGCAGCTTGTCGACCTTGCCGCGGATCTCGTCCGTCGCCAGACCGCGGATCGTCAGCGTCGTACGGCGACGCAGCACATCGTCCGCCGTCTCGGCCCACTCGTGGTCACGCGCGTACACGACCTGCGCCCAGATCTCCGGCGCGTCCGGGTGGATGCGCTCGGCGAGCGCCGGGTTCTCGTTGGCCAGGCGCGCGATGTCGAAGGACAGCGAACCGTAGTGGGTGGCGAGGTGACGGGCCGTGTCGGCCGCCATCCGTGGGCCCGGCGTGCCGCCGTCGACGAGCAGCCGGTGGGCGACCGCGTTCGGGTTGGCTATCCCGGGCAGCGGGAGCTTCTTCGGCAGATGCGCGATCGGCTCCATGTCCTCGCCCAGCGGCTGCCCGGGCAGGGCGGCCAGCTTGTTCATCACCGTACGGCCGATGTGACGGAAGGTCGTCCACTTGCCGCCGGCCACCGACAGCATGCCGCCGCGGCCCTCGGTGACGACCGTCTCGCGCTTGGCCTTCGAGGTGTCGCCGGGACCCCCCGGCAGCACCCGCAGGCCCGCGAAGGAGTACGTGATCAGATCGCGCGACAGCTGCTGGTCCCGGATGGAGAACGCGGCCTCGTCCAGGATCTGCGCGGTGTCCTTCTCGTTGACCGCGACATCCGCCGGGTCGCCCTCGTACACCTCGTCCGTCGTACCGAGCAGCAGCATGTCCTCCCAGGGGAGGGCGAAGGTGATGCGGTACTTGTCGATCGGGGTCGCCAGCGCGGCCTTCCACGGCGAGGTCCGCTTGAGCACCAGGTGCGCGCCCTTGGAGAGACGGATGGACGGAGCCGCGTCCGGGTTCTCCATCCGGCGCAGGTGGTCGACCCACGGACCGGTGGCGTTGAGCACCAGACGGGCGGTGACACCGAACTCGGTACCGTCCAGACGGTCCTTGAGCTCCGCGCCCGTGACCCGCCCCTTGGTGAAGCGCAGCCCGGTGACCTCGGCGTGGTTGAGAACGGTGGCGCCCGACTCGACGGCCGCACGCACCGTCATCAGCGCCATCCGGGAGTCGTTCATCTGGTCGTCGCCGTACACGGCAACGGCCTTCAGGCCCTCCGTGCGCAGCTCGGGAACATCACGCTGCGCCTTGTTCGCGCTGATGACATGGCCGACGCCGTCACCGAACGCCGAAAGCGCGGAGTAGGCGAAGACGCCCGCGCCGAGCTTCGCCGCGCCGTGCGGTCCGCCCTTGTAGACCGGCAGATAGAAGGTGAGTGGATTGGCCAGGTGCGGGGCCACCTGACGGGAGACCGCGCGCCGCTCGAAGTGGTTCTCCGCGACCAGCTTCACCGCGCCGGTCTGCAGATAGCGCAGACCGCCGTGGAGAAGCTTGGAGGAGGCGGAGGAGGTGGCGCCGGCGAAGTCGCCGGCGTCCACCAGAGCCACCCGCAGCCCGGACTGCGCCGCATGCCAGGCGGTGGAGATGCCCAGGATGCCGCCGCCGATCACCAGGAGGTCGTATGTCGCCTTGGAAAGCTGCTCCCGAGTCTCGGCGCGGCTCGGAAGGGAGCCGGAGGCCGGGTGCGTCCCCAGGGCAGGGACGCTCTGCAGGGTGGTCATCTCGATTTACTCCTCGTCAGCGTCGTCTTCGAGCCAGCCCATGGTCCGCTCGACGGCCTTGAGCCAGCTCTTGTACTCGCGGTCCCGTTGGTCCGCATCCATGTGGGGGGTCCACTCGGCGGCCCGGCGCCAGTTGGCGCGCAGCGCGTCGGTGTCCGGCCAGTAGCCGACGGCAAGACCGGCGGCGTAGGCAGCACCGAGGCAGGTCGTCTCGGCGACCATCGGGCGCACCACCGGTGCGTCCAGGAAGTCCGAGAGGGTCTGCATCAGCAGGTTGTTGGAGGTCATGCCGCCGTCGACCTTGAGCGAGGTCAGCTCGACGCCGGAGTCCTTGGTCATGGCGTCACTGATCTCGCGGGTCTGCCAGGCGGTGGCCTCGAGAACGGCGCGGGCGATGTGCGCCTTGGTGACATAGCGGGTCAGGCCGGCGATCACACCGCGGGCGTCGGGACGCCAGTACGGCGCGAAGAGCCCGGAGAAGGCCGGTACGAAGTACGCGCCGCCGTTGTCCTCGACGGAGGAGGCCAGCGTCTCGATCTCGGCCGCGGAGTTGATCAGGCCCATCTGGTCGCGCATCCACTGCACCAGCGAACCGGTGACGGCGATGGAACCCTCGAGGGCGTACACCGGTGCCTGGTCGCCGATCCGGTAGCCGACGGTCGTCAACAGGCCGTTGTACGAGTTGACGGGCTCGTGACCGGTGTTCATCAGCATGAAGGTGCCGGTGCCGTACGTCGACTTGGCCTCACCCTCGGAGAAACAGGTCTGGCCGAACAGGGCCGCCTGCTGGTCACCGAGCGCCGAGGCGACCGGCACACCGGCGAGGGCGCCGCTCTTGGCGGTCCCGTACACCTCGGCGGAGGAACGGATCTCCGGCAGCACCGCGGCCGGGACCTCCATCGACTGGAGGATCTTCTCGTCCCAGTCGAGGGTGTGCAGGTTCATCAGCATGGTGCGCGAGGCGTTGGTGACGTCGGTGACGTGCACGCCGCCGTTGACGCCGCCGGTCAGGTTCCAGATGACCCAGGAGTCCATGGTGCCGAAGAGGATCTCGCCGCGCTCGGCGCGCTCGCGCAGGCCCTCGACGTTGTCCAGCAGCCAGCGGATCTTCGGGCCGGCGAAGTACGAGGCCAGGGGCAGGCCCGTCTCGCGGCGGAAGCGGTCCTGGCCGACGTTGCGGCCGAGCTCCTTGCAGAGAGCGTCGGTACGGGTGTCCTGCCAGACCAGGGCGTTGTGCACCGGCTCACCGGTGTTCTTGTCCCAGAGGACGGTGGTCTCGCGCTGGTTGGTGATGCCGATGGCCTTGACGTCGGCGGCGGTGATGCCCGCCTTCGCGACCGCGCTGTCGACGACCTCCTGGACATTGGTCCAGATCTCGGCGGCGTTGTGCTCCACCCAGCCCGGCTTCGGGAAGATCTGCTCGTGCTCCTTCTGGTCGACCGAGACGATCCGGCCATCAGTGTCGAAGACGATGCAGCGGCTGGAGGTGGTGCCCTGGTCGATGGCCGCGATGAACGGGCCGGTGGTGTGTGTGTCGGTCACGGATTGCTCCTGCGAGGTCAGAGGGTCGGCTTAGGCGAACGCGAGGTTGTAGATACCCGCTGCGAGGGCGCCGCCGATCAGCGGGCCGACGATCGGGATCCAGGCGTAGCCCCAGTCCGAGCCGCCCTTGTTGGGGAGCGGCAGCAGCGCGTGCACTATGCGCGGGCCCAGGTCGCGGGCCGGGTTGATGGCGTAGCCCGTCGGACCGCCGAGCGAGAGGCCGATGCCGACGACGACGAACGCGGTGATCAGTGCACCGATGACGCCGAGACCCTTGCCGCTGGCATTGAGGCCCTGGGTCAGGACCGCAAGCACGAGCACCGTGGTGCCGATGATCTCGGTGGCCAGGTTCTGCCACACGACCCGGACCTCGGGGCCGGTGGAGAAGACGCCGAGTACCGGTCCGGCCTTCGGTGCGGCCTCCTCGCTGACCAGGCCTTCCTCGTGCGGCGCCGCGGAGATGATCTCCGGGTCCGTGAGGTGGGCGTGGAACTGTCCGTAGTACGCGATCCAGACCAGAGTGGCACCGATCATGGCGCCGAGCAGCTGTCCGGCGAGGTAGACCGGAACATTGCTCCAGTCCCCGTCCTTGATCGCGATGCCGACGGTGACCGCAGGGTTGAGGTGGGCGCCGGAAAGAGTGCCCGTCATGTAGACCGCGGTCATGACCGCGAATCCCCACCCGAAGGTGATCGCCAGCCAGCCGGCGTTCTGCGCCTTCGAGCGCTTGAGTACGACGGCGGCGACCACGCCACCACCGAGCAGGATGAGTACGGCGGTACCAATGATCTCGCCGATGAAGATGTCGGAGTTGGACACCCGCGACTCCTTTGTCCTTCGTCCAGGGAAAGCGAACCCCGGGTCCCTCCGGTGGTCCGCGCCCTCAGGTGAGGGCGTTTGCCGGCCCTGGCGTTGTCACACCCTAGCGCGTATTGCCGGTAGGTGTTCGACAATGCCGACCGATGAACGGCAGTTTTGCCCCCGTGTTAACACGACGTCAAGGGTTGTGTTGCCGGAAACCCGATCGTTACCGACGGGGTGCCGAACGGGGCCGAAGCGCCGCTCAGAATCGCTGGGCGCCCAGATCCCTGGAGACCGCGCGGGCACAGTCCCGTACCGCCGCGACCAGCTCGGACCTCAGCTCCCCGGCATCGCAGATCCGCTCGACGGCGCCCGTGATGGCCACCGCGCCCACCGGCATACGGCGACGGTCGGTGATGGGCGCGGCCAGCGAGGCGACGCCCTCCCAGGTCTCTTCCACGTCGGCGGCCCAGCCGCGCGCCCGCGCGTGGTCGAGCATCGACTCGAAGTCCGCCAGGCCCGTGACCGTGCGCGGGGTGAAGGCCTTGCGCTCGACCTCCATCACCTCGCTGTGCGCCACCGGGTCGTACGCCGAGAGCACCTTTCCGAGCGCGGTGGAGTGCAGCGGCTGCATGGCCCCCACCTCCAGGACCTGACGGCTGTCGTCCGGCCGGAAGACGTGGTGGATGATCAGCACGCCGTGCTGGTGCAGCACCCCGAGGTGCACGCTCTCACCGCTGGAGCGCGCCAGGTCGTCCGTCCAGACCAGGGCGCGGGCGCGCAGCTCGTGCACGTCCAGATAGCTGTTGCCGAGCCGTAGGAGCTCCGCCCCCAGCTGGTAGCGGCCGGACGCCGGGTCCTGCTCGACGAATCCCTCGGCCTGGAGCGTGCGCAGAATGCCGTGGGCGGTGCCCTTGGCCAGATCCAGCGACGAGGCGATGTCGGACAGGCCCAGTCGGCGTTCTCCGCCGGCCAGTAGTCGTAGCATCGCCGCCGCTCGCTCGAGCGACTGGATGTTCTTCGGCATCGGTCGGCCCTTCTCCACATGCAGTTCGACAATGCCGAACACTATCGCTCGATGTCGACCTTGGTCACCGCCTTGGAAACAGCACGACCGAGAAACACATCACGGACGCCCGGAGACACGACGCCGTCCGCCTCGTGGGACGCCCAGGCCCGTCGGCGGCCGCCCGGCTACTCTGGCTCCGTGCGCCTTCCACCGGAAGACGCAAAGCCGACAGCCGTCGCATCCCAGGGAGCACATCCATGGCCTCGTTGCCGACCCCCTCCGCTGACAGCCGGACCCGAATCGACGCCCTCCGTGAGGCGCTCGCCACTCGTGTGGTGGTGGCTGATGGTGCGATGGGCACGATGTTGCAGGCGCAGGATCCGACGCTTGAGGACTTCGAGAATCTCGAGGGGTGTAACGAGGTCCTCAATGTGACGCGGCCGGACATTGTCCGGTCGGTGCATGAGGAGTATTTCGCGGTCGGTGTGGACTGTGTGGAGACCAATACCTTCGGTGCGAACCTGGCGGCGCTGGGGGAGTACGACATTCCCGGGCGGGTCTTCGAGCTGTCGGAGTCCGGGGCGCGGATCGCGCGTGAGGTGGCGGACGAGTTCACGGCGTCGACGGGGCAGCAGCGGTGGGTGCTGGGCTCGATGGGTCCGGGTACGAAGCTGCCGACGCTGGGGCACGCTCCGTATGTGAAGCTGCGGGACGCGTACCAGCAGAACGCGGAGGGCATGATCGCCGGTGGTGCGGACGCGCTGCTGGTGGAGACGACGCAGGACCTGCTGCAGACGAAGGCCGCGATCCTGGGTGCCCGTCGGGCGCTGGAGGCGACCGGCACGCATCTTCCGGTGATCTGCTCGGTGACGGTGGAGACGACCGGGACGATGCTGCTGGGTTCGGAGATCGGTGCGGCGCTGACGGCGCTGGAGCCCCTCGGTATCGACATGATCGGTCTGAACTGCGCGACGGGTCCGGCGGAGATGAGTGAGCATCTGCGCTATCTGGCCCGGCATTCGCGGGTTCCGCTCTCGTGCATGCCCAATGCTGGGCTGCCGGTGCTGGGCAGGAACGGTGCGCACTATCCGCTGTCGGCGGGTGAGCTGGCGGATGCGCAGGAGACGTTTGTGCGTGAGTACGGTCTGTCGCTGGTGGGGGGGTGCTGCGGGACGACGCCGGAGCATTTGCGTCAGGTGGTGGAGCGGGTGCGTGGTCTTGTTCCGACGGTGCGGGAGCCGCGTCCGGAGCCGGGTGCGGCGTCGTTGTACCAGACGGTGGCGTTCCGTCAGGACACCTCGTACATGGCGATCGGTGAGCGGACGAACGCCAATGGCAGCAGGAAGTTCCGTGAGGCGATGCTGGAGGGCCGCTGGGACGACTGTGTGGAGATTGCGCGGGATCAGATCCGTGAGGGCGCGCACATGCTGGATCTGTGTGTGGATTATGTCGGGCGGGACGGTGCGGCGGACATGGAGGAGCTGGCCGGCCGGTTCGCGACCGCGTCGACGCTGCCGATTGTGCTGGATTCCACCGAACTGAACGTGCTGCGGGCGGGGTTGGAGAAGCTGGGTGGCCGGGCGGTCATCAACTCGGTCAATTATGAGGATGGTGACGGTCCGGAGTCGCGGTTTGCGAAGGTCACTGCGCTGGCGCGGGAGCACGGTGCCGCGTTGATCGCGCTGACCATCGATGAGGAGGGTCAGGCCCGTTCGGTCGAGCACAAGGTCGCGATCGCGGAGCGGCTGATTGCTGATCTGACGGGCAACTGGGGTGTGCATGAGTGCGACATTCTCATCGACACGCTGACGTTCACGATCTGCACGGGGCAGGAGGAGTCCCGTAAGGACGGGGTGGCCACGATCGGGGCTATTCGTGAGCTGAAGCGGCGTCATCCGGCGGTGCAGACGACGCTGGGTCTGTCGAACATCTCCTTCGGGCTGAACCCGGCGGCCCGGGTGGTGCTGAACTCGGTGTTCCTGGACGAGTGTGTGAAGGCGGGTCTGGATTCGGCGATTGTGCATGCGTCGAAGATTCTGCCGATCGCGCGGCTGAAGGAGGAGGAGGTCCGGGTCGCGCTGGATCTGATCTACGACCGGCGGGCCGAGGGCTATGACCCCCTGCAGAAGCTCATGGAGCTGTTCGAGGGCGTCAATATGAAGTCGATGAAGGCGGGCAAGGCGCAGGAGCTGCTTGCCCTGCCGCTGGGGGAGCGCCTGGAGCGCCGTATCGTCGACGGTGAGAAGAACGGTCTGGAGGCGGATCTGGATGAGGCTCTGCAGTCCCGTCCGGCGCTGGACATCGTCAACGACACGCTGCTGGAGGGCATGAAGGTTGTCGGTGAGCTGTTCGGTTCCGGTCAGATGCAGCTGCCGTTCGTGCTCCAGTCGGCCGAGGTGATGAAGAACGCGGTGGCGTATCTGGAGCCGCACATGGAGAAGACCGACGCGGACGGCAAGGGCACGATCGTGCTGGCCACCGTCCGTGGTGACGTGCATGACATCGGCAAGAACCTCGTCGACATCATCCTCTCCAACAACGGCTACAACGTGGTGAATTTGGGCATCAAGCAGCCCGTCTCGGCGATCCTGGAGGCCGCGGAGGAACACCGGGCGGACGTCATCGGAATGTCCGGGCTGCTGGTCAAATCCACGGTGATCATGAAGGAGAACCTGGAGGAGCTCAACCAGCGCAAAATGGCCGCCGACTACCCCGTCATCCTCGGCGGCGCCGCCCTGACCCGCGCCTACGTCGAACAGGACCTCCACGAAATCTACGAAGGCGAAGTCCGCTACGCCCGCGACGCGTTCGAGGGCCTGCGGCTGATGGACGCCCTCATCGGCGTCAAGCGCGGCGTCCCCGGAGCCTCCCTCCCCGAACTCAAGCAACGCCGGGTCAGGGCCACCACGAACGCGGTGGTCGAGGAGCGTCCCGAGGAGGGCGCGGCCCGCTCCGATGTGGCCATCGACAACCCGGTCCCCGAGCCGCCGTTCTGGGGCACGCGGGTGATCAAGGGCATCCAGCTGAAGGAGTACGCCTCCTGGCTGGACGAAGGCGCGCTCTTCAAGGGCCAGTGGGGGCTGAAGCAGGCCCGCACCGGCGACGGCCCGACCTACGACGAGCTCGTCGAGTCCGAGGGCCGCCCCCGGCTGCGCGGCTGGCTGGACCAGCTGCACACCCGCAACCTGCTGGAGGCGGCCGTGGTCTACGGCTACTTCCCCTGCGTGTCGAAGGGCGACGACCTCATCCTCCTGAACGAGGACGGCTCCGAGCGGACCCGCTTCTCCTTCCCGCGTCAGCGCCGCGGCCGCCGGCTGTGCCTGGCGGACTTCTTCCGCCCCGAGGAGTCCGGCGAGACCGACGTGGTCGGCCTCCAGGTCGTCACCGTCGGCTCGAAGATCGGCGAGGCGACCGCCGAGCTCTTCGCGTCCGACTCCTACCGCGACTACCTCGAACTCCACGGCCTGTCCGTCCAGCTCGCCGAAGCCCTCGCCGAGTACTGGCACGCCCGCGTCCGTGCGGAGCTCGGCTTCGCGGGCGAGGACCCGGCCGATGTGGAAGACATGTTCGCGCTGAAGTACCGGGGCGCCCGTTTCTCGCTCGGCTACGGCGCCTGCCCCGATCTGGAGGACCGCGCGAAGATCGCGGCCCTGCTGGAGCCCGAGCGGATCGGTGTCCAGCTGTCCGAGGAATTCCAGCTCCACCCGGAACAGTCCACCGACGCCATCGTCATCCACCACCCCGAAGCGAAGTACTTCAACGCACGTTAGTCGGCAGAGTCGTACACTGGTCGGTCCAGTGCAGGCCGGTCGCCTTCCCAGCTGGGAGGGCGACCGGCCTTCTCGTCCCTAGTGGAGGTGTGCCGGATGACCAGTACGGTCCCCGCGTCCTTGACCCGTTCGGCCGAAGGCTCTGCCCTTCAGGCCGTCTTTCTCGACATGGACGGCACCCTCGTGGACACCGAAGGCTTCTGGTGGGACGCGGAGGTGGATGTCTTCGCCGATCTCGGCCATCGACTCGACGAGGCGTGGAAGGACGTGGTGGTCGGTGGTCCGATGACGCGCAGCGCCGGGTATCTCATCGAGGCCACCGGCGCGGACATCACGCTCGCCGAGCTGACCGTGCTGCTCAATGACCGCTTCGAGGACCGCATCAGTCGCGGTGTGCCGCTGATGCCCGGTGCCGCCCGGCTGCTCGCCGAGCTCGCCAGGCACAATGTGCCCACCGCGCTGGTCTCCGCCTCCCACCGCCGCATCATCGACCGGATCCTTGCCTCGCTCGGCCCCCAGCACTTCGCGCTCTCCGTCGCGGGTGACGAGGTGGCGCGTACGAAGCCGCACCCCGATCCCTATCTGCTCGCCGCCCAGGGGCTGGGCGCCGAGCCGGCGAGATGCGCCGTCATCGAGGACACGGCGACGGGTGTGGCGGCCGCCGAGGCTGCGGGCTGCCGAGTGGTGGCCGTGCCGTCCGTGGCGCCGATCGCGCCCGCTGACGGCCGGGTGGTCGTACGCTCGCTCGAAGAAGTCGACCTTGTCTTTCTGCGGACTCTCATCACCACAATGAACTGATGCGTGTACTGTCCGTGTTTCTTGAATACACGGGAAACTCTCGGCACCGGATCGCTCATTTTCCGTGACATGAGCAACTGCTTTCCGGCGTCCCGTAAGGGGTTTCGCTGCGTGACATTCGTCACGCTCAGTGGCATTGAAGGGATAGGTCCAGACCGTTCCGTGCCCGTCCGGGGCGGGTCGGTCCCGCCGTTCTGTCCGTATTGATGGAGTGGTGTACGAATCATTCCGTGGCGCGATCATCCACTCACAGGCACAACTGATCACTGAGCGAATACGCTCCAACTCAGGCGCGGTCAAGCTTTCCTGGCGTTGCCGACTAATCTCATCGCGAGAACTTCGCCGCATCATCGATGTGCCCCGGCGGCCATCAAGCCGACGCGAACACAGAACTGATCGTTCTGTTCCCCGGCCCGATCGCACCGCCCCGAACGGGCGGTCGCGGCGGAGTGTCCCGTAAGCATCGCTGTATCCCAGTGCCGGATGAGGGAGTACGTCCAGGATGAACCGTAAGACTTTGGTGCTGCCGGCCGTGGTCGGCCTGCTCGCGCCCGTGCTCGTCGCCTGCGGCGGGACGGACGGCGGGTCCGGCGGCGGTGGTGCCATTGTCGTGGGCACCACGGACCAGTTCACCGCCACCGCGGACGCGCCCGCGCCCCTCGACCCGGCCTACGCGTACGACACCGGCGCCTGGAACGTGCTCCGGCAGACCATCCAGACGCTGATGCACGCGCCGCGCGGCGGCGGCGAGCCGGTGCCCGACGCCGCCCAGTCCTGCTCCTTCACGGACAACGCGAGCGAGAGCTACCGCTGCAAGCTGCGCAGCGGGCTGCAGTTCGCCGACGGCACCCCCATCACCGCCGACGATGTGAAGTTCTCCATCGAGCGTGTGCGGGACATCGACGCCGACAACGGTACGGCCGCCCTCCTCGCGAACATCGACACCATCGAGGCCAACGGCGACGAGGTGGCCTTCCACCTCGCCACGCCGGACGCGACCTTCCCGTACAAGCTCTCGACGCCGGCCGCCGGCATCGTCAGCAAGAAGAACTACGAGGGCAAGAAGCTCCGCGACGGCTTCCAGGTGGACGGCTCCGGCCCGTACACCATGAAGACGGAGACCAAGGGCGAGAACATCTCCAGGGTCGTCTTCACCAAGAACCCCAAGTACCAGGGCGACCTCAAGCTCCTCAACGACAAGGTCGAGCTGCGGTCGTTCCCGGACGCCGCCTCCATGGGCAAGGTGCTGGAGGACGGGGACATCGACGTCATGACCCGCGCGATGTCGCCCGAGCAGATCAAGGATCTGTCCGAGAACCCGAAGAAGGGCATCGAGCTCACCGAGATGCCGGGTCTGGAGATCCGCTACCTCGGCTTCAACACCAACGATCCGTCGGTGAAGAACAAGGCGGTCCGGCAGGCCATGGCGGCGGTCGTCGACCGCGGTCACATCGCCGGCGAGGTGTACGGCTCCACCGCGGAGCCGCTCTACTCGCTCATCCCGACGAGCATCGCCGCGCACACCAACTCCTTCTACAACAAGTACGGCGAGCCGAGCCGCAGCAAGGCCGCGGAGATCCTCAGCGCCGCCAACATCACCACGCCGGTGAAGCTGAAGCTCCACTACACGACCGACCACTACGGTGCCGGTACGGCCAAGGAGTTCGAGGCGCTCAAGAACCAGCTGAACGCCACCAAGCTCTTCGACGTCACCGTCGAGGGCGCCGAGTGGTCGAAGTTCCGGCCCGCCCAGAAGCACGGTGACTACGCGGTTTACGGACTCGGCTGGTTCCCCGACTTCCCGGACCCCGACAACTACATCGCCCCGTTCCTGGACAAGGGCAACTTCCTCAACACCCCGTACGTGAGCACCGTGGTCCGCGACCTCATCCCGCAGTCGCGGCGCTCCGCGGACCGCACCGCCGCGTCCAAGGCCTTCACTCAGATGCAGGACATCGTCGCGAACGACGTCCCGGTGCTGCCGCTGTGGCAGGGCAAGCAGTACGTCGCCGCCCGCGTCGGTGTCACCGGCGTCGAGCGGGTGCTCAACTCCAGCTCCGACCTGCAGCTCTGGGAGCTGGGTCGCGGCAGCGCATGACCCCCGCGGTATCCGGATAGACAAGCGGGGGGGGGGGGCGGCCCCCCCCCCCGGGGGGCATTAGCGGGGGGGGGACAGGGGCGCCGGGCGCCCCCCACCCCCGAGGGTACCGGCGACCCCGGTGGGGGGGCGGCCCCCCCCCCCCCCCCCGGGTTACCCGTATTCCCCCCGGGGGGGGGCCCCCCCCCCCCCCGCCGCTTGCTCTTTTCCCGGGTGACCTACTGCGCGCCGGGACGCACCAGACCGCTTTCGTACGCGTACACCGCGGCCTGTACGCGGTCGCGCAGGCTCAG
This sequence comes from Streptomyces sp. NPDC048479, assembly GCF_040651435.1. Lineage (NCBI taxonomy): Bacteria > Bacillati > Actinomycetota > Actinomycetes > Kitasatosporales > Streptomycetaceae > Streptomyces > Streptomyces sp. NPDC048479. The sequence goes on from NZ_JBEZKA010000005.1 coordinate 59,650, forward strand.
CTTCGTCAGGACATGGCCCACATGCGTCTTGACGGTGGTCTCGCTGACGAAGAGGTCCGCGGCGATCTCGGCGTTGGACAGGCCCCGCGCGACGAGCTTGAGCACCTCCATCTCACGCTCGGTCAGCGTGTTCAGCGTGTTGGGGACCGGCTCGTCGCCGGACGGCAGATGGTCCGCGTACTTGTCGAGCAGCCTGCGGGTGATGCTCGGCGCCAGCATCGCCTCGCCCGCCGCGACCACCCGGATCGCCTGCACCAGCTCATCGGCGGGCGCGTCCTTCAGCAGGAAGCCGCTCGCGCCGGCGCGCAGCGCCTCCACCACATATTCGTCGAGGTCGAAGGTGGTCAGCACCAGCACCTTGGCCGGACCGTCCCGGCCGGGCCCGGTGATCTGCCGGGTCGCCTCGACCCCGTCCATCCGCGGCATCCGGATGTCCATCAGCACCACATCGGGCTGCAGCGCCCGCACCTGGTCCAGAGCCTGGAGGCCGTCCCCGGCCTCGCCGACGACCGCGATGTCCTGCTCCGCCTCCAGGATCATCCGGAAGCCGGTACGCAGCAGCGGTTGGTCGTCGACCAGTAGGACGCGGATAGCCACGGGTACTCCTTCGTTTAGACCGGGCCCATTCTGCCCTGGCCATCCTCCGCCGATGCGGTCGGGGAAATGCTTAGCGGATAAACCGGGGGAGTGCCGCCGAATTCCGGACAGACTTCCTGGTGGTCGCACCAGCCGCACAGCTTGGTCGGCCGCGGCCGCCAGTCGCCCGTCTCGGTCGCCTGCTTGATCGCGTCCCAGAGCGCCAGCAGTTTGCGCTCCATACGCTCCAGGTCCGCCGGGACCGGGTCGTACGTCAGCACATCGCCGCTGCCCAGATATACGAGCTGCAGCCGACGCGGCACCACGTCCTTCAGCCTCCAGATCACCAGGGCGTAGAACTTCATCTGGAACAGCGCGCCCTCGCTGTACTCAGGACGCGGGGCCTTGCCCGTCTTGTAGTCGACGATCCGCACCTCGCCGGTGGGCGCGACATCGACCCGGTCGATGACGCCGCGCAGCCGCAGCCCCGACTCCAGCTCCGTCTCGACGAACATCTCCCGCTCGGCGGGCTCGAGGCGGGTCGGGTCCTCAAGCGAGAACCACCGCTCGACCAGCTGTTCCGCCTCGCCCAGCCAGCCCGCCAGCCGCACGCCGTCGGCATCCTCGGCGAACAGCTCACCGAGCTCCGGCTTTGTCTCGAGCAGTCGGTCCCACTGGCCCGGGATCAGCGCCTTGGCGCGCGGAGCCGTTCGCTCAGCCGCCGGGGCGTCGAAGAGCCGCTCCAGCACCGCGTGGACCAACGTGCCGCGGGTAGCTGCCTCACTGGGCTTCTCCGGCAGCCTGTCGATCACCCGAAACCGGTACAGCAGGGGGCACTGCATGAAGTCGCTCGCCCGCGACGGCGACAGCGATGTGGGCTGCTGGCTCGTACTCATGACTCAGACCCTACGGCCCGCCACTGACAGCGAGCGGAATACCATCGACGTCAGACGCTGCGCACTGCATGATCGAGATGCATGATCGAGATGACCGAGATGACCGAGCGAGCGACGTACTCCGCAACGAAGGGAACCCGTGAACGAGGACGACACGAGCGGTGATCGCGAGCGGCCGCAGTCCGGAACGGGGGGAGCGAACCCCGGCGGAGGCAAGCCGCGGCGCTCCGACGGCCCCGGCGGCGGAATCCTCATGGGCCGTCCCTTCGGGGTGCCTGTCTACGTCGCCCCCAGTTGGTTCATCGTCGCCGCCCTCATCACCTGGGTGTTCGGCGGCCAGCTCGACCGGGTGCTCCCCGAACTCGGCGGCGTCCGCTATCTCGTCTCCCTCTTCTTCGCGGTCGCCTTCTACGCTTCCGTACTCGTCCACGAACTGGCGCACACGATCGCCGCGCTGCGCTTCAAACTGCCGGTGCGCCGCATCCAGCTCCAGTTCTTCGGCGGCGTCTCGGAGATCGAGAAGGACTCCGAGACCCCGGGCCGGGAGTTCATCCTGGCCTTCGTCGGGCCGCTGCTCTCCCTCGTCCTGTCCGGCATCTTCTATCTGGGGGTGAAGGCCGTCGAGCCGGGCACCGTCCCCGGCGTGCTGCTCGCCGGCCTGATGATCTCCAACCTCATCGTCGCCGCGTTCAACCTGCTGCCCGGCCTGCCGCTGGACGGCGGCCGGATGCTGCGCGCCGTCGTCTGGAAGATCACCGGCAAGCCGATGTCGGGCACGATCGCCGCCGCCTGGGTCGGCCGGGCGCTTGCCGTCACCGTCCTCATCGGCCTGCCGCTCCTCACCCACACCGGAGCGCTCGGCAATGCCACCGAGGACATCGGCGGCATGGAGACCGTCACCGACGCGCTGCTCGCCGCGATCCTCGCCGCGATCATCTGGACCGGGGCCGGCAACAGCCTGCGGATGGCGCGGCTGCGTGAACACCTCCCGGAGCTCGAGGCCCGTACGCTCACCAGGCGCGCCGTTCCCGTCGAGTCCGACACCCCGCTCTCCGAGGCCCTGCGCCGCGCCAACGAGGCCGGCGCCCGCGCCCTGGTCGTCGTCGACGGCCACGGCGACCCGAAGGCCCTGGTCCGCGAGACAGCCATCGTCGGTGTCCCAGAACACCGCCGCCCCTGGGTCGCCGTCAGCGGCCTCGCACAGGAACTCACCGAGGGCATGAAGGTCTCGGCCGAACTGGCCGGCGAGGCGCTCCTCGACAGGCTCAGGGCCTCGCCGGCGACGGAGTACCTGGTGGTCGAGGAGACGGGCGAGATCTACGGCGTCCTGTCCACGGCAGATGTCGAGCGCGCCTTCGTCGCCGCCATGGCCCGGCCTGCGTCTTCTTAGAGGCTCGGTTCGCTCCTTCTCAGAGGCTCGGTTCGCCTCCAGGGCGCTTTGGCGTCTGTCGACGGTCGACCGTGCTCGACCACTCGTTCCTCGCGGCCTCCGCGCGCTCTCCCTTTCGATACCCGCGCGCCCCTTCGGCTCACTCGCCGCAGAGGTGAGCGCTCAGGGTGCGCTCGGGCGGGCCCGGCCCACAGGCGCGGCGGGCTCGGCTCACTCGCCGGGCGGCCGGGGTGGGGTCGCCAGGACCACGGGCCGGGCGGCCGGGGCAGGGTCCCGGGGTCGAGGAACCGCGCCCGGGCTCGCCAGGGCCAGGCTGTCCGGCAGACTTCACGTGGTCATCGGGGCCCGGCCCGGCCCGGTAGGCTGTTCACATGTCCGAACCGACCGGTGCCGCCCGCCGACGCGGGCCCTTCAAGGTCGGGGACCAGGTCCAGCTCACCGACCCCAAGGGACGCCACTACACGTTCACGCTCGAGGCCGGGAAGAATTTCCACACCCACAAGGGTTCCTTCCCGCACGACGAGCTGATCGGGGCTCCCGAGGGCAGTGTTGTCCGTACCACGGGAAACGTCGCCTACCTCGCGCTGCGCCCCCTGCTCCCCGACTATGTCCTGTCCATGCCCCGCGGTGCCGCCGTGGTCTACCCCAAGGACGCGGGGCAGATCCTGGCCTTCGCCGACATCTTCGCCGGCGCTCGCGTCGTCGAGGCGGGGGTGGGCTCCGGCTCGCTCAGTGCCTTCCTGCTGCGCGCCATCGGCGACCACGGCATGCTGCACTCCTACGAGCGCCGCGAGGACTTCGCCGAGATCGCCCAGCAGAATGTGGAGCGCTACTTCGGCGGCCCGCACCCTGCCTGGCAGCTCACTGTCGGCGACCTCCAGGACAACCTGACCGACGCCGACGTCGACCGCGTCATCCTGGACATGCTCGCCCCCTGGGAGTGCCTGGAGGCCGTCTCCAAGGCGCTCGTCCCCGGCGGAATCCTCTGCTGCTACGTCGCGACCACCACCCAGCTCGCGCGCACCGTCGAGTCCATCCGGGAGATCGGATGCTTCGCCGAGCCGCAGCCCTGGGAGTCGATGATCCGCAACTGGCACGTCGAAGGACTGGCCGTCCGCCCGGACCACCGGATGATCGGCCACACCGGCTTCCTCGTCACCGCCCGCCGTCTCGCCGACGGTGTGGAGCCCCCGATGCGCCGCCGTCGCCCCGCCAAGGGTGCGTACGGCGATGACTACGAAGGCCCCAACAAGGGCTGACTCCCGCACAATGCACCGACGCCGCCGCCGAGTTCCCGTGACACCACGGAGAACTCGGCGGCGGCGTCATCGCGTTGACCATCTCCACACCGTGTGTACGTCAGGTGTCTTTACGTGAGAGTTACGGACCCCACTGTTCCGCACTCGCTGTGACGTATGGCACGATGCAGACTTCCTCCCGTCGCTGACTCCCCGCCGGTACCGCCTTCCCAGGAGACATCCCGCGTGCAGACCTCCGCCGTCCCGGACCTCGCGCACACCGACGCCCGCCCGGTGCACTGGCTCGCCACCGCGACGGCGATGGCAGCGGTCGTCGCGGCCGCCGGACTGCTGCAGCCCAAGGCCGCCACCGCGTCCCAGCCGCAGATCAGCACCGCCGCAGCCCCGGCGCCCGACCCCGCGGGAGTGCGGCTTCCGCTGGAGTGCGGCGGCGCGAAAAGTGTGGTGACCAAGAAGGCCTCGGGCGATCTCGACGGCGACGGCAGCCCCGAGACCGTGGCGGTGGCCCGCTGCGACGCAGGCTCCGGCACCCCGCCGAGCGCCATCTTCGTACTGACCCGGGGCAACGGGACGGGCCCGCGCGTCGTCGCGACGCTCCTCGAGCCCGCGCAGAAGCAGAGCGTCGGCGACTTCGCCGTACGTGACGGAGCGGTCACGGCGACGCTGCTCGGCTACTCCTCGCCCGGTGTCCCGAGCTGCTGCCCCGACAAGCAGGAGAAGGTCAAGTGGCAGTGGAGGGGCGGGAAGTTCGTACGCACCGTCCCCGCCGAAGCGCGCGGTGTGTGATCCGTCACTCTGCGTCGGGTCCGTAGACCTCGACCCTGTCCGAAACGCGACGTACGTGGATACAGTCGCCCGGGCACTCCTTCGCGGAGTCCACGACATCCCTCAGCAACGGCAGGGGTACGGGCGTTGTGGCGCCCGGGTTCTGGAGCAGTTCGTCGCCGGTGCTCTTCACGTAGGCGAGCCCGTCGATGTCGAGCTCGAAGACCTCCGGGGCGTACTGGGCGCAGATCCCGTCCCCTGTGCAGAGGTCCTGGTCGATCCAGACCTCCAGAGCCTCCCCGACGCCTTGAGTGGGGGCCTCGTCCTGCACGGTCATATCTCCTGCCGTTTCCTTCGTCGGGTGTAGCAATGTGAAGCAAGTCGTGCCAGCCCTGACGGGTGTTGAACGCTTCGACGATACCTCCGCCCGCTTTCCGATGTTGTTGGGTGGGTATTCCTCTGGCGTAAGGGAGAGCGCAAGGGTGAAGATCGGACACGCCCCTACCGTCTTTGTGATCTAGGGGTTTCAATCATCACCCACGCAGGTAGGGTCAGGAAGCGTCCAGCTCCCCTTGGAGGAGGTGAGGACCGTGGCAGCCCACGACGACGACATCAACCGCGGCATCCGGCCGGGGCGGGGGTCTGAAGACCCAGCCGGCCAGGTTGCCTATCTCGAGCAGGAAATCGCCGTCCTGCGCCGCAAGCTCGCCGACTCTCCGCGTCATACGAGGATTCTCGAAGAGCGGATCGTCGAGTTGCAGACCAACCTGGCCGGCGTGTCCGCACAGAACGAGCGGCTCGCCAACACACTCCGCGAGGCCCGCGACCAGATCGTGGCCCTCAAGGAGGAGGTCGACCGGCTCGCACAGCCGCCGGCCGGCTTCGGTGTCTTCCTGCAGGCGAATGAGGACGGCACATGTGACATCTTCACCGGGGGCCGCAAGCTCCGGGTGAATGTGAGCCCCAGCGTCGAGCTCGACGAGCTCCGGCGCGGCCAGGAAGTCATGCTCAACGAGGCGCTCAACGTGGTCGAGGCCATGGAGTACGAGCGTGCCGGGGACATCGTCACCCTCAAGGAGATCCTCGAGGACGGCGAGCGCGCCCTGGTGGTCGGGCACACCGACGAGGAAAGGGTGGTGCGGCTCGCGGAGCCGCTGCTGGACATCACCATCCGCCCCGGCGACGCCCTGCTCCTCGAGCCCCGCTCCGGCTACGTCTACGAGGTCGTTCCCAAGAGCGAGGTCGAGGAACTCGTCCTCGAAGAGGTCCCGGACGTCGACTACGACAAGATCGGCGGTCTGGGCGGCCAGATCGAGATGATCCGCGACGCGGTCGAGCTCCCCTACCTCTATCCGGACCTCTTCAAGGAGCACGAACTGCGGCCGCCGAAGGGCATCCTGCTCTACGGCCCGCCCGGATGCGGCAAGACGCTGATCGCGAAGGCGGTCGCCAACTCCCTTGCCAAGAAGGTCGCCGAGGTGACCGGCCAGCCCGCGGGGAAGAGCTACTTCCTCAACATCAAGGGCCCCGAGCTCCTCAACAAGTACGTCGGTGAGACCGAGCGGCACATCCGCCTCGTCTTCCAGCGTGCCCGGGAGAAGGCGAGTGAGGGCACCCCCGTCATCGTCTTCTTCGACGAGATGGAATCCCTCTTCCGCACCCGTGGTTCCGGTGTCAGCTCGGACGTGGAGAACACCATCGTCCCGCAGCTGCTCGCCGAGATCGACGGTGTGGAGGGCCTGGAGAACGTCATCGTCATCGGCGCCTCCAACCGTGAGGACATGATCGACCCCGCGATCCTGCGGCCCGGCCGGCTCGATGTGAAGATCAAGATCGAGCGTCCGGACGCGGAGGCCGCGAAGGACATCTTCGCCAAGTACCTGACGGCTTCGCTGCCGCTGCACTCGGACGACCTTTCCGAGCACAACGGCTCCAAGGACGCCGCGGCACACGCGATGATCCAGTCGGTCGTCGAGCAGATGTACGCGGAGTCCGAGGAGAACCGCTTCCTCGAGGTCACGTACGCCAACGGCGACAAGGAAGTCCTGTACTTCAAGGACTTCAACTCCGGCGCAATGATCCAGAACATCGTCGACCGGGCCAAGAAGATGGCCATCAAGGCCTTCCTCGATCAGAACCAGAAGGGCCTCCGGGTCTCCCATCTCCTCCAGGCTTGCGTGGACGAGTTCAAGGAGAACGAGGACCTGCCGAACACCACCAACCCGGACGACTGGGCCCGGATCTCCGGAAAGAAGGGCGAGCGGATTGTCTTCATCCGTACCCTTGTCACCGGAAAGCAGGGCGCGGACACAGGGCGTTCCATCGACACGGTGGCAAACACCGGGCAGTACCTGTAGAACGCACACCGGCTGCGGATGCCCGGCCGGGCATCCGCAGCCGGTTGCTTTCTTGACAGGTCCGGCCATACCGGAGCAATGACGCAATTGATCTCCCCACCAGCGCAGAGGCGTTCTAGGCTCTTCGGTACCGCCGAGTCGCGCAGTGCGGGGACGGGCACCGCACACGCACCGGAGAGACAGCGGTACTTGAGCGCCGTTCCCGGAGGGGAGCGCCGCCGGGCAAGGAGGGCCGCATGACCGTACGGCGAGTAATGGGCATCGAGACGGAGTACGGAATCTCCGTTCCTGGCCACCCGAACGCCAATGCCATGCTCACCTCGTCCCAGATCGTCAACGCTTACGCGGCGGCGATGCACAGGGCGCGGCGCGCACGCTGGGACTTCGAGGAGGAGAATCCGCTGCGGGACGCCCGCGGCTTCGACCTCGCCCGCGAGGCCGCCGACTCCAGCCAGCTCACCGATGAGGACATCGGCCTCGCCAATGTCATCCTCACCAACGGTGCGCGGCTCTACGTCGACCATGCCCACCCGGAATACAGCTCGCCCGAGGTGACCAACCCGCGCGACGCCGTGCTCTGGGACAAGGCCGGCGAACGCATCATGGCGGAGGCCGCCGAGCGCGCGGCCCAGCTCCCCGGCGCCCAGCCGATCCACCTCTACAAAAACAACACCGACAACAAAGGCGCTTCCTACGGGACCCACGAGAACTATCTGATGAAGCGGGAGACCGCCTTCTCGGACATCGTGCGCCATCTGACGCCGTTCTTCGTCTCCCGCCAGGTCGTCACCGGCGCCGGACGGGTCGGAATCGGCCAGGACGGCCATGAGCACGGCTTTCAGATCAGCCAGCGCGCCGACTACTTCGAGGTCGAGGTCGGGCTCGAGACCACCCTCAAGCGGCCCATCATCAACACCCGCGACGAGCCGCACTCCGACGCCGAGAAATACCGCAGGCTCCATGTGATCATCGGCGACGCGAACCTGTCGGAGATCTCGACCTATCTGAAGCTGGGTACCACGGCCCTGGTCCTGTCCATGATCGAGGACGGCTTCATCGCCGTGGACCTGGCCGTCGACCAGCCCGTACGCACCCTGCACCAGGTCTCCCACGACCCGACCCTGAAGCGGCTGGTCACGCTGCGCAGCGGCCGGACACTCACCGCAGTCCAGCTCCAGATGGAGTACTTCGAGCTGGCGCGGAAGTACGTCGAGGAGCGCTTCGGGGTGGACGCCGACGAACAGACCAGGGACGTCCTGATCCGCTGGGAGGACACGCTCAACCGGCTCGAGAACGACCCGATGAGCCTGTCCGGCGAGCTGGACTGGATCGCCAAGAAGGAGCTCATGGAGGGCTACCGGCGGCGTGACAACCTCGAGTGGGACGCGGCACGGCTGCATCTGGTGGACCTCCAGTACGCCGACGTACGCCCCGAGAAGGGCCTGTACAACCGGCTGGCGGCCCGCGGGAAGATGAAACGGCTCCTGGACGAGCCGGACGTCGCGCGGGCCAGGACGAAGCCGCCCGAGGACACCCGTGCGTACTTCCGCGGTCGCTGCCTGGAGCAGTACGCCGACGACGTCGCCGCGGCCTCCTGGGACTCGGTGATCTTCGATCTGCCGGGCCGGGACTCGCTGCAGCGGGTGCCGACGCTGGAACCGCTGCGCGGTACACGCAACCACGTCAAGGAGCTCCTGGACCGGTGCCGGACCGCGGAAGACCTGGTCCGGGTGCTGTCCGGGGGCTGAAATGGTTCCAGTCCGGGAATCATCGAGGTGGTCCCCGGACGTTGAGGCAAGTGCGGGGCCGATGTCGGACCCTGCTTGTAGGGTCTGATCTTGACCGAACGAACTCACGTCAGGGCAAACCGAGCGGGGTGAGGGATATGGCGACCAAGGACACCGGCGGCGGACAGCAGAAGGCCACGCGTTCCACTGAGGAGACCGAGGAGCAGACGCAGGAAGCGCAGGCTTCTGAGGACCTCAAGGAGCGCCAGGAGAAGCTGTCGGACGACGTCGACTCCGTACTGGACGAGATTGACGACGTCCTCGAGGAGAACGCCGAGGACTTCGTGCGTTCCTTTGTCCAAAAGGGCGGGGAGTAGCACCTGTTGTCCGTCTCGGTGCCGTCGGCGAAAGCCGGTGGCACCGGGGCGGATGACCGGCGACGGCGCGGGTAAGGTCCGTGCACAGTTCGTAAGATCGGCCCGCGCCCGACATGGCGGGCCGCCGCCAATCCGGAAGGAAACGCGTGGAAGCCAACCCTCGTAGCACCGGGCGTCTGCCGGCAGCCTTCCTGACGCCCGGCTCGTCCTCGTTCATGGACTTCCTGGGCCAGCACTCCCCGGAGATGCTGCCCGGCAAGCGCGTCCTGCCGCCCGTGCAGGGCGCCATCGAGGCACCGCACGGCACGACCATTGTCGCGACGACGTTTCCCGGCGGTGTGGTGCTCGCCGGTGACCGTCGGGCGACCATGGGCAACTTGATCGCCCAGCGCGACATCGAAAAGGTCTTCCCGGCCGACGAGTACTCGGCCGTGGGCATCGCCGGCACCGCCGGCCTCGCGGTCGAGATGGTCAAGCTCTTCCAGCTCGAGCTGGAGCACTTCGAGAAGGTCGAAGGCGCCCAGCTCTCCCTGGAGGGCAAGGCCAACCGGCTCTCCACCATGATCCGAGGCAACCTCGGCATGGCCATGCAGGGCCTGGCCGTCGTGCCGCTCTTCGCGGGCTACGACGTGGACCGGGAGAAGGGCCGCATCTTCTCGTACGACGTGACGGGCGGCCGCTCCGAGGAGCACGGTTACGCGGCCACCGGCTCCGGTTCGATCTTCGCCCGCGGGGCGATGAAGAAGCTGTACCACGACGACATGACCGAGCAGCAGGCCGTCACCCTGGTCATCCAGGCGCTGTACGACGCGGCCGACGACGACTCGGCGACCGGCGGGCCGGACGTGGCACGGCGGATCTACCCCATCGTCACCGTCATCACCGACGAGGGCTTCCGCAAGCTCACCGAGGCCGAGTCCTCCGAGGTCGCCCGGTCGATCCTGGAGCGGCGCCTCGAACGGCCCGACGGCCCGCGCGCCTCGCTGCTCTGATGCCCCCTTCTTCTGACCCGATATGCCACTGACAGAAAGGGACGGATAGCCGGTGTCGACGCCGTTCTATGTCTCACCCCAGCAGGCCATGGCCGACCGGGCGGAATACGCCCGGAAGGGCATCGCCCGTGGTCGCAGCCTCGTCGTGCTGCAGTACACCGACGGCATCGTCTTCGTCGGTGAGAACCCGTCCCGTGCCCTGCACAAATTCAGTGAGATCTACGACCGGATCGGCTTCGCCGCGGCCGGCAAGTACAACGAGTACGAGAACCTGCGGATCGGCGGCGTGCGCTACGCCGATCTGCGCGGATACACCTACGACCGCGACGATGTGACGGCCCGTGGGCTCGCCAACGTCTACGCCCAGACCCTGGGCACGATCTTCTCCAGTGCGGCCGAGAAGCCGTACGAGGTGGAGCTGGTCGTCGCCGAGGTCGGCGCCACACCTGAGGGCGACCAGATCTACCGGCTGCCGCACGACGGATCGATCGTGGACGAGCACGGCTCGGTCGCGGTCGGCGGCAATTCCGAACAGATCAGCACCTACCTCGACCAGCGGCACCGTGACGGAATGTCGCTGGCGGAGGCACTGAAGCTGGCCGTCCAGGCCCTGTCCAACCAGACCAACGGCAACGACCGGGAAATCCCCGCGGAGCGGCTGGAGGTGGCTGTTCTGGACCGCACGCGACCGCAGCAGCGGAAGTTCAAGCGCATCGTCGGGCGGCAGCTGTCGCGGCTGCTCGAGGCCGACGGCGCCGCCTCGACCCCGACGGATGCCCCGTCGGACACCGAAGAGACGGAAGAGGGCGGCGGCGAGTAGCCCGGACCGCTGACGACGACCGAAGACGACCGCTGACAACCATAGACACGGCTTTACACGGCTGCGCCCCGGACCGCCTTGTGCGGTTCCTGGGCGCAGCCGTATCGCCGGCTCAGGGGAGCGCCCAGTGGTGGAGGCGTTCGCGGTCCCGGGTGAGCCAGCTCCCGTCACCGAGCGGGGTCGCCTCAGCACCGACCGGCACGGGGTAGCGGACCCGGCCGAGCGGCAGCAGTGTCGCCGTGTCACAGAGCCAGTGGCGGACCGCCGCCGGGCGCCCGGGAAGGTACACCCGGCCGGTGACCAGGACGTGCGCGGTATCGAGCAGATACGCACCGGTGAACTCGTCGTTGTCGGGGTCGACGGCCAGTTCGCCGAGGTCGAGCAGTCCGGCCGGGTCATCCGCGCTCACATCGTGTGACGCGAGCTCGTCGCGGTCGTCATTGTGGGCGATCGCCTCGGCGCGCCGCAGCGTGAGCACACGCGACGTAACCGGCAGAAAGTCGATCACCTCGCGCATGGTCGTGCCGCCGCGGATGTGCAGCCCGTCCCGGCGCGGCTCGATCCACCAGGTCGACCAGCTGTACCAGGCCGTCCAGCAGGAGAGGGCGAGCAGCGATCCGTCCGGATGCCACCGCTGCGTCACGTCCGAGGCGACCGCACCGATCGGCCGCCGCGCTCTGACCTGGCCGGACGCGGTGTCGATGAGGAGCAGGGCGTCGCGGGCGTACCGGTGCCGGGGCGGATCGTCGTAGACCAGCGCCGCCGGGGTGTCGCCGTCGGCGAGCGTCGGAACCACGACACTGACGAGCCCGCCGTCCGGGCTCGCGGCCGGGGCGCCCGGTGGCCTCGGGTTCCACTGGCCGCCGTGCCAGGGCGCGTGGGCCAGTTCCCAGCGGGTGCTGCCGTCGGGGTCCAGGGCGCGGATTCGGGTCCCCTCGGCGACGACGAGGCCTCCGTCGGGCAACGGGGTCGCCGCGGAGTGCGCCGGGAGGCGCAGCGACTGCGTGGGGGACGGCGTGCCGGCGAGGAACGCCTCCCGGTCGTGTATCTCGAGCCGGTCGTCCGTCCTGACCGAAAGACGTCTCTCGGAGAGCGGCTCGATCCAGCCTGTCGCGGGAACCGTTCCGATCAGCGTCGCGTCGATCGGATTCGCCGCCGTACTCATCATGATCGTGATGGTTCCATGGCAGGTCTCGTGGGCTCAAGACCGGTCCGCACGGACGGGATCAAGAAGAGGGGGCGGCCGACGAGTCCCGTACGACCAGATTCACCGGGAGATCGCCCTCCTCGGGCGGGCGGCCGTCGAGGACCGCGAGCAGCGCGGACATGCCGCGCTCGCCGACCCGTTCCGCGGGCAGGCGCACCGTGGTGAGCTCGGGCTCCACGGCCGTGGCGAGCGCGAGATCGTCGAAGCCGGTGACGGAGATGTCCTCGGGCACCCGCAGGCCCAGCCGGCGTACCGCCTTGCAGGCTCCGGCGGCCAGGATGTCGTCGTCGCAGAGGATGGCGGTGGGCCGCGGTCCCGGGCCGATGAGCGCCCGCTCCACGGCCGCGCGTGCGCTGCCCACGTCGAGCGGCGCGGGGACAGTCCGTACGACGGCGTCGGGGACGTCACGCAGGTGCTCGTGGAGAGCCCGGGCCCGTACGTCGAAGGTCCAGGAGGCCACGGCCGAGGCGAGATGGACGAAGCGACGGTGGCCGAGTGCGAGGAGATGGTCCGTCATCTGCCGCATGCCGTCGGCGATATCGAGGTTGACGTGGGCCACGGCGCCGGGGTCGGCCGGGTCGCTGTCGAGCATCACCAGCGGGAGGTCCGTACCGCGGATGGCGGTCAGCGCCTCGGCGGCCATGGAGGAGGCGATCACCCCGTCGAGCGCGGCACGGGCGGAGGCGAAGGGGTCCTTGGCGGGGCCGATGCCTTCGGGGGAGGGGTAGAGCACCACACCGAAGCCGTGCTCGGCGGCGACGGTGGCCGCGCCCGTGTAGACGCGGGCGAAGAACTCGTTGGTGAGGGCCGGGACGACGAGCAGCGCGGTCCTGGTCCGCCCGAGCCGCAGATTGCGGGCGGCGAGATTCGGCCGGTACCCGAGTTCGCGCGCGGCATCCCGCACCAGCCCGGCGGTCCGCTCGGACACCCTGCCGCGCCACTTGTCACCGAGGACGAGCGACACGGTGGCCTGCGAAACCCCGGCGGCCCGGGCGACATCCCGGCTGGTGGGCCGGGGGCTGCTCTCGCTGCGGTGGCCGGTGGGCGGCTCGCTTCCTTCCGCCGTGGCGTGGGTGGGCGGTTCGCCCGGCCGGGCGGGGCCAGGACCCCCGGCCGTGTGTGCGGCGGCCGGTCCGGTTCGGCTCGTGGCTCCGCCGGTGGTGGGCGGTTCCTCGTCCACCGCGCCGTGAGTGGGGCGGTCGCGCGACAGGCCTGGTCGGGCTTCCGCGGGGGCGGCGGGGGCGGCGGCCGGGGCCGTTCCGCCTGCGGGCGCGTCGGAGGCGCGGGGTCCGGCAGAGGGCGCCCGGTCTGCCGCGGTGCCGGTGGGCGGCTCTTGGTCCGACGGCCCGCGGGCGGGGCGGTCCGCCGGCCGGGGTGAGCCGGGCCTCTCGGCCCCCAGGGCGCCGCCCGGCCCCCTTTCGCCCGGTCCGGCGGGCTGCCGCCCGCCTGCCACGAGGCCGTCGGTCCCGGGGGCGGGTGCCGCGGGCTCGTCCTGGGACCCGTGTGCCATCGGTGCCGTCCTCCGCCGCTCGGCGCTCGCCGCCCGCCGCTCGTTCCGTTATGCGCCCGCGGTGGACCCGCGGACTGCCGACATGGTACGTATGACCGACCACGTTATACGTAAAACCTCGGGTCGAGCCGGGAGAGAGGGGCGGAATATGGCCCTGGGAGCCACCGGCTACGCAGACATCCTCAAGGCGCCGCACGCGGCACGGCTGCTCGCCGGCACGCTCGTCGGCAGGCTGCCCAACGCCACCGCCCACATCGCCATCGTCCTGTTCACCCGGGCCGAAGGCGGCAGCTACACCCTCGCCGGGGCGCTCGCCGCCGTGTACGGACTGGCGACCGCGGTGGGCCAGCCGCTGCTCGGCCGCGCCGTGGACCTGCACGGACAGCCCCGGGTCCAGCTGCCCGCCGCCGTCCTCTCCGCCCTCGGCATGACCCTCCTCGCCGCCGTCGGCACCGGCTCACTGCCCGCCGCGTACGCCGCCGTGGTTGTCGCGGGCCTCTTCACCCCGCCCCTCGAAGGCGGACTGCGGGCCCTGTGGCCCAGCGTCCTCGGCCGTGAGGACCAGGTGCACCGGGCCTACGCGATGGACGCCGTGGCCCAGGAAGTCATGTTCACCGTCGGCCCACTGCTGGTCACCCTGCTCGTCTCGCTCTGGTCGCCCGCCGCCGCCCTGCTCGTCATCAACGCCGTGGGCGTGCTCGGTGCGCTCTCCGTCGTCCTCGCCGAACCGTCCCGCACCTGGCGTTCCGCACCCCGCGAGGCCCACTGGCTCGGCGCACTGCGCTCACCCGGGCTGCTCGCTCTCCTCGGCGCCTTCTTCTTCGTCGGCCTCGCGCTCGGCTCCATCACCGTCGCCGGCGTCGCGTACGCCGACGACCACGGCCGCCAGGCGGTGTACGGCTGGCTGATGGCCGCCCTCGGCCTCGGCGCACTCCTCGGCGGCGTGGTCTACGGCGCCCGGCAGTGGGCCGGAGCACCCGAGCGCCGCCTGCGCTTCATCGTCGCCCTGCTCGCGCTCGGCTATCTGCCGCTCGCGCTCACCCCCGGCGTGGTCGCCATGACCGCGCTCTCCGCCGTCGCCGGAGTCTTCCTGGCGCCCGCGATCGCCTGCGCCTTCATCGTCGTCGACCGGCACGCTCCGAGCGGCACGGTGACAGAGGCCTTCTCCTGGCTCGTCACGACCTTCGGCGTCGGCGCGGCGGTCGGAACGGCTGTCGCGGGCCCGGCGGTCGAGCTGGGCGGGACGAGCTGGAGCTTCGCCGTCGCCGGAGCCGGAGGGATCGCCGCACTCATGGTTCTGATGGCCACTCAGCGGGTACTCGCAGTTCCCGGCCGTACCAAGGACATCGCGAGCTCATCGGAAAATGATCGAAACGGTGCTGCCGAACCCGGTTTCAGCACAGGCCTTGAGGCGTAATGTTCAGACATGGACCGCCGCATTTTCGGGCTGGAGAACGAGTACGGCGTCACGTGCACGTTCAGGGGACAGCGCCGACTGTCACCTGACGAAGTGGCGCGCTACCTCTTCCGCCGTGTTGTCTCATGGGGCCGCAGCAGCAATGTCTTCCTGCGGAACGGCGCCCGCCTCTACCTCGACGTGGGTTCGCATCCGGAATACGCAACTCCCGAATGCGACAACGTGACCGAACTGGTCACGCACGACAAGGCGGGCGAGCGCATTCTCGAAGGCCTGCTCGTCGACGCCGAACGCCGCCTGCACGAGGAGGGAATCGCGGGCGACGTCTATCTCTTCAAGAACAACACCGACTCGGCGGGAAACTCCTACGGCTGCCACGAGAACTATCTCGTCGCCCGCCACGGAGAGTTCTCCCGGCTCGCGGACATCCTCATTCCGTTCCTGGTCACCCGTCAGCTGCTGTGCGGCGCGGGCAAGGTACTGCAGACCCCGCGTGGCGCGGTCTACTGCGTCAGCCAGCGCGCCGAGCACATCTGGGAGGGCGTCAGCTCCGCCACCACCCGCTCCCGCCCGATCATCAACACCCGCGACGAACCACACGCCGACGCGGAGCGCTACCGCCGTCTGCATGTCATCGTCGGCGACTCGAACATGTCCGAGACGACCATGCTGCTGAAGGTCGGCGCGACCGACCTCGTACTGCGCATGATCGAGGCGGGCACGGTCATGCGCGATCTGACCCTGGAGAACCCGATCCGGGCGATCCGCGAGGTCAGTCATGACATCACCGGACAGCGCAAGGTGCGCCTGGCCAGCGGCCGCGAGGCCTCGGCCCTCGAAGTGCAGCGCGAGTACTACGAGAAAGCCGTGGACTTCGTCGAGCGGCGCGGGATCCGCACCGGCACCGTCGAGCAGGTCCTGGAACTCTGGGGCCGCACGCTGGACGCGATCGATTCGGAGGACCTCGACCGGATCGGCACCGAGATCGACTGGGTGATGAAGTACAAGCTCATCGAGCGGTACCGGGCCAAGCACAATATGACCATGTCGCATCCGCGAGTCGCTCAGATAGACCTCGCATACCACGACATCCACCGCCGCCGGGGGCTGTACTACCTCCTCGAGCGGAAGGGCCAGGCCGCCCGGATCTGCAACGACCTGAAGATCTTCGAGGGCAAGTCGGTGCCCCCGCAGACCACCAGGGCGCGGCTGCGCGGCGACTTCATCCGCCGGGCTCAGGAGCAGCGGCGGGACTTCACCGTCGACTGGGTGCACCTCAAGCTCAACGACCAGGCGCAGCGCACCGTGTTGTGCAAGGACCCGTTCCGGTCGGTCGATGACCGGGTGGAGAAGCTCATCGCCGGTATGTAGCCGCCATCCGGTGGAACGCGACTCGGGCCCCGTACGTCCTCGTACGGGGCCCTTGGCACGCCCTAGAGTGTCGGGCAACTACTGTGCCGTCTGAGATCTGAGGAACACGTGCGCCGACTTGCCGGCCTTCTCGTCGTCCCCTTGCTGCTGTTGTCGACAGTGGCGTGCGGCAGTGACGACAAGGGCTCCGACTCCACCTCGTCCAAAAACGGACTGCCTGCGATCACCGCCGGCGCCAAGTTCGGTCAGAAGCCGACCCTGGCGAAGGGCGAAGGTGATCCGCCCAAGGAGCTGAAGGTCGAAGTCATCAGCAAGGGTGACGGCGCGACGACCAAGAAGGGCGATGCCCTTCAGGTCAATTACCTCGGGCAGACCTGGGTTTCGGACAAGCCGTTCGACAACAGCTTCGACCGCAAGGAACCGCTCGACCTCACGCTCGGTGCCGGCGATGTCATCCCGGGCTGGGAGAAGGGCCTCGAGGGCCAGAAGGTCGGCAGCCGTGTCGAGATGTCGATCCCGCCGGCGCTCGGTTACGGGGATCAGGCCAAGGGCGACCAGATCCCGGCCAACTCCACTCTGGTCTTTGTCGTCGACATTCTGAAGGCGACCACTATTCCGGTGTCCGCCAAGGGCACCGAGGTCGCACAGGACAACATCGACCTGCCGAAGGTGGGCATCAACACCGATGGCAAGGCCCCTTCGGTCACCTTCCCCAAGGAGTCCGACCCGCCGAAGAAGCTCGTCTCCAACTACGTGCTCGAGGGCACGGGCCCGGTGGTCACGGCGAAGGACACCGTCATCGTGAACTACGAGGCCTATCTCTGGAACGGCGCCAAGAAGTTCGACAGCACGTACCAGCGGGGCAAGCCCCAGACCTTCCCGCTGGCGCAGGTGACGCTGAAGGGCCTCAAGGACGGTCTCGTCGGCAAGAAGGTCGGCAGCCGCCTGCTGCTGGTCATCCCGCCGGACCAGGCATTCGGGGCCGAGGAGAAGCAGGGCGTGCCGAAGAACTCGACGCTCGTCTTCGCCGTGGACCTTCTGACAAAGGTGTAAGACTGTCCCGGTTGCCCCGTTCATCATTTAGAGGAGCAGTTCAGTGAGCATCGAGAAGCCCGAGATCGATTTCCCGGGTGGCGAGCCGCCGGCCGACCTGGAGATCAAGGACATCTGGGAGGGTGACGGACCGGTGGCCAAGGCCGGCGACACCGTCTCCGTCCACTATGTGGGCGTGGCCTTCTCCACCGGCGAGGAGTTCGACGCGTCCTGGAACCGCGGCACTCCGCTGCAGTTCCAGCTCGGTGTCGGCCAGGTCATCTCCGGCTGGGACCAGGGCGTGCAGGGTATGAAGGTCGGCGGCCGTCGCCAGCTGATCATCCCCGCGCACCTTGCCTACGGCGAGCGCGGCGCCGGTGGCGGCGCCATCGCTCCCGGCGAGACGCTGATCTTCGTCTGCGATCTGGTTGCTGTCTGAGTCCGATCGCTTCGTAGCGTAACGAGGGCCCATGCCGTCTGGCGTGGGCCCTCGGCTTTTGCCCCGACAGCCCGGAGCGGTACGGTCAACGCTCAGAAGTGCTACGTAGATGGGGGCGAAGGGCGTCGATGGCCATTGCCAAGGCCGAGCGGCTGATGAATCTGGCGCTGTGCCTGCTGGGGACCCGGCGTCCGCTCAGCAAGCGCGAGCTGCGTGGGTCCATCGAGGCCTATCTGGAGGCCGGCTCCGACGACTCCTTCAACCGGATGTTCGAGCGCGACAAGGACGATCTGCGCGAACTCGGCCTGGTCATCGAGACGGTGGAGAACCTCGACGGCGACACCGGGTATCTCGCCCGTCGCGACTCCAACCGGCTGCCCGCCATCACACTGGACGCCGAGGAGGCCGCTGCCCTCGGCCTCGCGGCCAAGGTCTGGCAGCAGGCGCGGCTGGCCGGAGCCGCCAGCGGCGCCCTGCAGAAGCTGCGCGCGGCCGGTATGCCCGAGGCCGGGGATTCGTACGAGGCTCATCACAGCGCGCTCGAGCCCCGCATCCCGGTCCATGAGGCCGCCTTCGAACCGCTGATGCTCGCCTGCCGCGACCGGCGGCCCGTTGTCTTCGACTACCGCAAGGCCAATGCCGCCCGCCCCGAGCAGCGCCAGGTCGAACCATGGACGCTCGAGTTCTGGCGCGGTCACTGGTATCTCGCCGGCTGGGACCGGGACCGGGGCGCCGAGCGGGTCTTCCGGCTCTCCCGTATCACCGGCCGGGTCCGCTCCCGCGTCGGCTCGTTCACCGCGCCCGTGCCCGACGTCGTGACCGTTCGTGAGACCGTCGAGAGCTGGGCGGGTGAGACCGCGACCCGCTCCGCGGTGATCCGGCTGCGCACCGGCTGCGGTTATCCGCTGCGCTCAAGAGCACAGTCCATCCGGGAACTGGGCGAGGGCTGGGACGAGTTGGAGATTCCGTACGGGCACGGGCTCGATGCCTGGCTCGTGGAATTCGGCCCGGACGTCGTCGTACTGGAGCCCGCGGATCTGCGGGCCGATGTGGTCGACCGGCTCCGTGCCGTGGCCAAGGGCTGAGGGGGACTCGTACAACCATGGCCGCCAACGCCATTGACCAGACCCGGCGAATGCTCTCGCTGGTGACCTATCTGCGCGAGCGCCCCGGCGCGCGCGTGGGGGACGTCGCCCGCGCCTTCGGGATCACCGAGGACGAGCTGATCTCCGACCTCGACGTACTGCCGATGTGCGGGACCAGCTTCCGCGGCGGCGATCTGCTCGACATCGACACTGACGGTGACCGCATCTGGTGGCGCAATCCGGATGCCTCCGGCACGAGTACAGCTGAGCCGCTGCGGCTCGCTGCCGACGAGGCGACCGCCCTGCTGGTGGCCGCGCGCGCCGTCGCCACCCTGCCCGGGCTGCGCGAGGGCGACCGCGAGGCGCTGCTGCGGGCCACCGCCAAACTGGAGACCGCGGCGGGCGAGGCGGCCGGCGCGAGCTCCCGGCTCTCGGTCACCTTCCAGTCCGAGGGCGGTGTCTTCGCCGATGTGGACCGGGCGATCTCGGAACGGCGGCGGCTGTGGCTGAAGTACTACTCGCCCGCGCGCGACGAGCTCACCGAGCGCGAGGTGGACCCGATCCGGCTCTTCGCGGTGGGGCATACGTATATGGAGGCATGGTGCCGTCTCTCCGAGGCGCGCAGGACCTTCCGCCTCGACCGGGTGGCCGAGATCAAGCTGCTCGACGCCCCGGCCGCACCGCCCGAGATCGAGCTGCGGGATCTGTCCGAGGGGCTGGTGCAGCCGTCGGCGGACGATCCGGAGGTCGTGGTCGAGGTCGGCCCCGGCGGGCGCTGGGTCGCCGAGTACTACCCGCACGACAGCGCGGAGGAGCTGCCGGAGGGTGGTCTGCGCATCACTTTGCGTACGCCTGCTCCCGCTTCGCTGCGGCGGCTGGCGCTGCGGCTGGGGCGGGACGGGCGGATCGTCTCGCCGCAGGACCTGACGGACAGTGCCCGGCTGGCGGCGCGTGAGGCGCTCGCTGCTTATGACGCTCAGGAATAACTCGCTGCCTATGACGCTCAGAAATAAGGGGATTCGCGCGGCATGTCTGTGATGTCTGGAATTCCGGCGACGGTGGGGCCGGTCCTCTACACGGCCGCGTGCCCCGAGTGCCGCGCTCGTTTCGAGCTCTCCGCAGGGGCGCTGCGGCTCGCCATCGGAGCCAGCCGTCGCACCACCTTCTACTCCTTCACCTGCCCCGAGTGCGACATGGCCGTCCGCAAGCCGGCCGGGGAGCGCATCGTCGAGCTCCTCACCGGCGGCGGCGTACGGACCCTGCGCCTCTACTCCACCGTCTAGAACGGTCTAGGTTCTGCCCATGCTCTGGCCCATGCTCGCCATCGCCCTCGGCTTCCTCGGGATCGCTGTACTCGGCGTCCTCGGTATCCGCGTCTTTCTCGAGGCCCAGCGGCTGGGCATCGAGGTGGCCCGCACCGCCGAGCGGATCAACCGGGCCGCGGAGGATCTGGAGAACGCGGCGACCGGTTTGGCCCGCACCGGTGACGCCTTGCGCTAGCCCGGGTGCACTCTGCTGCGCCGAGACCGCGAGCGGTACGCTGCTGGTGGCGGCCCAGACAGTGGGGGCACGGGCTGCAATCGTGCGTATGCGCAGGCATTGCCCTGTGTTTACTCCTGCGGGTTACGATCGCTGGTAGCGCGGTGGCCAGACATTTGTCCGGCAGTCGGGCAATCAGACTCCCTGTCGCCTCGGTGAAGAAGGTAATCAGCTATGGGTAGGCTCGGCCCCACCGAGATCATTCTCATCCTTGTCGTCATCGTCCTGCTGTTCGGCGCCAAGAAGCTTCCGGACATGGCCCGTTCGCTGGGCAAGTCGGCCCGAATCCTCAAGAGTGAGGCCAAGGCCATGAAGTCGGACGACACGCAGAGCGCCCCGGCCGACCCGCCGCAGCCGGGCGCCGCCCAGGACCAGCCCGCGCCGCGCACCATCCAGGCCGCGCCCGGTGATGTGACCAGCTCACGTCCCGTGACCGAGCCGACCGACACCACCAAGCGCTGACCCTGGGCCGCCGCAGGCACCGAAACAACGGTGATGGCCTGCCGCACGAGATGAGGACGTGGGTTGCTCAAGTCTGCCCGCAAGCAGGAGAAGGACCCCGAGGGGCGGATGCCTCTCGTGGAGCACCTGCGAGAGCTTCGCAACCGGCTCGCGAAGGGAATGCTCGCCATCGTGGCGGTCACAATTGTGGCCCTGATGTACAGCGAGCAGCTCATGCAGTTCCTGACGAAGTCGGTGCCCAAATGTCCGCCGGGCGTGACGAGTAACGGCGGAAACTGCGCGATCGTCTCCTTCAACACGCTGATTGCGCCTTTCAGCACCACGATCCAGCTGAGCTTGACCACCGGCCTCGTCGTCGCGAGCCCGGTCTGGCTCTACCAGCTCTGGGCTTTCGTGGCACCTGGACTGCACAAGAGCGAGAAGAGGTACACGTACGCCTTCGTCGCCGCGGCGGTACCGCTGTTCGCCGCCGGTGCCTACCTTGCGTACCTCATCCTCCCCGTCAGCGTGAAGGTCCTGATCAGCCTTACGCCGGACGGCTCGGCGAACATCCTGTCGCTGGGCGATGTCCTCGACTTCACCCTGCGGATGGTGCTCGTCTTCGGGATCGCCTTCGAGCTGCCGCTCGTGCTGGTGATGCTCAACCTCACAGGCGTCCTCAGCGGCCGGCGCATGGCCCGGTGGTGGCGCGGCGTCATCATGGGTGTTTTCGTATTCGGTGCCGTGATCACCCCGACGACGGACCCGATCGGCATGATCGCGCTGGCCGGACCGATGAGCATCCTCTACTTCATGGCCGTCGGCTTCTCGCTGCTGAACGACAAGCGGCGACGCCGCAACGACCCGGACGCCGAGCTCGACGACGACGAGGCCTCCGACCTCGATCTGACCCCCGATGCCGTCAGTGACGTCGAGCCCGTCCTGGCCTCGCGCTCCGTACCGGAGCAGACCGGCGGCGAAGCGGACGGTGGGCGTTCGAACCGGCTCAACGGTTACGACGACGTCACCTGACCTTGCAGGGTCCGCCGGGTGACCGGCGGGATCACCTTTTCGTCAATCCCACCGCAGGACGCGGCCGGGGCGCGCACGCCGCGCAACCGGCCGCTCGTGCGTGCCGTGCGCCGTGCGGGTGCTCGTGCGGGCGCCCGTACCGGTACTTGCCCCGGTCAATTAAAGATCGCGCTCTCTGTCATAGGTGACGGGTAGGCTCGTGAGCAAGATGACCGAGGACCTCTCTCCCGCTGAGCGCTACGCCGCTGCCCGTATTCGCGCTGCTGAGGAGGCCACTGCGCTGGCCCCCTTCCGAGCGCTGTACGAATTCGACCTGGACCCCTTCCAGATCGAAGCCTGTCAGGCCCTGGAAGCGGGCAAGGGCGTGCTCGTCGCGGCGCCCACCGGCTCCGGCAAGACCATCGTCGGCGAGTTCGCCGTCCACCTGGCTCTTCAGCAGGGCCGCAAATGCTTCTACACCACACCCATCAAGGCACTGTCCAACCAGAAGTACACCGACCTCGCCAGGCGCTACGGCGCGGACAAGGTCGGCCTGCTCACCGGCGACAACAGCGTCAACTCCGAGGCACCGGTGGTCGTGATGACCACCGAGGTGCTGCGCAACATGCTGTACGCGGGCTCGCAGTCCCTGCTCGGGCTCGGCTATGTGGTCATGGACGAGGTCCACTACCTCTCCGACCGCTTCCGTGGTGCCGTCTGGGAGGAAGTGATCATTCACCTCCCCGAGTCGGTGACCCTGGTGTCCCTGTCGGCCACCGTGTCGAACGCCGAGGAGTTCGGCGACTGGCTGGACACCGTCCGTGGCGACACCGAGGTGATCGTCTCCGAGCACCGGCCCGTGCCGCTGTGGCAGCACGTCATGGCCGGCCGCCGGATGCACGACCTCTTCGAGGAGGAGACCGACCACGGCGGCCGCGGCGTGACCCGGCGCGAGGTCAACCCCGATCTCGTACGCCTGGCGCGGATGGAGAACCAGCGCACGTACAACCCCCGCGACCGCCGCCGCGGCAAGATGGTCCGTGAGGCGGACCGTGAGCGTGAGCGGCGCCAGCGCACCCGGATCTGGACGCCGGGACGGCCCGAGGTCATCGAGCGGCTCGACGCGGAAGGGCTGCTGCCCGCGATCACCTTCATCTTCAGCCGGGCGGGCTGCGAAGCTGCCGTACAGCAGTGCATGTACGCGGGGCTGCGGCTCAACGACGAGGAAGCGCGGCTCAAGGTGCGCGAGATCGTCGAGGAGCGGACCGCCGCCATCCCCGGCGAGGATCTGCATGTCCTGGGTTACTACGAGTGGTTGGAAGGTCTGGAGCGGGGCATCGCCGCGCACCACGCCGGCATGCTGCCGACCTTCAAGGAGGTCGTCGAAGAGCTCTTCGTACGCGGTCTGGTCAAGGCCGTCTTCGCCACCGAGACACTGGCGCTCGGCATCAACATGCCTGCCCGCTCAGTGGTGTTGGAGAAGCTCGTCAAGTGGAACGGCGAGCAGCACGCCGACATCACCCCTGGTGAGTACACCCAGCTCACCGGCCGGGCCGGACGGCGCGGCATCGATGTCGAGGGCCATGCGGTGGTGCTGTGGCAGCGGGGCATGGACCCGGCCGCGCTCGCCGGTCTGGCGGGCACCCGCACATATCCCCTGCGCTCCAGCTTCAAGCCCTCGTACAACATGGCCGTCAATCTGGTGCAGCAGTTCGGGCGCCACCGCTCGCGCGAGCTGCTCGAGACGTCGTTCGCGCAGTTCCAGGCGGACAAGTCGGTCGTCGGCATAAGTCGCCAGGTGCAGAAGAACGAAGAGGGGCTCGAGGGCTACCGCGAGGGCATGACCTGCCACTTGGGAGACTTCGAGGAGTACGCACGGCTGCGCCGTGAGCTCAAGGACCGCGAGACGGAGCTGGCCAAGCACGGCGTCGCACAGCGGCGGGCCGCCGCGGCCTCCTCGCTGGAGAAGCTGAAGCCCGGTGATGTCATCCATGTCCCGACGGGCAAGTTCGCGGGCCTCGCGCTGGTGCTCGACCCGGGCTTCCCGGCCGGACGCAGTAACGGCCACCGCGGCTTCGAGCAGCAGGACGGCCCGCGGCCGCTGGTCCTGACCGCCGAGCGGCAGGTCAAGCGGCTGGCATCGATGGACTTCCCGGTGCCGGTCGAGGCGCTGGAGCGGATGCGGATCCCGAAGTCCTTCAATCCGCGCTCGCCCCAGTCGCGGCGCGATCTGGCGTCCGCGCTGCGGACGAAGGCCGGCCACATCGTTCCCGAGCGGCACCGCAAGCAGCGGGCCGCGGCCGCCGACGACCGTGAGATCGCCCGGCTCCGTGCGCAGCTGCGCGCGCACCCCTGCCACGGTTGCGACGAGCGCGAGGACCATGCGCGGTGGGCGGAGCGGTACCACCGGCTGCAGCGCGACACCCAGCAGCTGGAGCGGCGTATCGAGGGGCGTACGAACACCATCGCCCGTACCTTCGACCGGATCGTGGCGCTGCTGACCGAGCTGGACTATCTGCGCGGGGACGAGGTCACCGAGCACGGCAGGCGGCTCGCCCGGCTGTACGGCGAGCTGGATCTGCTGGCGAGCGAATGCCTGCGTGACGGTGTCTGGGAGGGACTCAGTCCGGCCGAACTGGCCGCGTGCGCCTCGGCGTTGGTGTACGAGGCGCGGCAGTCGGACGACGCGGTGGCGCCCAAGGTCCCGGCGGGCAAGGCGAAGGTCGCACTCGGCGAGATGGTGCACATCTGGGGCCGGCTCGACGCCGTGGAGGAAGAGTTCAAGATCAACCAGTCGGAGGGTGTCGGACAGCGCGAACCCGATCTCGGCTTCGCCTGGGCCGCGTACCAGTGGGCTTCCGACCGGAGCCTGGACGAGGTGCTGCGCGAGGCGGAGATGCCTGCCGGCGACTTCGTCCGCTGGAGCAAGCAGGTCATCGACGTCCTCGGCCAGATCGCGGCAGCCGCGCCGCGCGAGGGCAGCACGGTCGCCAAGAACGCGCGCAGGGCGGTCGACGCGCTGCTGCGGGGTGTGGTGGCGTACAGCTCGGTGGGCTGAGCGGGACGACGCATGACGGCCCCGTTCACCACCGGCCGCTGGTGAACGGGGCCACAGCGTTTCCGGTCAGCTCCAGAACCTGTCCGACTCGTCGATGTCTTCGAGGCACTCGTCGATGTCGGAGATCTTTCCGCCGACGATCGTGAAGAAGAGTCCTTCGCGCATTTCGAGGCCGTGGTCACCCCGGTCGGCCCGGGATGTGTGGAAGGACATCACATGGCCGCGCCCGTCGGCGAGCACGGCTTCGAGCTCGATCAGCATGGTGCCGTTGGTCTCCTCGCCGAACCTGCGGTAGAGCTGGAGAACGGCGTCCCGGCCCTTGTGGTGCCCGGATATCGGGCTGCTTCCGGGTACGTGGTGGACGACATCCGCCGTCATCAAGGAGCCCAGCGTCTCCATGTCACCTGATCCGAACGCTGCGTAACCCCGGCGTATCAGGGCACAGTCCGGGTGTTCAGCCATAGCGATTCCCACCTTCCGTCCCTATGGATCCCTCTTTTCCCATCATCCGCCGGGTCCAGAGGGCTGTCCACGCAAGGTGCCGGGACCCGCCGTCGTCACGCGGCGGCGTCAATCGCCTTCACGGCGTCGCGCTTGGCGACTTCCTCACGCACGATCGGGATCACCTGGCGGCCGAAGTCGATCGCGTCGTCCAGCAGGTCGTAGCCACGGGCGGAGAGAATCTCCACGCCGAGGTCGTAGTAGTCGAGCAGTGCCCGGGCGACGGTCTCGGGCGTGCCGACGAGCGCGGTGGAGTTGCCCGCGCCGCCCGTTTCGGCCGCGGTCGGCGTCCACAGCGCGCGGTCGTGCCGCTCGCTCTGCGCGGCGACGGCCAGAAGGCGCTGTGAGCCCGTGTTCTCCGGGTCCTTGAGCGGGTGGCGCCGGCTGAGCGGCGCGCCCGCCTTGCGTGCCTTGATCCGGTCGAGGGTCCGGTACGCCTTCTCCCAGGCGAGTTCCTCGGTGGGCGCGATGATCGGCCGGAACGCCACCTGGATCTTGGGGACATCGGTGCGGCCTGCCGCCTTCGCGGCCGCCTTCACCGACTCGATCTGCTGAGCGGTCTCGGCGAGCGGCTCGCCCCAGAGGCAGTAGATATCGGCCTCGGCGCCACCGGCCTCGTAGGCCGCGGGCGAGGAACCGCCGAACGAGACGCGCGGATGCGGCTGTTGTACGGGGAAGGTGTCGCTCACGAAGTCGCTGAAGCGGTAGTGCGCGCCCTCGTGGTCGAAGGGCTCATGGCTCGTCCAGGCCTTCTTGATGATCTGGATGGCTTCGCGGGTACGGGCGTAGCGCTCGTCCTTGGTGAGGAAGTCGCCCTCGCGCTGCTGCTCGTGGTCGTTGCCGCCGGTGATGAAGTGGACGGCGAGCCGGCCGTCGCTGATCCGGTCCAGCGTGGCGAAGGTCTTCGCGGCGAAGGTCGGGTACGCGACGTTGGGGCGGTGCGCGACGAGGATCTGGAGCTTCTCGGTGCGGGCCGCGATGTACGCGGCGGCCGGGGAGGGGTCGGGCGAGCCGGAGCCGTACGCGAACAGGACGCGGTCCCAGCCGTGGTCCTCGTGGGCGCGGGCGAGCTTGAGCGTGTACGCCTTGTCGAAGGACGGCCCGGAACGGGGCGTGACTTCGGAGCCTTCATTGGTTGCGGCGATGCCGAGAAACTCGACGGGCATGGTGCGGCCTCATATCTTGTGATGCGGTGACGTGGTCAGTGGCGTGGAGCCGGTGTGGAACCGTCAGAGGCAACACGAGGCGGACCACACACGACCGAAGTCGATGTGGTCGCGGGTGACCAACCGCAGCCGAGGGCGCATCTGCCCAGTGGAACAGGCGTGTTGGGGCCGAGTCAACTGTTTCTGTACGCTCGCCAGCCGCCGTACTCCGTGATGTCGACGGCGTCGTCGAGGGCGGCGGGTTCGCAGAGGAAACCGGGGGCGGTGGTGCCGTCGGCCAGTTCCAGGCGGCCGATCGCCATGGGGCGGGGGAGGGTGGCGGTGAGCGTGCCGATGCCCTCCGGAGGCAGCTCCCAGATCTCGGCCTCGATATGCCGGCCGCCGCTGTCCACATGGACAAGGCCCGGCTTGGGCGGGTCGGTACGCAGGGCGAAGAGCCGGTAGGCGGGGGCTGTGGTGGTGGTACGGATCAACCTGGCGCCGAGGGCGAGGAGTTGGGGGTTGAGGGGCTGGCCGGTGAGATGGGCTCCGACGACGGCGAGTCGAACGGGCGGAGTGAGCAGTGCCGCGATCCGGGCGAGTCGGTCGTCCGTGCCGGCCGGGCCGATCAGCATGACACCGAAGGGCCGGGCGTCCACTTCACCTGCGGGGACGGCGACCGCGGCGAGGTCGAAGAGATTGGTGGAGTTGGTGAACCGGCCGAGCCGGGCATTGGCGCCGAACGGGTCGGCGGCGACGTCGTCGAGGGTGGGGTGGCCCGGGGTGGTGGGCAGGAGGAGCGCGTCCGCTTCCGCGAGGGCGGTCATGGCGCGGGCGCGGAGGGCGGCGAGCCGGGCCTGGTCGGCGAAGAGCCGATGGGCGGGGATGTCGCGGGCGCGGCGGATGATGGCGGCGACGGTGGGATCGAGGTCGTTCATTTCCTTATCGACAAAGGCGCCTGTGGCGGTGTAGCGCTCGGCGACGAATGCGCCGTCGTAGAGGAGCGCGGCCGCCTCGGTGAAGGGGGTGAGGTCGATGGGGCTGAGGCGGGCGCCGGCGGCCGCGAGACGGTCTGCTGCCGCTTCGTATGCATCGGCCCAGCCCTCGTCCATGGCCCCGAGCTGCTCCGCCGGCGGCACAGCGACCCGCCAGGGGCCGGGGGTACGGTGCGGGGCCGCGCGGCCGGGCGGCGTGGCGATGAGGGCGAGGGCGAGTTCGGCCTCGGGGAGTGTTCGGGCGAAGACGCTGACGCAGTCGATGCTCGCGCAGGCAGGGACGACGCCGTCGGTGGGGACGAGGCCGCGGGTGGGTTTGATGCCGACGATGCCGTTGAAGGCGGCGGGGACACGGCCGGAGCCGGCGGTGTCCGTGCCGAGCGCGAGATCCGCGATGCCGAGGGCGACGGCGACGGCGGATCCGGAGCTGGATCCTCCGGCGATCCTTGCCGGGTCGTGGGCGCTGCGTACCACGCCGTACGGCGAGCGGGTGCCGACGAGGCCGGTCGCGAACTGATCCATGTTGGTACTGCCGAGCACGACGGCACCGGCGGCTCTGAGTCTGGCGACGGAGGGGGCGTCGGCAGGCGGGTCATAGGCGTAGGAGGGGCAGCCGGCGGTGGTGGGGAGGCCGACGATGTCGATGTTGCCCTTGACGGCGACGGTGCGGCCGGCGAGGGGGAGTTGCTCACCGGCGGCGACGCGCGCGTCGACGGCGCGGGCGTCCGATTCGGCCTCGGCGCGGGGGCGGAGGGTGATCCAGATGTCGGGCCGACGGGCGCGGTCGATGCGGTCGTATGCGTCCCGGACGCGGGCGAGGGCGGTGGTGGGGGTGGGCATGGGGCGGCGCTCCTTGGGCTGGGGGCGGCTGGGGTACGGGCTGGGGGAAGACTCCGCCCCGCCCTTCGCGTAACCGGGGCTCGGCCCCTGACCCCGCGCCTCAATCGCCGGCGAGGCTTGATCTTCCGCCGGACGGGCTGAGTCTTTCAGCCCGTCCGGCGATTGAGGACTGGGGGTCTGGGGGCGAAGTTCCCCGTTACGGGAAGGGGCGGGGTGGGGGAAGACTCCGCCCCGGTCAGGGGTTCGTGGGGGTCAGGATGGCCAGCGGAGTGCCCGCTTCCACCTGGGTGCCGGGCGTGACCAGGAATCGTGCGACCCGCGCCGCGTACGGCGCGTGCACGCGGGATTCCATCTTCATCGCTTCCAGCGTCAGCAGCGGCTGACCAGGCGTGACAACAGCCCCCGGCTCCGCGTTCAACTGCCAGACCGAGGCAGCGAATTCGGCCTCCACGACCTGCCCGCCCGGCGGAACGTCCAGTTCAGGGACCGCGGGCGGGGTAGGTGACTCCGCGCGGGTGAACTCGCCCGCCGCCTCCCAGGCGTCGCGTTCCGCCCCGAACGCCCTCGACTGGCGGGCGCGGAAGGACGCGATCGATTCCACGTTCTCGGCGAGGAAGCGCTGGTAGTCCGCCAGCGAGAAGGTCCCCTCCTCGATACGGGGCGTGAAGCGGCCCGCCGCCATGTCCGCGCGAAGTTCCAGGAGTTCGTCCGCCTCGACCGCGTACCACTTGATCCGGTCGAAGAAGCGCAGCAGCCACGGCCGTTCCTGCCAGCGCGACCACACCTGAGTCGTACGGCCCACGAACTGATATCCGCCGGGCCCTTCCATGCCGTAGACGCACAAGTACGCGCCGCCGATTCCGACCGAATTCTCCGCCGTCCATGTCCGGGCGGGGTTGTACTTCGTCGTGACCAGCCGGTGCCGCGGGTCCAGCGGCGTGGCGACCGGTGCGCCCAAGTAGACGTCGCCCAGCCCGAGTACGAGATATTCCGCGTCGAAGGCCGTGCGGTAGACGTCGTCCACCGAATCGAGGCCGTTGACGCGGCGGATGAACTCGATGTTCCACGGGCACCACGGCGCGTCGTCCCGTACCCCGGCCATATAGCGGGTGATTGCCTCCCGCGTCGCCGGGTCGTCCCAGGACAGGGGGAGGTGGACCGTCCGTGACGGCACCACCAGGGCGTCCGCGGGCGGGAGTTCGGACTCGAGGCGGGTCAGGACGGAGAGGAGGGCCGACTGGGAGAGGGCCTCCGGGTCGATCTGGATCTGGAGCGAGCGGATGCCCGGCGTCACATTCGCGACGCCCGGCAGCCCCTCCGCGGCCACCGCCTCGGCCAGCGCGTGCACCCGCATCCGCAGAGCGAGATCCAGCTGCATCTCCCCGTACTCGACCAGCAGGTTGTCGTCCCCGCTGCGGCGGTACGTGACCGACTCCCCCCGACCGAGGATCCCGCCGTCGACGATGATCCGGCGCTCCTCGCCCTCGACCGTGACCGGGACGAACCTGACCGTGTCACCCGGCCGCAGCTGGCCGAGTTTCCAGCGCTCCGCCTTCAGGATCGTCGCCGGGCAGACGAAGCCGCCGAGCGACGGGCCGTCCGGGCCCAGCAGCACGGGCATGTCTCCGGTGTAGTCGACCGCGCCGACCGAGTACGGAGTGTCGTGGATGTTGGACGGGTGCAGTCCCGCCTCCCCGCCGTCCGTCCGCGCCCACCGCGGCTTCGGGCCGATCAGCCGGACGCCTGTGCGCGCGGAGTTGAAGTGGATCTTCCACTCGGCGGCGTAGAAGTCGTGGATGTCCTCCTCGGTGAAGAACTCCGGTGCGGCGTGCGGGCCTTCTGTCACCGCGATGTGCCAGATGTTCGGGAAGGCAGGGCGCTCGGCGTGCGGGACGGGCGCGCCGGCAACGCCCGGGCCGGTCACCGCCGCCGTGCCGCCGTGCAGGACATCGCCCGTACGCAGCGCCCGGCCGCCGTGGCCGCCGAACCGGCCCAGCGTGAACGTGGCCGCGCTGCCCAGGAAGTCCGGGACGTCCAGACCGCCCGCGAACAGGATGTAGGTGCGCAGGCCCTGGCCGCCGGGGGTGCCGACGGCCAGCGAGGAACCCGCGGGGACGGTGAACGGCTCCCACTGGCGGACCGGTTCGCCGTCGACCGTCACCGGCGCGGGCGCGCCCGCAACGCAGACCGTCGCCGCGTGCGTGAACCGCAGCGTCGGGCCCTGCAGCGTGCACTCCAGTCCTGGCGTGCCCTCGTCGTTGCCGAGCGCGCGGTTGCCGAGGCGGAACGAGCGATCGTCCATCGGCCCGGACGGCGGCACGCCGACCTGCCAGTAGCCGGTGCGGCCCGGCCAGTCCTGGACAGTGGTGAGGGTTCCCGACGCCATGACCTCGATCCGCGGTGTCGGGTCGCTGATCGTCGCCAGCGTCGCGGTGTTGTGTGCGGCGGCCCGTACGGACGCGTCCGCGAGCGCGGCCCGCACCAGGCCCAGATTCGTCTCGATGCCGTCGACGCGGGTCGCGGCCAGCGCGGAGTCCAGCCGGTCGATGGCCTCGGCACGATCGGCGCCGTACGCCACGACCTTCGCCAGCATCGGGTCGTACGCCGTCGTCACCTCTGTCCCCGTCTCGACCCAGGAGTCGACACGTACGTTGGTGGGGAAGGACACCCGGGTCAGCAGGCCGGCGCCGGGGCGGTGGTCGCGGCTCGGGTCCTCGGCGTAGACGCGGGCCTCGATGGCGTGTCCGCGCGGTGCGCCCGGCTCGCGTACGACAGCCGTCTCGCCCTGCGCGAGCCGCAGCATCCACTCGACGAGATCGACGCCATAGATCTCCTCGGTCACCGGATGCTCCACCTGGAGGCGGGTGTTGACCTCCAGGAAGTACGCCTCCTCCCGGGCCGCGTCGTACACGAACTCGACCGTGCCGACCGAGCGGTAACCGACACTGGCGCACAACTCCTGTGCCGAGGACGTAAGTTGTGTGCGTACGGAATCGGGCAGGCCTGGGGCCGGGGCCTCCTCCAGGACCTTCTGGTTGCGGCGCTGGAGCGAGCAGTCGCGGTCGCCGAAGGTGACCACCCGGCCCTCGCCGTCGCCGAAGATCTGCACCTCGACATGGCGGGCGCGCTCGACCAGGCGCTCCAGGAAGACGCCGGCCGAGGAGAAGGAGGCCGCGGCGACCCGGTGCACCCGCTCCCATGCGTCGGCCAGGCCCTCGGCGTCGTGCACGGCCCGCATGCCGATGCCGCCACCGCCGCCCGTCGCCTTGAGCATCACCGGGTAGCCGATGCCGTCCGCCGCCGCCAGCGCGGCGGCCAGGTCGGGCAGCAGCCCGGTGCCGGGGGCGAGCGGTACGCCCGCGGCCTCGGCGGCGGCCCGCGCGGTGTGCTTCGCGCCGAAGAGTTCCAGCTGCCCGGCGGTCGGCCCGACGAAGACGAGCCCGGCGTCCTCGCAGCGGCGCGCGAAGTCCGCGTCCTCGGAGAGGAAGCCGTAACCGGGGTGGATGGCGCCCGAGCCCGTGTCCTTCGCGGCCTTGAGTATGAGATCGGCGTCGAGATACGACTCCTTGGCGGGCGCGGGGCCGAGCCGTACCGCCTCGTCGGCGAGCCGGACATGGGGCGCGGCGCGGTCGGGGTCGGAGAAGACGGCGACCGTACGCAGCCCGAGGCGGCGTGCGGTGCGGATGATACGGACGGCGATCTCGCCCCGGTTGGCGACCAGCAGCGTGTCGAACGCGGTCATACGGCGGCCTCGCTGATCGTCATCTTGACGGCGGTCGGTTCGAATCCGTTGCACGGGTTGTTGATCTGAGGGCAGTTGGAGACGAGGACCAGGACATCGGTCCCGGCGTGCAGGGTGACGCGCAGGCCCGGCGCGGAGATGCCGTCGACGATGCCGAGCGTGCCGTCCTTCTCGACCGGGACGTTCATGTACCAGTTGATGTTGGAGACCAGATCGCGCTTGCCGAGGCCGTAACGTGCGCCCTCCGCGAGGAAGTTGTCGACGCAGGCGTGCTGCGACCAGGTGTGGTGGCCGTAGCGCAGGGTGTTGGACTCCTTGGAGCAGGCGCCGCCGACCGTGTCGTGCCGTCCGCAGGTGTCCTCGGTGACGGTCATCAGCGGGGTGTGCTCGTTCGACATCAGCACGCTCCCGGTGGTGAGGAAGATGTTCCCCTGGGCGTGGACGGTGTCGGCTGCGCTGTAGCGGACGGCGGTGTCGTGGGCGTCGTACACCAGGAAGTCCACGGCCTGATTGCCGTGCAGATCGGTGAGGGTCAGCTGCTCACCGGCGCGGACGACGGCGGACCAGGCGGCGCGGGCGGGTACGACGGTGGTCGCGCTCATGCGAGTCCCCTCGAGGCAAGGAAATCAATGGTGTTGGCGTAGGCGCGGCGTCCCTCGGGTGAGGCCTGCTGGAGCGGATCGCCGGGCGCGGTGGGCGCAGCGCGCCAGGCCAGCACCTCCAGCGCCGTGCTGGTGTACTCGGCGCGCGGGTCCAGAGGATGCGGGACGTTCGCGATCAGCACCGTCAGATCCTGCTCGGCGCGGAGCGTCACGGAGGCTCCGGGGCCGGCCGATCCGGTGAAGTCCAGTGCGCCGTCGTCCCGTACCTCCACGCCCTGGAAGAAGGAGAGGGAGGGCGGGAGATCGCGCGGCTCCAGTCCGTTCTTGAGCGCGGCGAGCTTGAGGAGTTCGCGGCCGGCGGGGGAGGCGGACTGGGGTGAGCCGTCCCCGTACCGCTGTGTGTTGCGTACGAGCGTGGAGGTGCCGCACAGGGCGTCGTGCCGGCCTCCGGTGTCCGCGACGAGAGTGGCGAGTACGCGGCCCTGGTCGGAGAGGAGCAGCTGCCCGGCGCGGAGGTAGGCGTTCCACTGGACCTTGACGGTGTCTGCGGTGTTGAGGCGTTCCCACGGTCGTCCGTCCACGTACAGCAGCACATGCGCGCAGGCGTCTCCGTGCAGGTCCGTGAGCCGCAGCTCAGTGCCGCGGGCGAGCACGCGGTGGGTGTAGTTGCCGCCCGCGACGGTCTCGGCCCACACCAGATGTCCGGCCCCGCAGGGCGGCGCGGGCCAGTCGGTCGCGGGCACGACCGGCATGGCCTCGGCGCGGGCGCCGCCCTGCGCGCGGGCGTGGTCGCGGGCCCCGTATGTCGTCGCGGTCGCCATTGCGGCGTACCTCCTCCGGCTCGGTGGTCATTTCTGTCGCGCGACAGAAATTAGGCCGAGGGGGAGTCGGGGCCGTTGCCCGTCCGTTGCCGGTCGGTTACGGAACGCTCACCTGGACCTTGGTCGAAGGGCTGTGCGGTTGGCGCTCCGGGGGTGTGCGACGATCGGCTGCATGGGCACCACCACAGGACGAAGGGTCGGGCGGCCGCGCGCGGAGCAGCGGCCGGATAGCGGGCTGTCCGCGCGGGACGAACTGCTGGCCGCGGCGGCCGAGTTGTTCACGACGCACGGCTACGCGGCGACCACGACGCGGGTGGTCGCGGAGAGCGCGGGGATGCGCCAGGCGACGATGTACCACTACTTCGGGGGCAAGGAGGACCTGCTCGCGGAGCTCCTCGAGTCGACGGTCACGCCCTCCCTGACCCTGGCGCGCGACCTGCTCGCGGACGATACGCGCCCGGCGGAGACGCGCCTGTGGGAGCTGTGCCGCTCGGACGTGGAGCTGCTGTGCGGCGGGCCGCACAACCTGGGCGCGCTGTATCTGCTGCCGGAGGTGCGGGGCGAACGCTTCGCGGGCTTCCACCGGGTGCGGGCGGATTTGAAGGACGCGTACGGGCAGCTGCTGGGGGCGACGGCGGCGGGGGCCGAGCTGGACAAGGGCGAGCTGCAGCTCCGTACGGACCTGGTGTTCGGGCTGATCGAGGGCGTGATCCTGGTGCACAGGTCGGATCCGGAGCGGGCGGTGGGGGTGTTCGCGCGGGCGACGGCGGATGCGGCGCTGCGGATCGCCGGGGCGTGAGGTAGGGCGCGGTTTTCCTCACCCCGCCCCTTCCCGGAACCGAAGACTTGCCCCGCGGGCCGTCGGAGACCCATCGGCCGCCCCGCACAGGCCCGGCCCTCGGACGGCCGTCACGACTCCAACGCCTCGGCCAGCCACGTCAGTTCAGCCAGTCGCAGCACCCGGCCCCCGTACCCCGGCAGCGGTACGTGCAGCGGCTCCAGCCATCTCGTCGGGATGGCCCCGATCCCGTACACCGCCCCCGCCAGCATGCCCGTCACCGCCGCCACCGTGTCTGTGTCGCCGCCCAGGTCGATCGCCGCCGCCACGGACTCCTCGTACGACGCCGTTGTACGCAGTGCCCAGAGCGCCGAGCCCAGGCACGGCCATACCGCGCCGTTGAACTCCGTCGCCTCGTCCGGGTGCCAGTCGGCTGCGAGTACCTTCGCCCATCCGGCGCGGTGGTCCGTGTCGACCAGCTGCAGCGTCGGCGGCACGGCGGTGAGCGGATCCGCGCCGTCCAGGGCCGCGCGGACCAGTTCGTGGAGGATCGCCGTGCCCTCCCAGGCCGCCCGGTCACCGTGGGTCAGTGCCGCGATCCGGCGGGCGGCCGCCATTGTGGCCTTGCGCCCTGCGCCCGCGAAGTACACCGCCGATGTCGAGGCCCTCATCACGGAGCCGTTCCCGGCTGCCCGGCCCGTGATCCGGAAGTGCAGCGGTGCCGCGAGGTCCCACGGCGAGCCGTTCGTCAGCACGTCCTCGGTCTGGAGGCCGATGTCCTTCGGATCGTCCGCCGCCCAGCGCTGGAACCGGCCGAAGATGTCCGGCAGATCCAGTCCGTTCCGTTCCAGCAGTGATTCGCCGACAAGCACCGCCATCTGTGTGTCGTCCGTCGCTTCGCCGGGGTCCCAGCCGCCGCCCCCGCACATCTCGCCCACGCCGTCCGGGAATTGTGTGGTGTAGACGCCCGGCTCACGGAACTCGAAGGGCGCACCCAGCGCGTCGCCGACCGCCGAGCCTACGACTGTGCCGATCACTCGGTCCATGCGGTTGACGCGGTCCACGCGGTTCATTCCGCCAGCGTAGAGAAACTCAGCAGCGGGCCGCACGCCGCATCCGCCCCCGCGCGGGGCCGACGGGTAGCCTGCGGTGATGAACAACTGGCTGCCGGACTTCGAGCCGCTACCCGATCCAGAGGCTCTCATCGCCCCGGAGATCACCGAAACCGAGTGCAGGCAGTGCGGCACCCGCGTATCCGGTCTCGACGGGCGCTACGCATGCGGAGTGTGCGGATGGGTCAACGACCACTCGGAAGGGCACCGGCCGCTTCCGCTGGCCGAGGACGACGCCGATTTCCCGCGCAAGAGGGCCAGGGCCGGCAAAGCCTGAGGCGCGCGACGGGGCGGCACAGCGCGGCCACGGCGGCGGCTACAGCGCACCTTCCGGCAGCCCTCCAGCGGGACCGGCCTCCGGCGCCGGCCCGGCCTCCGGTGCCGGGATCGCCCGACGCGCCCTCCACGCGCGCGCAATCGCTCCGAGTCCCACCGTGCCCAGCAGGAACAGGACCGTGAACCACTGGAAGTACCAGTGCCCGCCCGAGGGGTCGTACACCGCCGCCCGCGGCCAGGCCAGGTTCACCGTCATGAACAGGCCGTACGCCAGTGCCACGATGTTGACCGGCAGGCCCCAGCGGCCGAGCGAGAACAGTGGGCGGCCCGACTCGTCCACCTCGTCGGCCCCGGGGCCGCGGGCCCATTCGCCGCGCAGTCTGCGTACCAGCATCGGGCCCGTCACCATCGCGTAGGCCAGATACAGCATGGCGATGCAGGTCGTGCCGATGGCGAGGAAGGCCTCCGGCGAGGCCAGGTTGAGCAGGCCCAGCGCCGCGGCCGCCGCGCCGACGGCCAGGCCGGGGCCGGCCGGCATTCCGGTGCGCGGGGAGACTTTCGCGAGGCGGGCCGAGAAGGGCAGCACGCCGTCGCGTGCCATCGAGAAGAGCATCCGGGCGCCCGCCGTCTGGATGGCCAGCGTGGCCACCGCGATGGCGATCACCACATCGATGAGCAGCGCCTTGCCGACGCCGTCGCCGAGGCTGCTCGTGAGGACGTACGACAGACCCTCGGTCGCGAGTCGGCCGTCGGTCAGACTCGGCGCGGCCAGCACCCCGCCGAGCAGCAGCAGTCCGCCGAGGACACCGGCCGAGACCAGCGCGAGAAGGATCGTGCGCGGGGCGGTACGGCGAGGGCTGCGGGTCTCCTCGCTGAGTTCGCCGGCGCTGTCGAAACCGATGAGGACGTACGCCGCCGTGAAGGAGCCGACGAGCAGCGCGCCGATCGCTCCGCCCTGGCCGCCGGTGTGCAGGGTGACGCCCGCGCCACGCTCGGAGTGGGTCAGGAGCAGCACCACGATCAGCACCGCGCCGATGATCTCCGCGGTCACACCAATGCGGTTGACGGCGGACATGACGCGGTTGTCGAGGAGGTTGACGGCGGTGGTCAGGGCGAGGAGTACGACCGCGAGCAGCGCGGCGTTCGCGGCGCCCGACGGCGTCACGGGCGACGGGTCGCCGCCGAACAGCTGGAAACCTGACCAGATCGCGGGGAGTACGACCTGGAGTGCCAGGGCTGCCGCGGCGACCACCACGATCTGGCCGATCACCATGATCCAGCCCGCGAACCAGCCGAAGGACGGTGTGCTGAGCCGCGTCGACCACTGGTAGATCGCGCCCGACAGCGGGTAGCGGGCGGCGAGTTCGGCGAAGCAGGCCGCGACCAGCAACTGCCCGGCCAGCACGGCAGGCCAGGTCCAGAAGAAGGCCGCGCCACCGAAGGAGAAGCCGAACGCGAAGAACTGGAAGACCGTGGTGAGGACGGAGATGAAGGAGAACCCGGCGGCGAAGGAGGCGTACCGCCCCATGCTGCGGTGCAGCTCCTGCCGGTAGCCGAAGCCGGCCAGCGCGGCCGCGTCGCCGCCGCGGTCGTTCTCCGGGGGATCAGGTCGTACGTCGGTGGGTGCGGTGGCGGTCATGGCAGCCCCTGTCGCTGATTCCGGTTGTTGATTCCGGTCGGGTGACAGAAATTAGGGACGGGCTGTTTCACCGGTGTCACACGTCCATGTCCGCGCGGGGCCCAACTCCTCACGCCCGTACTCCTTGTGCGCCGTCCGCCGAAAGATCTCCCCGTCGACCAATCCAACGCCCCCACCGCGCCGAATGAACGGTGGACGGCGGTGCCGGAGCCGGCCGGGAGGGGAGCGGGAATGACAGCGGAACGGCGGCGTACGGCCGGGGTCGGCGGTGGAGTCGCAGGGCTGAGCGCCGCGTACGAGCTGCAGCGCTCGCACAAGGTGTCGCTGTACGAGGCGGACGACCGGCTCGGCGGGCATACGCACACCCCCCTGCTCCGTGCGGCCCTGAGCAACCCCTCTCCACCCCGGCCGTATCCGCCGGTATCCGGTTCCACGGCATCCGCCTCCGTCTGCGCGGACCGCCCGTACAAACTCGTTCCCGCCATGTGCCCCCAGGAGGGTGTGAAGTGAGCGTGACCGTGTCCTCGGCACCATCGAGAGCCGCGTCCGTCGACGCGCGGAGCTGGCCCGACGTGGCCAGGCTGCCCCGGACCTCCCGGCTGCGGACCGCCGCCGCCGAACGGCTCGTCCTGCGCGCGTTCGGCAGGCTGCCGCTACGGGTCCGCCCCGCGGGCGGCGAGCCGATCGGCCTGGGCGGGCCCCTCCTTGAGGTGCACAATCCGCAGGCCTTCTTCCGCCGTATCGGCGCGAGCGGACTCATCGGCTTCGGTGAGTCGTACATGGCGGGCGAATGGGAGGCCCGTGACCTCGTGGGCGTACTGGCCGTACTCGCCGAGCACCCTGCGACCCTCGTCCCCGAGCCGCTCCGCCGGCTGCGCGGAGCCTGGGCGCCCACGCGGCCGGCCGGGCACCGCAGCACGTCCGACGGCCCCCGCGCCGGCATCGGCCACCCCTACGACTTGTCGAACGAGCTCTTCGCGCTCTTCCTCGACGAGACCCTGTCGTACTCCTCAGCCCTCTTCCGCGGTTTCCCCGCCGAACAGAATCTGCTGCCCGCCGCCCAGCACCGCAAGATCGACCGGCTGCTCGACCTGGCGCAGGTCGGATCCGGCACTCAGCTGCTCGAAATCGGCACAGGCTGGGGTGAGTTGGCGATCCGTGCGGCACAGCGCGGCGCCCGCGTGCTGACCGTGACCCTCTCGAGTGAGCAGCATGCGGTTGCGCGGCGACGCGTCCACGAGGCGGGACTGGCGGACCGGGTGACCGTCCTGCTGCGCGACTACCGCAAGGTGCTCGGCCGCTACGACGCGATCGTCAGCGTGGAGACGATCGAGGCCGTCGGCGAGGAGCTGTGGCCGGAGTACTTCAGGATGCTGGACCGGCTGCTCGCGCCGGGCGGGCGGATCGCGCTTCAGTCGATCACCACGCCGCAGGAGAGGCTGCCGGCCTCCCGAACCAACTACACCTGGATCCAGAAGTACATCTTCCCGGGCGGGCTGCTGCCCTCGACCGAGGCGATCGAGCAGGTCGTCACCGGCTGCACCGGACTGCGGGTGGCCGAGCGGTACGGCTTCGGGCCGCACTACGCCGAGACGCTGCGGCTGTGGCGCGAGCGCTTCGCCCACCGGGCCGCCGCGGTCGGCGCCCTCGGTTTCGACGAGACCTTCCGCCGGATGTGGACCTTCTATCTCGCCTACTCCGAAGCGGGCTTTCGCTCCGGCCGGCTGGATGTGCAGCAACTGCTGCTGACGAAGGAGGAGACGGTGTGAGGACCGCCCTGCCCCGGGTGCCCGGGACCCGGGTGATCTCCGATCAGCGCAGGCCGCGGGCCCGCTCGAACCGCGCCCGCCCTTCCGCCGGTTCCACCAGCGGATCGGGATAGTCGAGCCGGGGCCGGTCCAGCCCGTCGAGATTCCACGGCTGGTGCACGGCGGGCCCGGTCAGCTGTGCGAGCTCAGGGACCCAGCGGCGTACGTAGTCGCCCTGCGGGTCGAATCGCTTCGCCTGAGCGAGCGGATTGAGGACACGGTTGGGGCGGGTGTCGGTCCCGGTGCCCGCCACCCACTGCCAGTTGAGCTGGTTGTTGGCGATGTCCCCGTCCACCAGCAGATCCAGGAAGTGGCGGGCGCCGATGCGCCAGTCCATGTACAGAGTCTTCGTGAAGTAGCTCGCCGCCAGCAGCCGACCGCGGTTGTGCATCCAGCCCTCGTGCAGCAACTGACGCATCGCCGCGTCCACGATCGGGCAGCCGGTGCGGCCCGCCTTCCAGGCGGCGATCGCCTTCTCGTCACTGCGCCAGTGGTCGCCGCGCGCACGGTAGTCGGCGTGGGCGGCCCCGGGCCGGGCCGCCAGGACCTGATGGTGGAAGTCCCGCCAGGCGAGCTGACGTACGAAGGCGTCCGCGCCAGGACCGCCCTTGCGCCGCGCCCGGTGGACGAGTTCGGTGGCGGAGAGCGTGCCGAAGTGCAGATGCGGCGAGAGCCGGGAGGTGGCATCGCCCGGCAGATCGTCGTGCCGCTCCGCGTACGCCGCGATGCCCGCGTCTGTGTCGGCGAGCCAGGCGCTCAGCCGCCGTCGGCCCGCCGGCTCCCCGCCCTTGGCGAGGCCGGGTGACACGCCGGTCACTGCGGTGCGGCGCGGCATCGGATGGCCGGCGAGCTCGGGGACCGGCACCGACCGCGGCGCCGCCATGGTCTCGCGCAGCCCGGCCGCCTCCCACCTGCGGAAGTACGCCGAGAACACCGCGAAATGGTCGCGGTCGGCAGGCGTGACCCGCCCCGGCGGCAGCGCGGTGACCACCGCGTCATGGACGTGCAGGGCACAGCGCACCGCCGCCAGCGCACTGCGCAGCTGATCCTCCCTGCGTACGGCGTAGGTGCTGACCCCGGCGGCGACATGCACAGCGCGGGCCCCGGTCTCGGCGACGACCCGGCAGACCTGCTCGGCGACATGGCCGGTACGGATCACCAGCCGACCGCCGCGTTCATGCAGCCCGGCATCGAGCGAGGCCAGGCAGTCGGCGAGGAAGGCGCGGCGGTTGGGTGCGTCGAAGCCCGCTTTCCGGATGCCCGGATCCAGCACGAACAGCGGGACGACCTCGTCGGCGCCGCGCAGTGCCGCACGCAGCGCCGGCTGGTCGTGCAGCCGTAGATCGGAGGTGAAGAGCATGACCGCAACACTCATGCGCCGTCCTTCCTCAGGCGGGGAAGCTCGTCAGGGCAAGGGGGGCGGAGGTCGGCTGGGGGGAGCCGCCCGCCGGTTCGACGGTGATGCCCATGCCCGAGGCGGTGTTCACCGGTCCGTCCATCAGGACGGCGTTGGTGGTGGTCGCGGGGTCCATCAGCCCCGCCGAACGCATCTTTCCGCTGTCGCTGAACCAGAGTTGGTAGACCTTGCCCTGCGGCGGCTTCGGCAGGTCGGAGGCGAGGAAGGCCGCCTTGTTCCTGTCGCGTGAGACGACCACTGTGCCGGTCGCCCCGTCCTTGAGCTTCACGGCGCCGACCCTCGCGTCCGGGGCGGCGAGCACCGAGGTCAGCTCCTCGGCCTGCTGCTGAGAGCGCTGCGCCAGGTCGCGTGCGTCCTGCGCCTCCTGGTGCTGCCAGACGGCCACCCCGCCGAAGGCGGCGGCAGCGGCGAGGCAGGCCGCCAGCGCGAAGCGCGACAGAGCCCGGCCGCGGTTGCCGCCGGGTCGTGCCCGGCGTGAGACCCGCGGCGGAACCTGGCGCTCCGCGGAGACCTGCCGCATCACCCGCTGCTTGAGCGCGGGCGGTGGCGTCACGGCCACGGCGAGCCCCAACTTTCCGACGGTGGCGGCCAGTTCGCGTACTTCCTGCGCGCAGGCCGGACACACCTCCAGATGCCGCTCGAACTCGGCACGCTCGTCGGGCGCCAGCGCGTGCAGCACATAGGCGCCGGTCAGCGTGTGCAGATCAGCGATGGTCATGCGCTCACCCCCAGGCAGTCGCGCAGCCGGATGAGCCCGTCGCGCAGTCGTGTCTTGACCGTGCCGAGCGGCACGGAGAGCAGTTCGGCCACTTCCCGGTAGGCCAGCCCCCGGTAGTACGCGAGCGTCACCGACTGCCGCTGCAGCTCGGTCAGGCTGCGCAGACACCGCCGTACCTGCTCACGTTCGAGGCGGGCCTCGACCTGCTCGGTGACGTCGTCATAGGCCGGCGTCCGTTCGAGCAGCGCCGCTCGCCGCTCGCGGTCGCTCGCGGACTGTGCCGACCGGACCCGGTCCACGGCTCGCCGGTGCGCGAGCGTGAGAATCCAGGTCATCGCCGATCCGCGGGACGGCTGGAAGCGGGCTGCCGTACGCCAGACCTCGATCAGCACCTCCTGGGTCACCTCCTCCGACTGGGCGGGGTCGCGCAGCACGGCGCGCACCAGCCCGAGGACAGGTCCGCAGACACTGTCGTAGACCCGGGAGAAGGCCTCCTGGTCGCCTCTGGCCACCAGGCCGAGCAGTTGCTGCAGATCGGGACCCGCCGAGGTCGGGCCGCCGATGTGTACGGCTTCTTTCACGCGCACTTTCCTCCACGGTGTGGATGAGTGGACGGACAGATTTCATCAGGCATTCGGAGCCGATGGCCAGGTGGATTGGTACAGGGTTCGCAGCTGATTCCAGGCGGATTGGTTCGGGTGCGGCACGCCGAACCGCTTCCTGACCAGAAGTCCGTTGACCTTTCTAGTACGAGAGCGGGTGTACGGCCCGGTCCGTGACTCCGGTCGCGGACCGGGCCTTCGCCGCGCGCAGCACCAGGAAGACGGGCAGGGCGAACGGCGACAGCAGGATGGTCAGCACCAGCAGCGGGCCCATCACCAGGGGATGGATACCCAGCCGCCGCGCCTCGAGGAACATCCACTGGCCGATGAGCAGATCCCAGGCGATGACCTGTGCCCAGAGGGCGCCGGCGCCGTTGGCCCGTACCGCCAGCTCGCGGAAGGTGTCGATGTCCGGGCTGCTCACCGCGGTCCAGAGCTCCGGGAAGACCGGTACCGCCATGACGACATAGATGACGAGGACACCCGAGATGGTCCAGGGCGACGCGGCCAGCCGCGCGGTCGGCGGCCAGGCGGGCGCGAAGATCATCAGCAGCCAGAACGGGGCGGCCAGCCAGAAGGTGATTTCAAAGAGCGCTCCGGTCATGCCACAAGCTCCTTCTCGGTGTCATCTGCGGTGCCCTGTGCGGGAGTTGGTGCGGGAGTTGTGCTCAGGAGCGATACGAGTGCTCCGGCTGCGGCGGCGACGAGGATCAGAGCCGCGGCGCCGAGCGTCGCACCGTCCGGGTGGATCAGCGGCTGGCCGCGCAGCGCCTGCCAGGTAACGAGGGCGAGCACGGCGGCGTACGTGCCCGAGGCGACCAGCACGAGCCGCAGCCGTACGCGCTCGTCCCGCAGCCGGGCGAAGCGCGGAGCCAGGACGATGAGCGCGAGCAGGAAGAGCGGGATCAGTTGAAGGGCGTGCATACCGACGAAGTGCGGGATGCGAAGATCGCCGCCGGTGGTCGACCAGCCGGTGAGCGGCATGGCGGGACCGCCTTCGGGTACGCCGACGCTGTGGGCGCCGACCACCTGGGAGACGCTGCGGCCACCGGCCGCCTCCTGCTCCGGAGTCGCCCGTGTCATGAGGTTTCCGAGGGCGGCGCCCACCAGTGCGATGGCCGCGCCGAGCCGCATCGCCCAGGCGGCGGCGCGGTCGGCCATCGGCGAGCGGAACAACAGGATGACGATGATCAGAGAGCTGATCCAGAGGGTGACGATGGTCGCCCCCATGATGTTGAACAGCATCCCGTCGAAGGCGGTTTCGAAGTTGAAGTGACTTCGCTTGCCGCGGATCACCTGCCCGGTGATGATCACCATCTCGATCGCTCCGGTCAGCGCGACGACGGTGCCGGCCCACCGGCCCACCCGGCGGCCGCGGCCGGCCAGCGAGAGCATCCAGGCCAGCGTCAGCGCGTAGATCATCAGTGAGGCCGAGAACTTGAGGGGCTTGAACCAGATCGGCGAGCCCACCAAAACCCGGTCGTCGACGACCATGCCCACGCCGGACACGACGAATACGACCGCCATCGAGGCGGCGAAGACCATGAGCGGCCGGTGCCAAGAACGCCATGAAGACATAGGTATCCCCTCCATCGGATTCCTGAATGGATAGCGGAACTATCTGCTATCCGATAGTGGAACTATCTATGATGAGGGCTGTGGCTGGCAAGAGCGAAGAGGTGAACACGCGGTGCGCATCGGAGAGTTGAGTCGCAGAACCGGGGTCCCGGTGCCGACGATCAAGTACTACGTCCGTGAAGGCCTGCTCCCCGCCGGGCAGCTGACGAGCCCGAACCAGGCGAGCTACGACGACGCGCACGAGCGCAGGCTGCGGCTGATCCGCGCGCTGCTCGATGTGGGCGGGCTGAAGGTGGCGGCGATCGCGGAGGTCCTCGCGGCGGTCGACGACCCCGGACGGTCCGTGCACAAGGTGCTGGGCGCGGCCACGGACCCCATCGTCCCGCGGTACGGCGAAGGTGAGCCGGACGCGGAGCTGGAAGGGGCGCGCGAGGAGGTCCGGGAACTGATCGCACGGCGTGGCTGGCGGGTGGACGACGACACCCCGGCAGCCGAGGCGCTCGCGGCAGCGCTGGCCGCGCTGGACCGCGTGGGGCACGGAGCCTTCATCGAAGTG
Organism: Streptomyces sp. NPDC048479; assembly: GCF_040651435.1. Classification (NCBI taxonomy): domain Bacteria; kingdom Bacillati; phylum Actinomycetota; class Actinomycetes; order Kitasatosporales; family Streptomycetaceae; genus Streptomyces; species Streptomyces sp. NPDC048479. The sequence goes on from NZ_JBEZKA010000005.1 coordinate 104,049, forward strand.
CTGGACGACTACGCGTCCGCCGCGGAACAGGTGGCGCGGGCGGACATCGCGTATGTCGGACGCCGGGCGGGCCTTGAGGACCTGGTGGAGAGCGTGGTGATCGGCACGGTGCTGGGTGACGCGGTGCTGGTCGCACTGCGCCGACTTGCCCACGTGGACGTCTCGGCACGCAGGTACGGGGACGACAGGCTGCCGGACTGAAGGGACGAGGGGGGCGGGCTCAGGGGGCGAGGGGTCGGTGTCGATGCCGTTCCCCCTTCGCGCGGCCGACGCCTCTGCCCGTCACGTCGAGAACAGCCGACGGCACTGCCCGCTGCGCAGAGAATGGCTGACGGCACTGCCCGCTACGCAGAGAACGGCATCGCTCGGCCGCGCGCCGGACAGGTCCCGGCCGAGTCCCCTGCCCCAGGAACGAAAACACCCCCGGCCGCAACCGCAGCCGAGGGCCAGGAGCCGCCTGCGTCAGGCCGCCTTCTCCTGTTCCTGTTCCCGTTCCACCTGATCGTTCCATTCGCGCTTCACCGAGCGCCACGCCTCGTCGTTCTGGCCCAGTCGCCAGTACCCCGAGATCGACAGATGCTCGCGCGGAATCTGCCGGTCCAGCCGCAGATGGCGCCGCAGCTCCCGTACGAACGCCGCCTCGCCGTGCACGAACGCGCAGACGTCGCCCGCCGGGAACTCCAGCGCGGTGACCGCCGCGACCAGTGCCTCACCGGCCGGCCGGGCCCCGCGGTGCAGCCAGTTGATCTCGACTCCCTCGGGCGTGTCGACCTTCTGCTCGTCCTCGGGGCCGTCGACCTCGACGAAGGCATGGACACGAGCGCCCGACGGCATCGCCTCCAGTGACGCGGCGATCGCCGGCAGTGCGCTCTCGTCGCCCACCAGCAGATGCCAGTCCGCCGTCGCAGCCGGGGCATAGCCGCCGCCGGGCCCCAGGAAGCGCACAGTCTCGCCCACCCGCGCCCGGGCCGCCCACGGCCCGGCCAGGCCTTCGTCGCCGTGAACCACGAAATCGACCGTCAGCTCACGCTGGGACGGGTCCCAGCTCCGTACCGTGTATGTGCGGTTGGCCGGCCACTGCTCGCGCGGGAACTCCTCGCGGATCCGGTCGATGTCGAACGGCTCCGGATAGGTCACTCCATCGGGCGCGAACAGCAGCTTGATGTAGTGGTCGGTGAACTCGTCGATAGCGAACCCGGCAAGGCCCTCACCGCCCAGCACGACGCGCACCATGTGAGGTGTGATCCGCTCCACGCGCACCACCTGCGCCTCGTGGGCCTTCCTTGCCTTGCGGGCCGGTTGTTCTGCCACGGCGGTCTCCCCTGAACTCGTCCAGTGCTTAGGCTTGCCTAAGCTAACACTCAGCCCTGGAGTGTGGACAGCAGACGCTTGAGCGCGCCACCGAGCCCCCACTGGGCCGCGAGCTCGTCGAGCGACGCCGGATCCCGCGGCTCGGAGGGCAGCGTGGGGTCGAAGTCGGGAAGTGATACGTCCGAGGCCACCCGTACGACCTTGGGCGCGACCGCGACATAGTCCCGCGCCTCGTCGAGCCGCTTGCGCTGCGACGGTGTCAGCTTGGCGAGCGGATCGTCGACGGCGGCCATGATCCCGGCCAGGTCGCCGAACGAGTCCAGCAGCTTGGCCGCGGTCTTCTCGCCGATCCCGGGCACACCCGGCAGCCCATCGCTCGGGTCGCCGCGCAGCAGCGCCAGATCGACATAACCCGGTCCGTCGACGCCGTACTTCTCGCGCAGCCACGCCTCGTCCGTGACCTGCAGTGTCCCGACGCCCTTCAGCGGATACAGCACGCGCCGGCCGCGGGCGTCGTCGACCAGCTGGAAGAGGTCGCGGTCGCCGGTGACGATGTCGACGGGCCCGGCGGCGCGCCCCGTGAGCGTGCCGATGATGTCGTCCGCCTCGTACCCGTCCACGCCGACACGGGCGATGCCGAGGGCGTCGAGCACGTCCACGATCACCGGAACCTGGGGCGAGAGGGTGTCCGGGGTCTCCTCCTCGTCCGGCCCCGTCTCCGTCTCGACGGCGACGCGGTGTGCCTTGTACGAAGGGATCAGCTCGACCCGCCAGTGCGGCCGCCAGTCGTTGTCCCAGCAGGCCACGAGGTCGTCGGGGCGGTGGTCCTGGACCAGCCTGGCGATGAAGTCGAGCAGTCCGCGCACGGCGTTGACCGGAGTGCCGTCGGGGGCCCGTACCGAGTCGGGGACCCCGAAATAGGCCCGGAAGTACAGGGAAGCGGTGTCGAGGAGCATCAGGCGTCGCGTCACAACCCTGATGATGCCGCACCCCACTGACAGCCACCCGCTCTCCACTCGCAGCGGCCCCCTCGCACCGCCCTCGTGAGGTGGGTCACTGTCGGGTTTGGCACGAAAGGGCGAGGGCATGCGCGGACCCGGAGCGGACCCCGCGGCACGGCTTTGGATCAAGACGGCCGGCACATGCCACGGGCGAGCGGGCAGAACCCGTCCTGCTCCACGGCTCGCCTGCGGGGGTTGGCGAGCCGTTTTCGGTTCAACGCGTGAGGTGTATGTGTCCAGGCTGCAAGCCGAGCACTTGTACAAGGTGTTCGGCAGACGACCCGACGAAGCGGTGCGCAAGCTCGAGAGCGGCAGTGACCGCGACGAGCTGCGCGCCGACGGAACGACCGCAGCGGTGATCGACGCATCGTTCGCCGTCGAGCCGGGGCAGATATTCGTCGTCATGGGTCTGTCCGGGTCCGGTAAGTCCACGCTGCTGCGCATGCTGAACGGACTGCTCGAGCCCACCGCCGGACGCGTGCTCTTCGACGGTCAGGACCTGACCGCCCTGAGCCCCCGCGAGCTGCGCTCCGTACGCTCGACCAAGATCAGCATGGTGTTCCAGCACTTCGCGCTCTTCCCGCACCGCAGCGTGCTGGAGAACGCCGGCTACGGCCTCGAGGTGCAGGGTGTCCCGCGCGCCGAGCGCGACAAGCGCGCCGCCGAGGCCCTGGAGCTGGCCGGCCTCGCCGGCTGGGAAAACTCCTGGCCCGACGAGCTCTCCGGCGGTATGCAGCAGCGCGTCGGCCTGGCCCGCGCGCTCGCCACCGACGCCGATCTGCTGCTGATGGACGAGTCCTTCAGCGCGCTCGACCCGCTGATCCGCCGCGATATGCAGGACCAGCTGCTCGAGCTGCAGAAACGGCTCAAGAAGACCATCGTCTTCATCACCCACGACCTCAACGAGGCGATGCGCCTCGGCGACCGGATTGCGGTGATGCGGGACGGCAGGATCGTCCAGCTCGGCACCGCCGAGGACATCCTGGTCACCCCGGCCAATGACTATGTCGCCTCCTTCACCCAGGACGTCGACCGCTCACGGGTGCTGACCGCCGGCGCGATCATGGCCGATCCGCAGACGTCGTTCGGCAGGAAGACGGACAGCGGCAAGGAACTGCGCAACGCCAAGGACGTGCTCGCCGCGGCGCCCGCCACCGTCTCCGCCGACACGCCGATCATCGAGCTGTTCACCGCCTGCTCCACCAGCGGCGTCGCCGTAGCCGTCATCGACGACGAGGGGGAGCTGATCGGCGTCGTACCGCGCGCCCGGCTGCTCGCGGTCCTCGGCGAGCCGATGGCCCCGGCAGCGATTCCGCCGCAGGACGCGGGATCGCGGCAGGCTGCGGTCCCGCAGCAGGGCGTGACCAAGGAGGTGGCCAGTGCCTAGGCTCCATCTCGGCGACTGGGTCGACGCCGGTGTCAACTGGCTCCAGTCCCATCTCTCCTGGCTCTTCGACGCCATCACCTCGGTCGTCACCGGTATGTACGACGGCATCGACGCGGCGCTCTCCGCGCCCCAGCCGCTGCTCTTCGCCGGCATCCTCGCGGTCGTCGCCTGGTGGCTGCGCGGGCTGCTCGGCGGCGTGCTGGCCTTCGCCGGCTTCGCGCTGATCGACTCCATCGAGCTGTGGGACGACGCGATGTCGACCCTCTCCCTGGTGCTCGTCGCCACGATCGTCACCCTGGTGATCGCCGTACCGCTCGGTATCTGGGCCTCGAGCTCCAAGACCGTCAGCGCCGTCACCCGGCCGGTCCTGGACTTTATGCAGACCATGCCGGCGATGGTCTATCTGATTCCCGGCATCATCTTCTTCGGCGTCGGCGTGGTCCCCGGCATCATCGCCACCATCGTCTTCGCCCTGCCGCCCGGTGTACGGATGACCGAGCTCGGCATCCGGCAGGTCGACGAGGAGCTCGTCGAGGCCGCCGAGGCCTTCGGCACCACGCCGCGCAACACCCTGCTCCGCGTCCAGCTCCCGCTCGCCCTGCCCACGATCATGGCCGGAATCAACCAGGTGATCATGCTGGGCCTGTCCATGGTCGTCATCGCCGGCATGGTCGGCGGGGGCGGTCTCGGCGGCGCGGTCTATCGCGCCATCGGCAATGTGGACATCGGCCTCGGCTTCGAAGCGGGCATCTCCATCGTCATCCTGGCGATGTACCTCGACCGGATGACCGGCGCGCTGGGCCGTCAGGTCTCACCGCTCGGCCGTCGCGCCCTCGCCAAGGCGAAGTCGCTGACCGGCGGGGTGAAGATCTGGAACTACCGTCCGCAGCCGGCCGTTGCCGTCGCGGGCGTCGTCGTCCTCGCGCTCGTCGCGGGCGGCACGGGTATGTTCGGCGGAGCCAAGTCCGCCGACGCCTCGGCCGCCGGCAACGTCGGCCAGGGCAAGAAGGTCTCCATCGGATACATCCCGTGGGACGAGGGCATCGCCTCCACCTTCCTCTGGAAGGAGATGCTGGAGAAGCGCGGCTTCGAGGTCGAGACCAAGCAGCTGGAGGCCGGCGCGCTCTACACCGGTCTGGCCGGCGGCCAGGTCGACTTCCAGACCGACTCCTGGCTCCCGGTCACCCACGCCCAGTACTGGAAGAAGTACCAGAACAAGCTCGAGGACCTGGGCCCCTGGTACGGCCCCACCTCGCTGGAGCTCTCCGTCCCCTCGTACATGAAGGGCATCGACTCCCTCGAGGACCTCAAGGGCAAGTCGAGTCAGTTCAAGGGGCGGATCGTGGGCATCGAGCCGAGCGCCGGAATGATGGGCATCCTCAAGGACAAGGTCCTGAAGGACTACGGCCTGGAGGGCGAGTACAAGGTCGTCGACGGCTCGACGCCCGGCATGCTCGCCGAGCTGAAGCGCGCGTACGACAAGAAGGAACCCATCGTCACCACGCTGTGGTCGCCGCACTGGGCGTACAGCAGCTACGACCTGAAGAAGCTCAAGGACCCCAAGGGCTCCTGGGGCAAGGGCGACGGCGTGCACACCCTGGCCCGCAAGGGCTTCGCCGCCGACAACCCGCAGGTCGGCAAGTGGCTCAAGAACTTCAAGATGACCGAGAATCAGCTCACGGACCTTGAAGCCAAGATCCAGACGACGGGCAAGGGCAAGGAGCAGGACGCGGTACGCGCCTGGCTCAAGGAGAACCCGGACCTCGCCGAGAAGTGGACGCCGGTCGCCAAGGCGGGCAAGGCCGCGAACACGATGGCTCCGCAGTAGCGGCTGAGCGTTGTACGAAGGGGTGGGCCCGCTGCCGGCGGGGCCCACCCCTTCGGGCTTTCCGGGCCGGGTCGGGCGCGGTACCGGCCTGCTCCCTGAGCACCGGCGGTCGGAAGCTGCGTAAGGTGAGACAGGACCAGGGAGGGGAGCCCGGCTGATGGACGCGAAGGACGCGAAGGACGCGAAGGACCCGAAGGAGACCGAACCCCTTCGGGTGGGCGCGGCCGTCCGCAGGCGCCGCCGGGCCCTTGACCTCACGCTGGCCGCCGTGGCGGAACGCAGCGGTCTCTCCGTGCCCTTCCTCAGCCAGATCGAGAACGAGCGGGCCCGTCCCAGCATGCGTTCGCTCCAGCGAGTCGCCGACGCGCTGGAGACCACTGCCGGCCGGTTGATCGCCGCATCCGACGCCGCCCGCACCATCAATGTCATACGCGCCCCGGACGACACCGGGCCTCCGCCCGCCGCCGCGACCCGCCGCCTCGTGCGCGGACAGCATCAGCTGCAAGCCCTCGAATTCACCGGTGAGCAGGATGCGGGACGCGAGTTCCAGCACCGCAACGACGAGCTGATGTACGTCGCCGAAGGTACGGCGGAGGTCGAGGCGGAGGGACGCGCCTACCGGCTCGCGCGCGGCGACACCCTCTTTCTCTCCGGCGGCGTCCGGCACCGCTGGCGCGCCACCACGCCCGACACCCGGATCCTGGTCGTCACCGTCTCCGACCACATCGACGCGTCCGCAGACCAGCGGCGCTGAGGGCGGCCCCGGTGCGTGTCGTCTCACTGGTGCCTTCGCTGACCGAGGCCGTGGCCGTCAGCGCACCCGGGCTGCTGGTCGGGGCCACGGACTGGTGCAGCCATCCCGCGGACCTCGATGTCGTACGGATCGGGGGCACCAAGAACCCGGACGTGGCGGCCGTGGTCCGGCTCCGCCCGGATCTCGTGATCGCGAACGAGGAGGAGAACCGGGAGCCCGATCTGGCCGCACTGCGGGCGGCGGGCCTCGAGGTCCTCGTCACCGAGGTACGCGATCTGGAGCAGGCGTTCCGCGAGCTGCAGCGGGTGCTGGTGGCCGGGTGCGGGGTGGCGCGGCCGCGCTGGCTGGACGAGGCGGAGGCGGCGTGGGCCGCGGTCGCGTCGTTGGGGGAGTGGCGGGCGGTCGTGCCGATCTGGCGGCGACCGTGGATGGTGCTCGGCCGCGACACCTTCGCCGGTGATCTGCTGGCCCGGCTCGGCGTCAGGAATGTGTACGCGGGGCACGCCGAGCGCTATCCGCGTATCCCGTTGGAGGAACTGCGGAACCGCGGCGCCCAGCTGGTGGTCCTGCCCGACGAGCCGTACCGCTTCGCGGCCGACGACGGACCCGAGGCCTTTCCCGGGCTGCCCGCCGCGCTTGTCAGCGGCCGTCATCTGACCTGGTACGGGCCCTCACTGGCCGAGGCGCCCGCGGTGCTCAGCGCGGCGCTGCGACGAGCAACCCAGCAGATGTAACCGCGTTGTACGGCCGACGACTCCGTGCGTCAGATGTCGTCGGCCGGACACCGCCCGGACTCTGCTCAGCACAGAGGATCAGCGGCGTTGTCACCGCTGTACAGGTGCTGCGAGCAGTGCTCCGCTGAACAGACCGCGCAGGGTACGCACCCCGGTCACGGCCCACGCCGTGACGAGCAGGACGAACAGGCCGACCGTGAGCCACTCGAACGGGGCCGGCCCGGTGTGGGCCGCCAGAGCCTCCGCGCCGGTCACACAGGTACCGACCGGGAAGGTGAAGGCCCACCAGGTCATCGTGAACGGCATGCCTTCGCGCACGGCCCGCACCACCGTCGCGCCCGCGAGCGCCAGCCACATCAGCGCGAAACCCATCACCGGGACGCCGTAGATCACCGCGAAGGTGCCGAGACCGGTGGCGTACGGCGCCGAGATCGCGGCCGGAGCCACGTCCGCGAGCCTGTTGACGGCGGTGGTCGACTGGCCGAGCGGCCCGAGGACCAGGAAGAGGGCGGGGGTGAGCGCGAGCGGCAGCGGGCCGTGGCGGACGAGCCGGGCGAAGACCATCGGCAGGATGACGAGGGTGGCCGGCAGACTGATCCCGAACATCGCATAGCTCCCGAGCAGCATCGCCTCCCGCCACTGGCCGGCCGGCAGATGAGGCACCAGCAGGGGACCGAGCGATGCGGAGACCATGGGGGAGACGACGGGGAGCAGCCAGACGGGCGAGGCGGTGCCGGGCGTCACCAGGCGGCGTACGACCATCAGGTACGGGACGACAGCGGCGGCGGAGAGTCCGATGAGCGTGCCGACACCGAAAAGCACGGCTGCGGCCGCCACGGCCGCGCGCTCGCCGATGACGTCCTGGCCCACGGTCAGCGTGCCGAGGCCGACGGCCAGCAGCGCCATGGACAGGCAGCCGTAGAAGGGTGCGATCGCCGGGTCGACGAGGTGGGCGCGGGCCTGGTCGCGGTGGTGGATCCAGTGCGTGGCGCGCGTTGCCAGGACGAGGGCCAGCAGCACGGCGGAGAGCACCCACACCGCGGCGCAGGCCGTCCGCAGCCCCGGGACATCGACGGGGAGGGCGGCGCCGGCGTTCGCGACGATGGCGGTGCCCATGACGGTCGCGTACCAGTTGGGGCCGAAGTGGCGGAACGAGGACAGCCGTACGGCCGCGAGTGAGACGGCGGTGCGTGGGCGGGGCTGCACGGCGGTGACCATGTCTCCACTGTCACGCGGCGTGAGGGGCCCCACCAGGGATCACTCCTCTATGGCCCCATAAGCTGGATTTATGAGCGACGAGGACGACGGACGGGTGCCACTCGCACACCGGGTGCCGGATCTGGGCGCGCTGGAGCTACTGCTCGCTGTCGCCCGGCACGGCAGTCTGGGGCGTGCGGCGCGCGAGCTCGGGATCACCCAGCCGGCCGCGAGCAGCCGGATCCGCTCGATGGAACGGCAGCTGGGCGTGGCCCTGGTCGACCGGTCACCGCGCGGCTCCCGGCTCACGGACGCCGGTGCGCTCGTCACGGACTGGGCGCGGCGGGTGGTGGAGGCGGCGGAAGCGTTCGACGCGGGGGCGCAGGCGCTGCGGGGGCGGCGCGATTCGCGGCTGCGGGTGGCGGCTTCGATGACCATCGCGGAGTACCTGCTGCCGGGCTGGCTGATCGCGCTCCGTGCCGAGCGCCCCGGCACTGCGGTCTCGCTGATGGCCGGAAACTCGGCGATGGTGGCCCGGCGCCTGCTCGCGGGCGAGGCGGATCTGGGCTTCGTGGAGGGCCTGTCCGTGCCGGAGGGCCTGGACGGGACGCCCATCGGCCACGACCGGCTCCTCGTGGTGGCCGCGCCGAGCCACCCGTGGGCCCGCCGCCGGGCACCGCTGACCCCGGCGGAACTGGCGGCAACCCCGCTGATCCTCCGCGAACGGGGTTCGGGCACCCGCCAGGTCCTCGACTCGGCGCTCAGGCAGTACGGGGGCCTCGCGGACCCGCTCCTGGAGCTCGCGTCGACGACGGCGGTCAAGGCGGCGGCGGTGAGCGGTGCGGGCCCGGCGGTCCTGAGCGAACTGGCGGTCACGGAGGAACTGACGGCCCGCCGCCTGACGGCCGTCCCGGTGGAGGATGTGGACCTTCACCGGGACCTGCGTGCCGTCTGGCCGACGTCGCATCGCCCGACGGGCCCGGCGCGGGATCTGCTCACGCTGACGAGGAGACGTCCGGCGTCGGGCTGACCCGGATTCCCGCGCGTCGATCGCCTGGGGCGGGCCCACGCGGCGCAGCCGCAGATCGGATACAGCCCCACCCCGCCCCCTTCCCGTACTGGGGCTCCGCCCCAGACCCCGCGCCTCAAACGCCGGCGGGGCTGGTTTCCGGGGGCTTCGCCCCAGACCCCGCGCCTCAAACGCCGGCGGGGCTGGTTTCCGGGGGCTTCGCTCCGGGCCGTGCGCCTCACACGCCGGCGGGGCTGGGGTCCGGGGGCTTCGCTCCGGGCCGTGCGCCTCACACGCCGGCGGGGCTGGTTTCCGGGGGCTTCGCTCCGGGCCGTGCGCCTCACACGCCGGCGGGGCCGGTTTCCGGGGGCTTCGCCCCGGGCCCCCGCTCCTCAATCGCCGGCCGGAGGGGCTCAATTGGCCGACGCCGCCGCGACCAGCGCCGACATCACTCGGTCGTCCTCGCCCGCCTCCGGATGCCACTGCACCCCCAGCGCCCACCCCGCACCCGGCAGTTCCACCGCCTCCACCGTGCCGTCCTCCGCGTACGCGCTCGCCACCAGCGCGTCCGCCAAGCGGTCCACCGACTGGTGGTGGTACGTAGGGACCGACGACTCCTCCGGCACGATCTCCGCATACCGCGTCCCGGGCACAGGTTTCACCGTGTGCCGGCCGAAGACGCCCACACCCCCGACATGCCCGTCCAGGTGCTGGACCAGCGTCCCGCCGAGCGCCACGTTCAGCAGCTGCAGGCCCCGGCAGATCCCCAGCAGCGGTGTGCCGGACTCCAACGCCGTCCGGATCAGGGCGAGTTCCCACGCGTCCCGATCCCGCGCCGGTGTGCCGGTGCGGGAATCGGGCTCGGCCCCGTACCGTACGGGCTCGACATCCGCACCGCCCGCGATGACGAGCCCGTCCAGCCGCGATACGACCGACTCGGCCAGGGCCGGATCGTCCGGTGGGAGTAGCGCGGCGAGGCCGCCTGCCGCCTGGACGAGGCGCGGATACCCGGCGGGCAGCAACGCCGCGGGCATCTCCCACACGCCCCATTTGGCCGGTTCCAGATAGGTCGTGACGCCGATCAGCGGCTTGGACACAGTGACTCCGTTCAGCTTCGTTCGAATTTCGCTCGTTCGAGTTCAGCTCAGTCCCGTTCGAGTTCCGCCTCGGCCGCCGCCAGCGCCGCGAACTCCTCCTCCGGCGCCCGCGCGACCAGATGGTGCCGACTGTAGATCGCGAAGTAGGCGAGAGCGACGGCGTAGACGCCCAGCGCGATGAACGCCGCGTCCTTGTCCACCAGGAACGTCGCCACCAGCGCGGACAGCGCAAGGACAAAGGCCACGGACGAGGTGAGGATGCCGCCGGGCGTGCGGTACGGGCGGTTGAGTTCGGGCTCGCGGCGCCGCAGCACAATGTGCGAGAGAGCCATCAGCGCGTACGAGATCGTCGCGCCGAAGACCGCGATGTTCAGCATCCGCGCCCCGTTACCCGTCCCCGCCGCCAGCGCGAAGCCGATCGCTCCCGGGATCAGCAGTCCGAGATACGGCGACTTCCGGCGGCTGGTCAGCGAGAGGAAGCGCGGCAGATAGCCGGCCCGCGAGAGCGCGAAGAGCTGACGCGAGCCCGCGTAGATGAGGGAGAAGAAGGACGCGACCAGGCCCGCCAGGCCCGCGTAGTTGACGAAGCGGCTCAGCGCCGTCGGGTCGCCGGTTCCCTGCAACGCCACCACCAGCGGGTTTCCGGCCTCCTGGATGGCGTTCGAGCCGCGTGCGCCGGTCGAGGCGAAGAAGGTCAACACGGCGAGCAGCACCAGGATGCCCATGGAGATCGAGAGCGCCCGCGGCATGGAGCGCACCGGGTCCTTCGCCTCCTCCGCCGCCAGCGGTACGCCCTCGACGCCGAGGAAGAACCACATGCCGAACGGGAACGCCGACCAGATGCCCAGCAGGCCGAACGGCAGCCAGGAGCCCGAGCCGAGCGCGTGCTTGTCCACGGGGATGTCGTCGAGCCCGCCCGCGCTGAAGTCGGTGAACGCGCCGACCGCGAAGATCAGCAGTGCCGCGACCGCGATCGCTGTCACCACCAGGCTGAAGCGCAGCGCCTCGCCGACACCCCACAGATGGATGCCTATGAAGATCGCGAAGCAGGCGAGATAGACCGGCCAGCCGGACTCCAGGCCGAAGAGACCGAGCGATTCGACGTAGTCGCCGATGAAGATGGAGATCGCGGCGGGCGCGAGGATGTACTCGATGAGGATCGCGGTACCGGTCAGGAACCCGCCCCAGGTCCCGAGAGCGCGGCGGGCGAAGCCGTAGCCGCCGCCCGCTGTCGGCAGGATCGCGGAGAGTTCGGCGAGCGCGAAGACCAGGCAGGCATACATCACGCCCATCAGCAGCGTGGCTATCGCGAGTCCGCCGAAGCCGCCCTTGGACAGTCCGATGTTCCAGCCGGAGAAGTCCCCGGAGACGACATAGGCGACGCCGAGGCCGGTGAGCAGAAGCCAGCCGGCGCTGCCCCTGCGCAGCGTGCGGCGGTTGAGGTAGGCGTCGTCGGCCGGTGATGGCGCGCGCGTGGTGGTGTCTTCGGCCATGAGTCGCTCCTGGCAGAGGTCAAAGGTTTGTGGGCACACCTTTGCGCTAGCCATCGCGGATGCGCAAGCCCCGCGCGTAAAGCCGAGGTTACGGATCGGTTGACGCGAAGGGTCAGGGGAAGGGGCAGGGGGAGGTCAGGGAAGGAAGCCGCGCAGCAGGGCCGCCGTCCCCTCGCAGTGCTCCCGCATCACCTCGCGGGCCGCGTCCGCATCCGCATCCAGCACCGCCTCGACCAGTGCGGTGTGCTGATGCTGCGAGTGCTCGAGGTTCCGTACGAGCAGCGGAATGCAGTCCAGAAGCTCGTTCAGCGTCGCCCGCACCGCGGCGTACTGCGCGGTCAGCGTGGGGGAGCCGGAGAGCTCGGCGAGGGTGAGATGCAGCAGAGTGTCCTGCCTGCGGTACTCGGCGAGCGGTGCGTCGTGCGTCGCGGCCAGTGCCGTACGCAGCTGGTCCGCGCCCTCCTCGGTCAGGCCGTGCGCGGCGCAGAGACCGGCCGCTCCCACCTCGAGAACCTCCCGGAAACGCAGCGTGTCCTCGACGTCCACCGCCGCCACGCGCCGCCGCAGTTCGTCCTCGCCGTGACTGTCGGGGCGCTGCAGCACAAACGTTCCGCCGTACCGGCCGCGCCGGCTCTCCACCAGGCCCTGGTCGGTGAGGACCTTCAGCACTTCGCGCAGCGTGACCCGGCTGATCCCCATCCGTTCCGAGAGCTCGCGCTCCGCGGGCAGCCGCTCCCCGCCGGGGACCAGGCCGAGCCGCAGTAGCTGAAGAATCTGTTCCAGCGCTTCTTCGAAGCCGTTGCCCGCGCGCACGGGGCGCAGTACGGGTGTCAGCCGGTCGGCCGGTTCATTCATCTTCACCACGTCGCCGTTTCCTCTTCCCAGACAATGGTCTTCGGTAATACCTTAAGGCTTCCGGCTGACCCAAGGAGGCGTATCCCGTGGCAGACCGCAAAGCCCCGCTCGGGGTCGAGGAGCTTCGTGCCCTCGTCGCGAGCGGTGAGATCGACACAGTCGTCCTGGCCTTCCCCGATATGCAAGGGCGACTCCAGGGCAAGCGGTTCGCCGCACCTTTCTTCCTCGACGAGGTCCTGGAACACGGCACCGAGGGCTGCAACTACCTCCTCGCCGTCGACACCGAGATGAACACCGTCGACGGATACGAGATGTCCTCCTGGGAGCGCGGCTACGGCGACTTCGCCATGCACCCCGACCTCACCACACTGCGCCGCATCCCCTGGAACGAGGGCACGGCACTGCTCGTCGCCGACCTCGCCTGGAACGACGGCTCACCCGTCGTCGCCGCACCCCGCCAGGTGCTGCGCCGCCAGCTGGACCGCCTGGCCGAGCACGGCTTCACCGCACATGTCGGCACCGAGCTCGAGTTCATCGTCTTCAGGGACACGTACGAGGAAGCCTGGGACCGCAACTACCGCGACCTCATCCCGGCCAACCAGTACAACATCGACTACTCGGTTCTCGGTACCGGCCGTATCGAACCGCTGCTGCGCAGGATCCGCAACGAGATGGCCGCGGCCGGCCTGACCGTCGAGTCCGCCAAGGGCGAGTGCAACCCCGGCCAGCACGAGATCGCCTTCAAGTACGACGAAGCCGTGGTCACCTGCGACCAGCACGCCGTCTACAAGACCGGCGCGAAGGAGATCGCCTCCCAGGAAGGTGTCTCGCTCACCTTCATGGCCAAGTACAACGAGCGCGAGGGCAACTCCTGTCATATCCACCTCTCGCTCCAGGACGAGCACGGCACAAACGTCATGGCCGGCGACGGACCCGGCGGAATGTCGCAGGTCATGCGGCACTTCCTGGCCGGGCAGCTGGCCGCGCTGCGTGACTTCTCGCTGCTGTACGCGCCCAACATCAACTCGTACAAGCGCTTCCAGCCCGGCTCCTTCGCGCCGACCGCCGTCGCCTGGGGCTACGACAACCGCACCTGCGCACTCCGCGTCGTCGGCCACGGCCGCTCGATGCGCTTCGAGAACCGGCTGCCGGGCGGCGACGTCAACCCGCACCTGGCGGTCGCGGGCCTGGTCGCCGCCGGTCTGTACGGAATCGAGCAGAAGCTGGAGCTGCCCGAGGAGTGCACGGGCAATGCGTACACCGCCGGATACGCGCAGGTCCCCACCACGCTGCGCGAAGCCGCCGAGCTCTGGGAGAACAGCCCCATCGCCAAGGCGGCCTTCGGCGACGAAGTCGTCGCGCACTACCGCAACATGGCGCGGGTCGAGCTGGAAGCGTTCGACGCCGCGGTGACCGACTGGGAGCTCCGCCGCTCCTTCGAACGTCTGTGAGGGACGCTTTGTCGTACACGCACCACGAGGTCACGCACCACGAGGTACTCAACCCCGCCACCGGGCAGGTCATCGAGACCGTCCCGGCGACGACGGCCGCCGAGGTGGACGCCGCCGTCGCGCGGGCCGCGAAGGCGCAGCGGGGTTGGGCGGCCGCGGCCCCCGCAGACCGGGCCAGACTGCTGCGCCGGTTCGCCGCGGTCGTCGACGAGCACCTCGAAGAACTGGCCCTGTTGGAGGTCCGCGAGGCCGGTCACACGATCGGCAACGCCCGCTGGGAGGCCGGCAACGTCCGCGATCTCCTCGACTTCGCGGCCGGGGGAGTGGAACGGCTCAACGGCCGCCAGATCCCGGTCGCCGGCGGACTCGACATCACGATCCTCGAACCGCTCGGCGTCATCGGCGTGATCGCGCCCTGGAACTTCCCCATGCCGATCGCCGCCTGGGGTACGGCCCCGGCCCTGGCGGCAGGAAACGCCGTACTCCTCAAGCCGGCCGAGACGACCCCGCTGACCGCGCTGCGGCTGGCCGAACTCGCCCTGGAGGCAGGCCTTCCCGAGCATCTCTTCCAGGTGCTCCCGGGCGCGGGCGACGTCACGGGCAACGCGCTGGTCGAACACCCCAGCGTCGCGAAGATCGTGTTCACCGGCTCCACCCGGGTCGGCAAGCAGATCATGGCCAAGAGCGCCGACCGCCTGAAGCGGGTGACACTCGAACTCGGCGGCAAGAGCCCCAACATCGTCTTCGCCGACTCCGACCTCGAGGCCGCGGTCGCCGCCACCCCCATGTCGTTCCTGGACAACTCAGGGCAGGACTGCTGTGCACGCAGCCGTGTGCTGGTGCAGCGTTGCGTGTACGACCGCTTTCTCGAACTCCTCGCCCCCGGGATCGAGTCCGTCGTCGTCGGCGACCCGTCCGACGAGAAGACCCAGATGGGTCCGCTGATTTCGCAGGCGCAGCTGGAGCGGGTGCGTGGTTACGTACCCGAAGAGCTGAAGGGGATCCGTGGCACCGCCCCCGACGGCCCCGGCTTCTGGTTCCCGCCGACCGTCCTCACCGACCTCGAACCGGACGCCCCGGCTGCCTGCGAGGAGGTCTTCGGCCCGGTCGCCGTTGTCCTCCCCTTCGAGGACGAGGCCCACGCGATCCGGCTCGCCAACGCCACCGAGTACGGCCTGTCCGGCTCGATCTGGACCCGCGACGTCGGCCGCGCGATCCGCGTCTCGCGTGCCGTCGCCGCCGGCAACCTCTCGGTCAACTCCCACAGCAGCGTCCGCTACTGGACCCCGTTCGGCGGCTACAAGCAGTCCGGACTCGGCCGCGAACTGGGCCCGGACGCCCTCACCGCTTTCACCGAAACCAAGAACGTCTTCATCAGCACGGAGGCCTGAACCACCATGACCGAAACCCCTGTGTGCCGCCGCCTCGTGGGCCGTACCGCAGTCATCACCGGCGCCGGCAGCGGAATCGGCCTGGCCACCGCGCGCCGCCTCGCCTCCGAGGGCGCGAACGTCGTCTGCGGCGACATCGACGAGAGCGCGGGCAAGGCGGCGGCCGACGAGGTCGGCGGCACCTTCGTACGTGTCGACGTGACCAACCCCGAGCAGGTCGAGGCACTGTTCAAGACGGCGTACGACACCTACGGCAGCGTCGACATCGCCTTCAACAACGCGGGCATCTCGCCGCCCGACGACGACTCCATCCTCACCACAGGACTGGAGGCCTGGAAGCGCGTCCAGGACGTCAACCTCACCTCTGTCTACCTCTGCTGCAAGGCCGCCATCCCCTATATGCAGCGCCAGGGCCGCGGCTCCATCATCAACACCGCGTCCTTCGTAGCGATCATGGGCGCGGCGACCTCCCAGATCTCGTACACCGCGTCCAAGGGCGGCGTGCTCGCCATGTCGCGCGAACTCGGCGTGCAGTTCGCCCGCGAGGGGATCCGGGTGAACGCGCTCTGCCCGGGGCCGGTCAACACCCCGCTCCTGCAGGAGCTGTTCGCCAAGGACCCGGAGCGCGCCGCGCGCCGGCTCGTCCACATCCCGGCCGGACGGTTCGCTGAGGCGGACGAGCTCGCCGCCGCCGTGGCTTTCCTCGCCAGCGACGACTCCTCGTTCATCAACGCCACCGACTTCCTGGTCGACGGCGGAATCTCGGGCGCGTACGTCACGCCTCTGTAGATCATCCGCTTCTTCGCCTCTGCAGTTCTATCCGCAGCAACCACCCCCACAGCCGGGCGTCGCACGACGCCCGGCTGTTCTGCGTACACCGAGGAGGATGTTCATGAACCACAAGCTCCGCTGGCCCGCGGCAGCCGCAGCACTCGCCATCGCCGGGACCGGTCTCGCCGCCGCCCAGCCCGCCCAGCCCGCCCATCCCGCCCAGGCGAAGCCGCGGAGCTGCCCGGTGCTGGAGATCTCGCAGGGCTGGTACGGGGAGAACAAGGCGCGGCTCCAGCAGCTGATCGACGACTACGGACGCTGCGGCGATCACCGCAAGGGGAGGGACAAGCCCGTCGCCGTCTTCGACTGGGACAACACCGTCGTCAAGAACGATGTCGGCGACGCGACCATGTTCTGGATGCTGCGCAACAGCAAGATCCGCCCGCCCAGGGGCGGTGACTGGCGCACCACCAGTCGCCATCTGACCGCCGAGGCCGCCGGCTCGTTGAAGACCGCCTGTCCCACCGGCGTGCGGACGCTCCCCACGGGCACCGACACACGCTGCGCCGACGAGATCAACTCCGTCTACTCCGAGGGCACCACCACGAGCGGTGGGACCGCCTTCGCCGGCTTCGACCACCGCCGGATCGAGCCGCAGTACGCCTGGCTCGCCCAGCTGATGAACGGCTGGACGACCCGGCAGATCCAGACCTTCGCCACCGCTGCCCGCGCCGAGAACCTGGCCGCGCCCATCGGCGCCGAGCAGCAGGTCGGCTCGGGCAAGGCGACCGGCTGGGTGCGCTACTACGACCAGCAGCGCGATCTGATCCGTACTCTGCAGAAGGCTGGCTTCGACGTCTGGATCACCTCGGCCTCGCCCGAGCCCGTCGTCGACGTCTGGGCGCGCGGAGTCGGCATCGAAGCGGACCACTCGCTCGGCATCCGCAGCGTCACCGAGCACGGCCGCCTCACGTCGCATCTCAAGGGCTGCGGCACGGTCGCGGACGGCGACGACTCGATGATCACGTACATCGACGGCAAGCGCTGCTGGATCAACAAGGAGATCTTCGGGGTGCGAGGCGCGGCCGCCGAGAAGGTCCAGCCCGTCCACCGGCGGCAGGTGTTCGCGGCGGGCGACTCCGACACCGACATCTCCTTCCTGCGGGACGCGACCGGCCTGCGGCTGGTCCTCAACCGCAACAAGAAGGAAGTCATGTGCCGCGCCTACGACAACGGTGACGGCCGCTGGATCGTCAACCCGATGTTCATAGAGCCGAAGAAGCGGCAGGTCGCCCCATACCCCTGCGCGACCTCGGCATTCACCGAGCGGGACGGCATGTCCGCGCCCGTACGCAGGGCGGACGGCAGCGTCGTTCCCGACCAGCGGGACTCGGTGTACCCGTCCTGAACGGGCCCCCTAAGGTGGCCGGATGAGCATGACGACACCGGCTGGCTGGTACCCGGACTCGAACGCGCCCGGCACCGAACGCTGGTGGGACGGGACCGCCTGGACCGCGCACACACGCCCGGTCCAGGCGCAGGTCCCGGCCGCCCCGGTGCCGGGCTTCGGCCCGCAGACCGTACCGATGCATCAGTCGGCCCTCGCACGCGGCGGCAGTAGTGGCGGCAAGAGCCGTGTCGTCGCACTCGTCACCGCCGGCGTCGTGCTCGTCGCCGCGGTCGCCACCGGTGCCGTGCTGCTCGGCAAGGACGGGTCCACGAAGCCCGAGTCCGCGCCGAGCGTCAGCGAACCGGTCCCCACCACGGCCGACCCCAAGAACACTCCCGCCACCACCCCGCCGGCGACGGACGGCTCCGCTCTCCTGACCGACCAGCTCAACGGCATCTCCATGCCCATCCCGGCCGGCTGGGAGAAGTCCGACAGTTCCCTCGACGAGGGCACGACGATGGTGACGGACGAGACGTACGAGTGCCCCGCCGGCGGCTCGCCGCTCTGTCGGCACGGCCGGGTGACGTCCATCACGGCGGCACAGACCGGTGATTCCTCCGTGGAAGCGCTGGCCAGGAAGGACATCGTGACGGCGGCGGACGACGCGTACGAGGAAGACGCAGTCGGCAACCGTATCCACGGCGGCATCAAGTCCCACACGGTGCTCAAGTCGCAGTCCGTCGCGGTCGCCGGACGCGCCGGCTACCTCGTGCGCTGGCGGGTCACCACCGGAGCCGGTCCCGGCGGCTACGTCCAGTCGCTGGCCTTCCCCTCGACCGTGGGCAGCGAGGCACTGGTCGTCGTCCGCTTCGCCTTCGACGCGGGTCCGCAGGGGCCCAGGCTCACCGACATGGACAAGATCGCCGCGAGCATCCGCCCGATCGGCGACTCCACGAGCGGCGGGGTCGGCAGCAGCATCGGCCCGGGCTAGGACCCGGCTGACTGCCTCCGTGCTCAGAGAAATCCGTACTCAGAGAAACGTGCGACCCTCGCCCCGGTACGTCGGCGCCGTACCGGTCACCCGGTCGCCGTCGATCAAGTGCAGCGTGTCGAACCGCTCGCACATCTCCCCGGCCTTGGCATGCCGGAACCACACCTTGTCGCCGATCAGCAGATCGTCGGCGGGTGCGCCGAGCAGCGGGGTCTG
Source organism: Streptomyces sp. NPDC048479 (assembly GCF_040651435.1). NCBI lineage: Bacteria > Bacillati > Actinomycetota > Actinomycetes > Kitasatosporales > Streptomycetaceae > Streptomyces > Streptomyces sp. NPDC048479. The sequence continues at coordinate 122,925 of NZ_JBEZKA010000005.1, forward strand.
CACCTCGCCGGGCCCCTCCTGCGGGTCGTAGCGCAGCCCTTCCGGGAGATACGGCACCGGCAGCCGGTCCGCCCCCGCCGCACCGGAGGCCGGGTAGCCGCCGCCGAGTACCGTGATCACACCCACGCCCGGCCTGCGCACCACCGGCTGGGCGAAGAGTGCGGCCGGACGCCCCGTGAACGACGTGTAGTTGTCGAACAGCCGCGGTACATACAGCCCGGAACCGGCGGCGATCTCCGTGACCGCGTCCTCGGCCGCCGTGTGCTGGACACTGCCGGTGCCGCCGCCGTTGACGAATTCCAGGTCCGGCGTCACCGCCCGTACGGCACGCACCACCGCCGCCCGCCGGGCCGCCAGCTCTCTGCGCGCCGCGCCCTGCATCAGCCGGATGGCGCGGGAGCGTATCGGGCGCCCGGCGAGGGAGTCGCCCACACCCGCGACATGCCCCTCGTACGCCATCAGCCCCACCAGCCGGAAGCCTGGGCGACGCGCGATCGTCCGGGCCAGCTCGGCCAGTTGGGCCGCCTCGCGCAGCGGGGAGCGCAGCGCGCCGATCCGCACCCGCCCGCCGAGCAGTTTCAGGGACGTGTCCAGCTCCAGACAGATCCGGACCTCTTCCGTGCCGCCGTCGCGGGCGCGGTCGATCAGCTCCAGCTGAGCCGGATCGTCGACCATCACGGTCACCGCGGCGGCGAGCTTCGGGTCGGCGGCCAGCTCGGCGAAACCGGCCCGGTCCGCGGACGGGTACGCGAGCAGCACATCGTCGAAGCCCGACCCGGCCAGCCACAGGGACTCGGCCAGCGTGAAGGACATGATTCCGGCGAACCCGTCCCGCTCCAGCACCCGTTCAAGCAGCGCCCGGCAGCGTACGGACTTGCTCGCCACCCGGATCGGCTTGCCGCCCGCTCTGCGCACCAGATCGTCCGCGTTGGCGTCGAACGCGTCGAGATCGACGACGGCGAGCGGTGCGTCGAGCTGGGCAGTGGCCCTGTCGTAGCGGGCCCGGTCAGCTGCACGGGGAGTCATGGCCTGAGCTTGCCAGACCGGATTACCGCAGGGTAGAGGGATGTTCTGGGCAGATCCTCCCGGACCCCCGGTCACGTTGCCGCGGGGTGCGTTCCAGCCCGTAGAGTGACCGACACGCGGTGACGAACGGGCCTGCCCGGAAAGGCGAACCGTCGGTGTCCGTGGACGAAGAACAGGGGGCGGGATGAGCACGGAGGCGCAGCGCCCTCCCGGCCCGGCCTCGTCCCAGCCCGACAACGGGGAGACGGTGCCCGGCACCTCGCGTATTACCGATGCCCTGGTCCCGCCGGAGACGGCGCCGAGGGCGCTCCGCGCTTCCGGCATCACGGAACTCCTGCCGACGGATCCGCCACCGCCCGCGCGTCCTGATGCCTCTCCGGCCGTGGAGCCCGAGCGCCAGGGTGCCCCCGGTGGGTCGGACCGGCTTCCGTCGACGCCGAGCGGGTCCGGCGCCCGGCCCGCTGTCGGGGGTGTCGCCATCCCGAGGCCGTCGGGCGGAGCCGACACCGGCCGTCCTGCCTCACCTGGAACCGGCCGGTCGTTCGTTTCCTCGTCCGCGCCGACCGCGCCCGCTGCCGAGCCCGCTGCGGGCGGCCCTCGGGTGCGCCGGCCTTCGAACTTCCCGTCCGCGCCAGCTGCGCCCGCTACCGAGCCCGCTGCGGGCGGCCCCCGGGTGCGTCGGCCTTCGACCTTCCCGTCCGCGCCGACCGCGCCCGCTGCCGAGCCGCTGCCGCCCGGTCTGCCGCCGCGCCCCGACACACCCCCGCCCGGCACAGCCACCTCCGCCGAGCGGCCCGTGCCGCCGCGCCCCGACACACCCCCGGACGAGACCGGCGTCCCCGCTGTCGAGACCACCACCCGGCTGCGGCCCATCTCCGCACCCCGACGCGCGCCGGCGTCCGCGCCCCTGCCACTCCAGGCGCCGCCCCTGCCCACCGCCCCGCCCACCCGGCGCAGGCCCGTCGGGTCCGTCGATCTCACTCCTCGGCCCGGTGCCGGGCGGCCCGCCGCGCACACGGTTCCCGGTCCCCGCTCGTGGGCGCCGCCGGAGACGCCGGTCGAGATGACCACCCGGCTGCGCCCGGTGCGCACCCGGCGCCCCGGGCGCACCCTCGGCGCCGTCGCCTGTGTCGTACTCGGGCTCGGGCTGATCGGCGGCGCGGCCACCGGCAGCTGGCTGACCGGCGACTCGAACGCGGACCCCGCCGCCCGTACCGGCTACACCGAGGCGCGCACGCTCTGGCACAGCGTCCCCGTGGACACACTCTTCCCGCGCACCCTCACCGGCGACGGCGCAGGACCCGGCGGCGCGGACCGGGTATGGACCCGGATCGCCGTCGCGCCCGACGGCGGCTGCGCGACCGCGCTCGATCCGCTGCTGCTCCAGACGCTGCAGCCGGTCGGCTGCACGCGGGTACTGCGCGCCACCTACACCGACGCCACCACCAGCAGCGTCACCACGGTCGGCATGATCTTCACCGAGGCCGATGTGAAGGCGATGAACGCGCTGGCCGCCCGCTTCACCTCGGAGGGGCTCGACGAGCGCCCCGATCTGATGCCCCGCACCCTCCCGGCCAAGAGCACCGTCGCCGACGGGTTCGGCAACGGGCAACGCGCGAGCTGGACCGTGAGCGTGCTGACCGACGCGCCTGTCGTCGTCTACGCCGTGTCCGGCTTCGCCGACGGGCGCGCCGTCACCGACCCCCAGCCCGCCGACGAGGCCAAGGCCGAGGGCGCGACCTCCGCGCCGGCCCAGGCCGGCCTCGGCCACGAGGCAAAGGGAATCGCGGACCGTATCGAGGCCGGCCTGCGCAAGACCGTCCGCACGGCCACGGAGAAACCCGAATGACACGTCGCCGCCACCGCTTCGCCGCCGCCCTCGCGGCCGCCGCCTTCGTGCTCCTGCCGGCGACACCCGCGCACGCGGACGCGATCCGGGCCCAGCAGTGGGCGCTCGACGCCATGAAGACCGACCAGGCCTGGACCACCACCAAGGGCAGCGGCATCACGGTCGCTGTCCTCGACACAGGTGTCGACGACAGCCACCCGGACCTCGCCGGCACCGTCCTGCCAGGCAAGGACTTCATCGGCTTCGGCGCGCAGCGCGGCTCACGCGCCTGGGCCCGCCACGGCACCGCGATGGCCGGCATCATCGCCGCTCACGGCCATGGTTCCGACCGCGAGGACGGTGTGATCGGCATCGCTCCCGCGGCGAAGATCCTCCCGGTCCGGGTCATCCTCGAAGGCACCGACAAGGCCCGCGACAAGGCCCGCACCTCCCGCGGCAACGCCCTTGCCCAGGGCATCCGCTGGGCCGCCGACCAGGGCGCCGACGTCATCAACCTCTCCCTCGGCGACGACAGCGAGTCCGCGCACCCGGAGGCGGGCGAGGACGCCGCAGTGCAATACGCCCTCGCCAAGGGCTCCGTGGTCGTCGCCTCGGCCGGCAACAGCGGCGAGAAGGGCGACCACATCTCGTACCCCGCCGCCTACCCCGGCGTGATCGCCGTCACGGCCGTCGACCGCTTCGGCACCCACGCCGCCTTCTCCACCCGACGCTGGTACGCCAGCGTCAGTGCCCCCGGCGTCGACATCGTCATCGCCGACCCCGACCGCAAGTACTACCAGGGCTGGGGCACCAGCGCCGCGTCCGCGTTCGTCTCCGGCGCGGTCGCCCTGGTACGGGCCGCCCACCCCGGCCTGGCCCCCGCCCAGATCAAGCAGCTCCTCACCGACACGGCCCGGGGCGGCGGCAAGAACGGCCGCGACGACGCCAAGGGGTACGGCATGGTCGATCCGGTCGCCGCGCTCAAGGCGGCGGCGAAAATGCGCCCCACGGATGTGAAGGCGGCCGCTGCGGGCTACGGCAAGCGGTACTTCGGCTCAGGTCCCGCCGCCGTGAAGGTGGACGCGGAACCGGCGGGCTGGCTCGCCCCGCTCGCCGGAGGCGTCGGCGCCCTGCTGCTGGCGGGAGCCGTGGTGCTCTGGCGCGGCGGCCGGGTCAGCAGGAACTGACCGCCGCCCGCACCGCCTCCTCGACGCGCGCGATGCCCGCCTCCTTTGTCGGATGCCCGTCGGAGAGCACCGCGATCGGACGGCCCCCGGCCCGCCCGACGGAGTGGACGACCCACAGCCCGGTGTCGCGCATCGGCATCCAGCCGTTCTTCAGCGCCCACTCACCGCCCGCGGCCGACACCCCCCAGTTCTGCCCGTCGACCACCTGCTCCATCAAGGAGCAGAGATACGGGTAGGGGCCGCCGAACACAGCCCGCATCAGGGTGAGCTGATCCCGCGCGGTGGTCCGGGTCAGCCCCCACGCCGACTCCGCCCGGGTCCCGGCGAGCCCGAGCCGTCCGTGCGCGGCGTCCAGCCCGGCCGCGCCGCCGATGGTCTCCCACAGCACCGACGCCGCGTCGTTGTCGCTCCGCACGATCATGGCGCGGGCGAGCGCCCGTTCCCGCGCGGTCAGCGGCCGCTCCCGCTGCAGCAGTGCGGCCAGGATCGAGACCTTCACGATGCTCGCCGAGGGATACGTCCGCTCCTCGCCGTACGACCGGTCGGGCGGGGCGACCGGGACGGCGACCGAGACACTGGCACTCATACCAGGGAGGTTAGGGTCGACCTGTGGCGCTCAAGAACATCCCGGACCCCGGATTCTCCGACGACGACGGCACGGCCGACCCGGCACTGACGGCGGCACTCGCCGCCTGGGCGGACGACAGAACCGCCGTACGGCCGGTCCTCGAGGCCCTCCGCACCGCCCGGCTGCTGGTCCCCGTCGTCGCCGTGCTCGGCGAGGTCGAGGAGGACGAGAACGGACTGCGCAGGGAGAAGACCAGCGATATGGCGGTGCCGACGCTGACTGCGGGCGACCGCCGCGCGCTGCCCGCCTTCACCTCGATCGTGTCGCTCGCCCGCTGGAACCCCGAGGCCCGCCCCGTCGCCGTACCGCTGCACCAGGCGCTGCAGGCGGCGGCCCACGAAAAGGCCGACACGCTGGTGCTCGACCTGGCGGGCCCCGTCCCGTACCAGCTGACCGGCCCGGCGCTGCTCGCCCTCGCCGAGGGCCGTACGAACGCCGACCCGCTCCAGGACCCCACGGTCATCGCCGCGGTGACGGCCGCGGTCGCCGCCGAGCCCGCGGTGCTCCGTGCGCATCTGGGCCCGGGCGGCGCGGACGGCACCCTTGCCCTGGTACTCGCGCGGGACGCGGTCCCCGCCGAGGCGGCCCGGCGCGTCGCCGAGGCGCTGGCGGCGGACGACGCACTGAGGGCCCGCCTGGTGCGGGGCCTCGACCTGGCGCTGCTGCCGGCCGAGGCCACCCCTCCGGGCGAGCCCCTTTTCGTACGTGACTAGCTGCCGAGCCGTGCGCCCTAGCCGTACACGGGTCCGGTGTACTTCTCGCCCGGACCCTGGCCCGGCTCGTCCGGCACCAGCGACGCCTCGCGGAACGCCAGCTGCAGCGACTTCAGTCCGTCACGCAGCGGCGCCGCATGGAAGGAGCTGATCTCGGTCGCGCTCGCGTCCATCAGACCGGCCAGCGCGTGCACCAGCTTGCGGGCCTCGTCCAGGTCCTTGTGGTCGGCGCCGTCCTCGGTCAGGCCGAGCTTCACGGCGGCGGCGCTCATCAGGTTCACCGCGACCGTGACGATCACCTCGACGGCGGGGACCTCCGCGATGTCGCGGGTCATGTCGTCGAAGCCGGGAGATTCATTGGGGCTGGTCGCGTCGCTCATGACGCACACGATAGGCCCCGGCGGGCCGCGACCGGCTGCTGACCCCAATTAGCCCTGCATAGCCGAAGATGCTAACCTTGCGTAACGACCGGCCGGACACGTGTGTGCTCGGCCCACAAGTGGAGGCTCCGATCTCCCACCTGGCCGTCCTTCTGGGCGGCGGGTCACCGGTCAGGCGGCGCCCATCGTTCCGTACGGACGATGGAAGTCGCCCGATGTGCGCCCCGCGGTTGACCGCGGCGGTGTTCCGGTATTCACGGAGCTGCCGCCTGTGTCCCGTCCGGGGCATTTTTCATTATCCGGTGCGGTTGGTCTTACGAAAACAGACGTTACGCGGCTGCCTGCCAGACATCCGTGTGGTGCTACTTAGGAGGATCCATCAGCGCCGAGCCCCGCATCAACGACCGGATTCGCGTTCCCGAAGTGCGACTTGTCGGTCCCAGCGGCGAGCAGGTCGGGATTGTTCCGCTTGCCAAGGCCCTCGAGCTTGCGCAGGAGTACGACCTCGACCTGGTCGAGGTCGCGGCGACTGCCCGCCCGCCCGTGTGCAAGCTCATGGACTACGGGAAGTTCAAGTACGAGTCGGCCATGAAGGCCCGTGAGGCGCGCAAGAACCAGGCGCACACGGTCATCAAGGAGATGAAGCTCCGGCCGAAGATCGACCCGCACGACTATGACACCAAGAAGGGTCACGTCGTCCGGTTCCTCAAGCAGGGCGACAAGGTCAAGATCACGATCATGTTCCGTGGTCGTGAGCAGTCCCGCCCCGAGCTTGGCTTCCGACTGCTGCAGCGTCTCGCTTCCGACGTCGAGGACCTCGGCTTCATCGAGTCGAACCCGAAGCAGGACGGCCGGAACATGATCATGGTTCTCGGCCCGCACAAGAAGAAGACCGAGGCCATGGCCGAGGCGCGTGAGGCCCAGGCCGCCCGCAAGGCGGAGCGTCAGGGTTACACGCACGAGGAGTCGGCGGACGAGGTCGCGGAGGCTCCGGCCGAAGCACCCTCGGAGACGCCCTCCGAGACGTCCTCCGAGGCGTGATCCAAGGGGCTGCCACCCAGGCGGCCCCGGGTCCCGCCCGGAACCCACAAACCAAGATCTGACGCTCCTGTTGTCCGGTGTCCGCACCGGGGAGCGCCACTGACGAGGAGATAACGGCGCGATGCCGAAGAACAAGACGCACAGCGGTGCCAAGAAGCGCTTCAAGATCACCGGCTCCGGCAAGGTGCTCCGTGAGCGCGCCGGCAAGCGCCACCTGCTCGAGCACAAGCCGTCCAAGCTGACGCGTCGCCTCACCGGCAACGCCGAGATGGCCCCGGGTGACTCGAAGACCATCAAGAAGCTTCTCGGCAAGTGACGCTCGTGTCCCCGGTCCCCGGGGACACGCGCCGAGACCGGGACCAATTCGTTTCCGGGCCGGGGTGAGTCGAACTCTCAATCCCAGCCCCGCTACAAGGAGTTAACAAGTGGCACGCGTCAAGCGGGCAGTCAACGCCCACAAGAAGCGCCGGGCAATTCTCGAGGCCGCCAGCGGTTACCGCGGTCAGCGTTCGCGCCTGTACCGCAAGGCCAAGGAGCAGGTCACCCACTCCCTGGTCTACAACTACAACGACCGCAAGAAGCGCAAGGGCGACTTCCGTCAGCTGTGGATCCAGCGCATCAACGCCGCTGCCCGCCAGAACGGCATGACGTACAACCGCCTCATCCAGGGTCTGAAGGCCGCCAACATCGAGGTGGACCGCAAGATCCTGGCCGAGCTCGCGGTCAACGACGCCAACGCGTTCGCCGCGCTCGTCGAGGTCGCCCAGAAGGCGCTTCCGAGCGACGTCAACGCCCCGAAGGCCGAGTCGGCGGCCTGACGGCCGCGTCGAGCCGACCGGACCCGCAGGCCTTGGGCCTGCGGGTCCGGTGTGTTTGGCGTTGTTTTCGGGGGTGTCCCCCGAACCCCCGTCGGCTTCCGGGCGGGGGCACCACGCAGTCCGTCCGGGCCGACCCCGGAACCCGAATCAGAGAGCCGCAGGCGACATGGGCACCCCCGAGCTGATCTCCCCGCGATCCCCGCGTGTCACCGCCGCCCGGCGGCTTGCCAAGCGCGCCTTCCGCGGCAAGGAACGGCTGTTCATCGCCGAGGGCCCGCAGGCCGTGCGCGAGGCCGTCGCCCACCGCGGCCCCGGCGGCGAGCCCACCCTGGTCGAGCTCTTCACCACCGTCGAGGCCGCCGAGCGGTACGCGGACATCGTCGACGCCGCCCATGCCGCGGGGGCCCGGGTGCACCACGCCTCCGACGCGGTGCTCGCGGAGGTCTCGCAGACCGTCACTCCGCAGGGCCTGGTCGGGGTCTGCCGCTTCCTGGACTCGCCGTTCGAGGAGATCCTCGCGGCGCGGCCCACACTCGTCGCCGTCCTCGCGCACGTACGCGACCCCGGCAACGCCGGCACCGTACTGCGCTGCGCGGACGCCGCGGGCGCCGACGCCGTCGTCCTCACCGATGCCTCCGTGGACCTCTACAACCCCAAGTCCGTGCGGGCCTCGGTCGGTTCGCACTTCCATCTGCCCGTCGCGGTGGGCGTGCCCGTCGAGCAGGCCGTCCAGGGGCTGCGCGCCGCCGGAGTGCGCGTACTGGCCGCCGACGGCGCGGGCGACGACGACCTGGACGACGAACTCGACGCGGGCACCATGGGCGGCCCCACCGCCTGGATCTTCGGCAACGAGGCCTGGGGCCTGCCGGAGGAGACCCGCGCGCTCGCGGACGCGGTGGTGCGCGTCCCGATCCATGGAAAGGCCGAGAGCCTGAACCTCGCGACCGCCGCAGCCGTATGTCTCTATGCCTCGGCGCGTGCCCAGCGCGCAGGCAGTGCTCGCTGACCAGCAGTACTCGCTCAGGGGGTCCGCTCCGTCACTTCCAGCTAGTAGGGTGACGGGCTCGGGGGCCCACTGCACCGTCGGAGAGGTGGGGTACGGGGATGGCTGTCGGGACGAGCAGGCCCGCGGGGACACACGGGGCGTTGCTGTGCCATTCCGACGGCTCCGACATGTACGGGATCGACCCCGACGACCTTCCCGACGGACTGGTCGTCGCCGACGAGACCGGCCGGGTGATCTGCTTCAACGACGCGGCCGTACGGATCACCGCCGTGTCCAAGGCCGATGCGCTGGGCCTGCCGCTGGAGCGCGTGCTGCCCCTGGAGGACCTCAAGGGCTGCCGCTGGTGGACGCTGACCGATCCGTACGGCGGACTCGCCACTCGTGTCGGCCAGCCCGAGCGCAATCTCCTGCTGCCCGGCGGCCGTGAAGTCCTCGTCTCCGCCCGCTATGTGCGCGAGCGCCCCACCGGCCCCCTGCGCAGGCTGGTCATCAGCCTGCGCGGCACCGAGGCCCGGCGCCGTACCGAACGCAGCCACGCCGAGCTGATCGCCACCGTCGCCCATGAACTGCGCTCCCCGCTCACCTCCGTCAAGGGGTTCACAGCGACGCTGCTCGCCAAGTGGGAACGCTTCACCGACGACCAGAAGCGGCTGATGCTCGAGACCGTCGACGCCGACGCGAACCGTGTCACCCGGCTGATCGCGGAGCTGCTCGACATCTCCCGTATCGACTCCGGACGGCTCGAAGTGCGCCGCCAGCCCGTCGATATCGCGGCGGCCGTCGGTCGGCACATCCAGGCCCACATAGCCAGCGGCCAGCGGCCGGACCGGTTCTTCGTACGCATCCAGCGGGAGCTGCCCGATATGTGGGCCGATCCGGACAAGATCGACCAGGTACTCGGCAATCTGCTGGAAAATGCGGTGCGCCACGGCGAGGGAACCGTCACCATCGAGGTGGCACCGGCATCCGCGAAGGACGACGAGAAGGGAACGGCCGTCACCGTGAGCGACGAAGGTCCCGGCATCCCCGAGGAGTCGATGGGCCGTGTCTTCACCCGCTTCTGGCGGGGAAGCAAGCGCGGCGGTACGGGCCTGGGTCTCTACATCGTCAAGGGCATCGTCGAGGCGCACGGCGGGACGATCACCGTCGGCCGTGGACCCGGCGGCGGCGCCGAGTTCCGATTTATTCTGCCCGTCGGCGCCCCGGCCTATCTGGCCTGAGCAGCCCGCGGGCTCATTCGCCTCTCCACACCCCGTTAGACTCGTTCTTTGGCACCTTTGCGTCCTCGGTCAACGAGCGGGGGCCCCAGCCAGCCCATCGGAAGTACGGGAAGAGATGTCCGCACCCAATAAGTCGTACGACCCTGTTGAGGTCGAGGCACTGAAACCGGAAGAGATCGAGCGCATGCGGGACGAGGCGCTTGCCGCCTTCGCCGCCGTCGGCGACCTCGACGCTCTCGCCCACGCGAAGGTCGCGCACACCGGCGGCGCCTCACCGCTCGCGCTCGCCAACCGGGAGATCGGCGCGCTGCCGCCGCAGGCCAAGGCCGAGGCCGGCAAGCGCGTGGGCCAGGCCCGCGGCGCCGTGAGCAAGGCCCTCGCCGCCCGCCAGGTCGAGCTGGAGGCCGAGCGCGACGCCCGGGTGCTCGTCGAGGAGGCAGTGGATGTCACGCTGCCCCACGACCGGATCCCGGCAGGCGCCCGCCACCCGCTCACCACGCTCATGGAGCGGCTCGAGGACGTCTTCGTATCCATGGGGTACGAGGTCGCCGAGGGCCCCGAGGTCGAGGCGGAGTGGTTCAACTTCGACGCCCTGAACTTCGTGCCCGACCACCCGGCGCGCCAGATGCAGGACACCTTCTTCGTCCAGGGCCCCAAGGGCACCACGGACGACGAGTCCGGCATCGTGCTGCGTACGCACACCTCGCCGGTCCAGGCCCGCACCCTGCTCGACCGCGAGCCGCCCGTCTATGTCGTCGTCCCCGGCCGCGTGTACCGCACCGACGAGCTGGACGCGACCCACACCCCGGTCTTCCACCAGATCGAGCTGCTCGCTGTCGACGAGGGCCTGACCATGGCCGACCTCAAGGGCACGCTGGACCACATGGTCCAGGCGCTCTTCGGCCCGGACATGAAGACCCGGCTCCGCCCGAACTTCTTCCCGTTCACCGAGCCGTCCGCCGAGATGGACATGGTCTGCTACGTGTGCCGCGGTGAGTCCGTGGGCAACCCGGACCGGCCCTGCCGCACCTGCGGCAGCCAGGGCTGGATCGAGCTCGGCGGCTGCGGCATGGTCAACCCGAAGGTGCTCATCGCCTGCGGTGTCGACCCCAATAAGTACAGCGGATTCGCCTTCGGGTTCGGCATCGAGCGGATGCTGATGTTCCGCCACAACGTCGAAGACATGCGAGACATGGTCGAGGGTGACGTCCGGTTCACTCGGCCGTTCGGGATGGAGATCTGATGCGGGTCCCGCTTTCTTGGCTGCGGGAGTACGTCGACCTGCCGGCGACGGAGACCGGCCGTGACGTCCAGGCCAAGCTCGTTTCCGCCGGCCTCGAGGTCGAGACCGTCGAACAGCTCGGGGCCGGGCTCAAGGGCCCCCTCGTCGTCGGCCAGGTGCTGACCATCGAGGAGCTGACGGAGTTCAAGAAGCCCATCCGCTTCTGCACCGTCGACGTCGGCATGGCCAACGGCACCGGTGCGCCGCAGGAGATCGTCTGCGGCGCGCGCAACTTCTCCGTCGGCGACAAGGTCGTCGTGGTCCTGCCGGGCGCCGTCCTGCCCGGTGACTTCGCGATCGCCGCGCGTAATACGTACGGCAAGACCTCCCACGGCATGATCTGCTCCGGCGACGAGCTGGGCATGGGCGACGACGGCAGCGGCGGCATCATCGTGCTGCCGCCGGAGTACGAGGTCGGCACCGACGCGATCGAGCTCCTGGAGCTCTTCGACGAGGTACTCGACATCGCCGTCACGCCCGACCGCGGCTACTGCCTCTCGATGCGCGGCGTCGCCCGCGAGACCGCCATCGCGTACGGCCTGCCGCTGCGCGACCCGGCGCTGCTCGATGTCCCCGTCCCGAACTCCTTCGGCTACGTGGTGAGGGTCTCCGACCCGAGGGGCTGCGACCGCTTCACCGCGCGTACGGTCGTCGGCCTGGAGCCCGAGGCCCGCTCCCCGATCTGGCTGCAGCGCCGGCTGCAGAAGGCCGGGATGCGCCCGATCTCGCTCGCTGTCGACGTCACCAACTATGTGATGCTCGAGCTCGGCCAGCCGCTGCACGCCTACGACCGCTCCCGTCTCGACGGGCCGATCGGGGTGCGCCGCGCCGAGCCCGGCGAGAAGCTCACCACCCTTGACGGCGTCAACCGCGTCCTGGACGCCGAAGACCTGGTCATCACCGACAACCGCGGGCCGATCGGCCTCGCGGGCGTCATGGGCGGCGCCAACACCGAGATCGCCGACTCCGAGACGGACGCCGAGACCGGCCAGGTCCGGGGCACCACCGAGGTCGTCATCGAGGCCGCGCACTTCGACGCGATCACCATCGCCCGTACCGCGCGCCGCCACAAGCTGGCCTCCGAGGCGTCCAAGCGCTTCGAGCGGGGCGTCGACCCGCAGGCCGCGGCCGCAGCCGCGCAGCGGACCGTCGACCTGCTGGTGCTCCTCGCGGGTGGTACCGCCGAGGCCGGCGTCACCGAGATCGTCGCGCCGTCCGCGCCTCGTACGATCTCGATGCCGGCGGACCACCCCGACCACGTCGCGGGCGTCGACTACGGCCGCGAGACCGTCGTACGCCGCCTCCAGGAGGTCGGCTGTGACGTCTACGGGCAGGACGAACTGGTCGTCACCGTCCCGTCCTGGCGTCCCGACCTGAGCGAGCCGAACGACCTCGCCGAAGAGGTCATCCGGCTCGAGGGCTACGAGAACCTGCCGTCGACGCTGCCCACGCCGCCGCCCGGCCGTGGGCTCACCGGACGGCAGCGGCTGCACCGCCGCGTCGGCCGCGCGCTGGCCGGCGCCGGCTATGTCGAGGCGCTGAACTACCCGTTCATCGGCGAGCAGATCCTCGATCAGCTGGACATCCCGGCGGACGACACCTGCCGTCGGCTGGTCACGCTGGTCAACCCGCTCTCCGACGAGGAGCCCGCGCTGCGCACCACGCTGCTGCCGGGACTGCTCGGCGCGCTGCGCCGCAACGACGGCCGCGGCAGCCACGATCTGGCCCTCTTCGAGACCGGTCTGGTCTTCAAGGCTCCCACGGAGGAGGGCATCGCGGTGCGGCTGCCCGTCCACCGCCGCCCGACCGACGAGGAGATCGCCGGACTGACCGGTGTGCTGCCGGTGCAGCCGCGCCATGTCGCGGTCGTGCTCGCCGGTGCGCGTGAGCAGGCCGGCTGGTGGGGCAAGGGCCGGCCGGCCACCTGGGCCGACGCGGTCGAGTCCGCCCGCACGGTCGCGCGCGAGGCCGGGGCCGAACTGCTCGTCCGCCAGGGCCAGTACGGTCCGTGGCACCCGGGCAGGTGCGCCGAGCTCGCGGTGGTGATCGACGAGGCGGAGCAGACCGTCGGATACGCCGGTGAACTGCACCCGCGCGTGGTGAAGGCCCTGCATCTGCCCGCGCGCACCTGCGCGATGGAGCTGAACCTGGATCTGCTGGAGCAGGCGTCTCAGGGCCCGCTCCAGGCGCCGCGGATCTCCACCTTCCCGGTGGCGACCCAGGACGTCGCGCTCGTCGTCGACGAGCAGGTGCCGGCCACGGAGGTCGAGAAGGTACTGACCGAGGGAGCGGGTGAACTGCTGGAGTCCATCCGGCTGTTCGACGTCTTCACCGGTGAGCAGATCGGCGAGGGCAGGAAGTCGCTGGCGTACGCGCTGCGGTTCCGTGCCGCCGACCGGACGCTGACGGTCGAGGAGGCCTCGGCCGCCCGCGACGCGGCGGTGGCGCTCGCCGCCGAGCGCACGGGGGCGGTACTGCGCGGAGCCTGATCGCTCCCTGCCTGTTGAGGGGCGCGCCCGGACCACCGGGCGCGCCCCTCACTCATTTGGGTGAGAACGTGAGGCGTTGTCCCTTCCGGGCCCGGTCGATCGACAGAATCGTCCCGGCCGTGGGGGCCTGCCTGCGTGCCGGACAGGGCCTATGAGGGGACCATCCGCATGATCCGTATCAGGTCCGGTGGAGGTCCCTTGCCCGCCTCGCGGCGGGCGAGGTCCGCGCGCGCCGACAATTCGCGGGTACGGCGACTGCTTCCTCTGGCGCTTCCCGCCGTATGGGGCGCCGCTGCGCTCACCTGGAAGATCGCCTGTCCGTCCACCCAGCCGGAGAGCCTCGGACAGCGGATCGTCACCGGCGTCGCCTTCTTCGCGGTCGGCACCGGTCTTGTCCTCGGTGTCCGACACGGGCTGAACCGCGAGCTCAAACGGGTCCGCGAAATCGCCTACGCCGCCCAGCGGGTGCTGCTGCGGCCGCTGCCGCCCCGTCTCGCCGGACTCACCCTCGCCGCGGGCCAGCTGTCCGTCAGCCGCGGCGCCGCGGTCGGCGGTGATCTGTACGAGGCCGTGGCCACCCCGTACGGCGTGCGTGTCGTCATCGGAGACGCCCGCGGGCACGGGCTGCCCGCGATCGGGGCGGTGGCCGCGGTTCTCGGCAGCTTCCGGGAAGCCGCCTACGACGAGCCCGAACTGGGGGGTGTACTGCGGCGGTTGGACCGGGCGATCCATCGGCATTTGCGGGAGCGGGCGCGGGACGAGCATCCGGCGGTCGGCGGGGGAGAGCCGGACTGCCCGGCGGCGGAGGATTTCGTCACCGTACTGCTGTTGGAGATCGGGCAGGACGGTGGCGTACTGGCGCTGAACTGCGGTCATCCATGGCCCTACCGGCTCTGCCGCCGGGCCGAACCGCTCGCCTGTGCGGACCCGCTGCCACCGCTCGGTCTGTTCCCGCTGCCGGCCGAGCTGCCGGTCCGCCGGTGTGCCCGGCTGCGGTCCGGCGAGGCGCTGTTCCTGCACACGGACGGGGCGGCGGACGCCCGTGACGCGGCGGGGAGGTTCTTCGGTCTGGAGGCCGTGCTCACCGAGGCCGCGCTCGCCTCGCCGGTGTCGCCCGCCGCCGTGATCGCCACCGTTCACTCGGAGTTGCTGCGTCACACCGGCGGTCGTCTCGCCGACGATGTGGCACTCCTGGTGCTGCGCAACGACCGCGCGCGGGTACCGGCGCAGTCCGGAGATGCCGCCCTGCGCCGTACCCGGCCGGAACCCTCCAATCGCTAGCCATCTGCAGCCATGTGCAGCGATCGGCAACCAAGGGATTGCCATGCGGCCGGCGCCGCCCGCCCTGCCGCGGAGTGTCGGGCAGATCAGCAGGGCAGACGACGCATTCTGGGGCCGTCGCACTGTACGAGGGGGAGCCGACGGCCCGGCCGCCTCTATGAGAGGCACCCCAGTCAACCGGTGCGGGCGACGCGGCGGCAGAGCGCGCGGGGCACGGATGAGGGCACTTGGTTCACACCCCGTGCGAATCGCCCTCTACTAGGCTGAGTCCAACGAGCCACCGGAGGGGCACATGCAGCCCAATACCCTGCTCGACGCCCTGCTCGACGAAGCGGGCATCTCCAACGCGGGCCTTGCCGCCCGGGTCAACCACGCCGGCCGGGCAAGAGGTCTGGCACTGCGGTACGAACACACTGCCGTAGCACGCTGGCTGAAGGGCCAGCGTCCGCGCGGCCAGGTGCCCGACCTGATCTGCGAGGTGCTCGCCGGCCGGCTGCACCGGGCGATCGTCCTCGGCGACATCGGCCTCGGAGTGCCGGGCGAGTCCGTCACACAACCGGGCTCGCCGCTCTCCGGCTTCGTGGAGCGGGCCACCGCGATGTGGCGCTCCGACGAACAGCAGCGGCGGCACATCATCGAGGCGCCCGCGGTCACCGGCACCCCCGCCGTCATGCCCGTATGGGAGTGGGAGAACCCGCCGGAGGACTCGGACGTCTCACGCTCGGGGCAGACACGCGTCAGCATGGCCGACATAAAGATGCTGCGCGCCGCCCGTGCGCACTACGAGCTGATGTACCGGAAGGCGGGCGGCATGGCCACCCGCGCCCGCATCGTCGGCTTCCTCAACGCCGAGACCGCGCCGCTGCTCCGTGGTGGCTACAGCGACGCTCTCGGCCGCCAACTGCACCGCGCGACAGGCGGTCTGGTGTCCGTGGCCGGCATCTGCGCCTACGACTCCAACGCCCACGGCCTCGCCCAGCGCTACTTCCACCAGGCGCTGCGGCTGGCAAAGGCCAGCGGGGACCGGGGACTTGGCGCGTATGTGATCGCGCTGCTGGTCAACCAGTCGCTGTTCATGGCGGAGCACCGGCAGGCGGTGGCCTTCGCTGAGGCGGCGCTGCGAGCCGCAGGGCAGCAGCTCACTCCGGCGCTGGCCGCCGATCTGTACGCGATGCAGGCGAAGGCGTACGCCCATCTCGGCGACGGCAGCAGCGCCTTGCGGTGCATCCGGCGGGCGGAGCTGGAGGCGGAGCGGATCCGTCCGGGGTACGAGCCGGACGAGACCGGTTATGTCCAGCCGGGCCTGGTGAATGTCCAGGTGGCGGAGGCCTTGCTCAGCCTCGGTGATCTGACGGCGGCACGGGCGCATGCCGCGGCGGCCGTCGACACCCCTGCGCACGACCGCGGCCGGGTGCACCGACTCGCCATGCTCAGCCAGATCGAGCTGCGCCAGGGCGAGGTGGACCGGGCGGCGCAGACGGCGGCGGAGATGGTGGAGCGGGCCAAGGGGATGGAGTCGCAGCGGATCCGGGACCGGCTGCGGGCGGTACGCGAGCATCTTGTGGCGAGCGGTTGCACCAACGCCGACGAGGCGGCCGAACTCATCGACGGGGCGCTGCGCGTTCCCCTCTGACCGAGCTCCTGCTGCGATATTGCCATCTACTTGTCGGAAGGTGGCAGAAACATGCAGTGGACGAAATTAAGCGAACAAACTGTGTATGAAAACCGCTGGTTCAGGGTCAACCTGGCCGACGTCGAGCTCCCCGACGGCCGGCACCTGGACCACTTCCTCATCCGGCTCCGCCCGGTCGCCGTCGCGACCGCGGTCAACAGGTCCAACGAGGTGCTGATGCTCTGGCGGCACCGCTTCATCACCAACAGCTGGGGCTGGGAGCTCGCCGCCGGCGTCGTCGAGGACGGTGAGGACATCGCGGCCGCGGCCGCCAGAGAGATGGAGGAGGAGACCGGCTGGCGTCCGGGCCCCCTCCAGCACCTCCTGACCGTCGAGCCGTCCAACGGCCTCACCGACGCCAGGCACCACCTCTACTGGTCCGAGGACGCGACGTACATCGGGCATCCGGAGGACGACTTCGAGTCCTCGCGCCGCGAATGGATACCGCTGAAGCTGGTACCCGACATGATCGCCCGCGGTGAGGTCCCGGCCGCCAATATGGCGGCCGGGCTGCTGATGCTTCACCACCTGCGGCTGGGCTGACGCCCGGCGGCTATCGGCCGATCGCCTGCCACACCGTTACCGCCAGCGCTCCGAGCGCGGTCAGCGCGGCAACGGCGGGCAACGGCCACCTGGACTGCTCAAGTGCCCCGAGGCGCGCGGCCAGATCGGTCAGCTCCCGGTCGATCTGGCCGTTGCGCTGTGCGAGCAGCGCCAGATGCCCGTCTATCCGGGCGAGGCCGACGTCGAGGCTGCGGCGTAACTCAGCGAACTCTTCGACGACCACTAAATGATCAGGGTCGTTGGTCACGGACTGGTTCCTCCTTCGGGAAAGTTGTGCAGCGGACCCTTGACTGAGCGGAACCGAGTCAACTCTCCCTGGTCGGAGGGCGGGAGCGTGTGCGCACGGCATATGCGGGCACGCCCCGCACACTCCGTGTGAATCAGGAGTACGACCCCATCACGGGTGTGGCGACTCCGGTCCCGTCATGAGTACGGGTAGAAGCCCGAACCCGTCTTGCGGCCGAGCCGCCCCGCGTCCACCATCCGCTGCAGCAGCGGGGGAGCGGCGTACAGCGGCTCCTTGAACTCGGCGTACATCGAGTCCGCGACCGAGGCGACGGTGTCCAGGCCGATCAGATCGGCGAGCTTCAGCGGTCCCATCGGGTGGGCGCAGCCGAGCTCCATGCCGTTGTCGATGTCCTCGCGGCTCGCGATGCCCGACTCGAACATCCGGATCGCGGAGAGCAGATACGGGATGAGGAGGGCGTTCACCACGAAGCCCGAACGGTCCTGGGCGCGGATCGGGTGCTTGTCCAGCACGTTCTGGACCACGGCCTCGGAGCGCTTGATCGTCTCCTCGGAGGTGGTCAGCGCCGGGATCAGCTCGACGAGCTTCTGCACCGGGGCCGGGTTGAAGAAGTGGATGCCGATGACCTGGTCCGGCCGGGAGGTCGCGACGGCGAGCTTCACCAGCGGGATGGACGAGGTGTTGGAGGCGAGGATCGCGTCCTGGCGGGTCACCACCTGGTCGAGCACCTGGAAGATCTCGGTCTTGACCTGCTCGTTCTCCACGACGGCCTCGATGACGAGATCGCGGTCGGCGAACTCCCCGAGGTCGGTGGTGAAGCTCAGCCGCTGCAGCGTCGCGTCGCGCTCCTCCTCGGTGATCTTGCCGCGTTCGGCGGCCTTCGAGAGGGAGTTGTAGAGCCGGGTGCGACCGATCTCCAGAGCCTCGCCCGTGGTCTCGGCGACCTTCACCTCGAGGCCGCTGCGGGCGCACACCTCCGCGATGCCTGCGCCCATCTGGCCGCAGCCCACCACTCCGACGCGTGCAATGTCGGCCATTGAGTCCGTCACCTCGTGCCTTTCGCTGATCCTGTGTCCGGGGTCTCCCGGCGGGAGGCCGGGGGACGGGCCCCCCGTGTGATTCCCGGCGCCCGCCTCGACCCCACGACGTTACTCCGGATGCAGGTGTGCACGACCGTCAGGGGCGGGCATGCTGTGCGGATACGGCGGCCCGCACCGATAACGCAGGGGGCGACAAATGGGGCAAATCGGAAGAAGAGGGTTTGTCGTGACAGCGGCCGGAGTGCTGGCCGCGCTGACGACGGCCGGGGACGCGGCAGCCGCGCCGGCCGCCGGCCGGGCAGGTCGCCGCCGGCACGGGCCGAGCCGGGAATTCCGCGGCATGTGGTTAGCGAGCGTAGCCAACCGCGACTGGCCCTCCCGGCCGGGTCTCACCGCCGCCGAGCAGTGCGCGGAACTCCTCGCCCACCTCGACGCGGCCGTAGCCCGCCGGTTGAACGTCGTGGTCTTCCAGGTCAGGCCGACCGCTGACGCCCTGTGGCCCTCACCGTACGAGCCCTGGTCCCAGTACCTCACCGGCGTCCAGGGACAGCACCCCGGCTGGGACCCGCTCGGCACCGCCGTGGGTGAGGCCCACCGGCGCGGTCTGGAGCTGCACGCCTGGTTCAACCCGTACCGCGTCGCGAACCACACCGACCCGTCCCGGCTGGTCGCGAACCACCCGGCCCGGGTCCACCCCGACTGGGTCCTTCCGTACGGCGGGAAGCTCTATTACAACCCAGGCATTCCGGAGGTCCGCAGCTTCGTCCAGCGCGCGATGATGGATGCCGTCCACCGCTACGACATCGACGCCGTCCACTTCGACGACTACTTCTATCCGTATCCGGTCGCCGGCCAGGTCTTCGACGACGATGCCAGCTACGCCCGCTACGGCGCGGGCTTCCCGGACAAGGCCGCGTGGCGGCGCGACAACATCGACCGGCTGGTGCGCGAAATGGCCGAAAGAATCAAGAAGGCCAAGAAGAACGTCCGCTTCGGCATCAGCCCCTTCGGCGTATGGCGCAACGCCGCGACCGACCCGCTCGGCTCCGACACCCAGGCCGGCGTGCAGACCTATGACCATCTGCACGCCGATACCCGCAAGTGGGTGAAGCAGGGCTGGATCGACTACATCGCCCCCCAGATCTACTGGAACATCGGCTTCGCCGCCGCCGACTACGCCAAGCTGCTGCCCTGGTGGAACAGCGTCGTACGGGGCACGGGTGTCCATCTCTACGCCGGCGAGGCCCTCTACAAGGCGGGCGACCCCGCCCAGCCCGCACCCTGGGGGGACCCCGCTGAACTGTCCCGCCACCTCACGCTGGCGCGCGGATACACCGATGTACGCGGCCACTGCTTCTTCTCGGCCAAAGAAGTCATGACTGATCCGGTCGGCGCGATGGCCAGAGTGGTGACCGATCACTATCCGACCAGGGTGCGTCCCCCGGGCTGAGTCAAGGCTGTTCGTGGTGGCGCACGACGCAGTCGGGGCCCGGAGACATCAGCGCCTCGTGCCCGTCGTCGAAGCGGACGCGGTACGGAGGAGTGCCTTTGGCCCCCAGCACCTCGACGACTTCGGCCTGCTTGTCGTGCTGCCCCACGATCCTGCCGTGCACCAGCAGTGTGTCGCCCACATTCGCTTGCATCAGGAGTGACCTCCTCGAAGGCGGTGGTCCGGTGGTGTTTCGAGTCTACGGCCGGGGGTGAGAGTTGCACCTTCAGCTGCGGGCGCGCTGGGTGACCGCGATGCACACCAGGACGGCGACCGCGGCCACCGGGGCGGCGGGCGAGAGCGGCTCGTCCAGCAGGGACACCGACCAGACCAGAGTGAGAAGTGGCTGCGCCAACTGGAGCTGGCTGGCCTTGGCGATGCCGATCGAGGCCATGCCCCGGTACCAGACGTACAGGCCGAAGAAGGTCGAGCCGGCGGCGACCCAGAGCAGCCCGATCACGCCGTGGGCCGTCAGTCGCACCGGTTCGAAGGCCAGGGCGACGGCCGATCCGGTGAGCGTCAGCGGCAGGCAGAGCATCAGCGCCCATCCGATCACCTGCCAGCCCGGCATCTCCCGGGCCAGGCGGCCGCCCTCGGTGTAACCGGCCGCGCAGACCAGCAGGGCTCCGACGAGGTACAGATCGCCGGTCTGGAGCGCACCACCGCTCTGCTGCACGGTGAACGCGATCACCACTGCGGCCCCGGAGAGCGCCGCAAGCCAGAAGGTGCGGGACGGGCGGCGGCCGGTGCGCACGGCCGCGAAGGCGGCGGTGGTCAGCGGTAGCAGTCCCACCACCACGGCGGCGTGCGAGGTGGTGGAGGTCTGCAGGGCGAGTGTGGTCAGCAGCGGAAAGCCCACGACCACACCGCCGGCCACCACCATGAGCCCCGCCCAGTGGCGGCGGTCGGGGAGTGGCACACGCATCGCCCGCAGAAAACCCCCCGCGACCACGGCGGCGAGCACGCTCCGTACGGCGACGAGGGACCAGGGGCCGAAGCTCTCCAGGCCCCAGACGGTGGACGGAAAGGTGAGCGAGAAGGCGAGGACGCCCAGTGCGGCCTGGAGGGTGCCGCTGCTGACCGCTATCGAGGCGGTGGGAGTAGCGCTATCCTGTGCTGTCATGCATGAGCGTAGCAGTGTGAAGGAATTGGCGAATGCGCTGAAGAGTGAGCTCGACCGCTACTCGCCTGGTGGAAAGCTGCCGTCGAGTCGGGCGCTCGTGGAGCGCTTCCGGGTCTCTCCGGTGACCGTCTCGCGTGCGCTCGCCCAGCTTGCCGCCGAGGGCCTGGTTGTCACCCGGCCCGGCGCCGGAGCTTTCCGGGCGCAGCCCCGTACCGACACCTCGCCGCCCCAAGACACCTCCTGGCAGGAGGTCACCCTCAGCGCCGACGCGGCCACCGAGCTGGTGCCGCGCGCCGTTGACGCCTCCGGGGTCCTGGCCACCCTCGCCGCGCCGGCGACCGGTGTCGTGGAGTTCAACGGCGGCTATCTGCATTCCAGCCTCCAGCCGGAGCAGGCGATGGCCGCGGCCCTGGCGCGGGCCGGGCGGCGGCCCGGGGCCTGGGGCCGGCCGCCCACCGACGGGCTGCCCGAACTGCGCGAGTGGTTCGCCCGCGGTCTCGGTGACACCACGGGAGCCGCCGACGTACTGATCACGGCAGGCGGCCAGTCCGCACTGACCACAGCCCTGCGCGCGCTCGCCCCGCCCGGAGCCCCCGTACTCGTCGAATCCCCCACCTATCCGGGCATGCTGGCGATCGCCCGCGCCGCCGGGCTGCGGCCCGTGCCGGTCCCGATCGACGCCCGCGGCGTACGTACGGAACTGCTCGCCGCGGCCTTCCAAGCCACCGGTGCCCGGGTCTTCGTCTGCCAGCCGCTCTTCCAGAACCCGACCGGAGCGGTGCTCGCACCCGAGCGCCGTTCTGAAGTGCTCCGCATCGCGCGCGCGGCAGGCGCCTTCGTCGTCGAGGACGACTTCGCGCGCCGCCTGGTCCACGAGGACGCCGGCCCCCTGCCCAGGCCGCTCGCCGCGGACGACCACGACGGCGTCGTCGTCCATGTCAGCTCGCTCACCAAGGCGACATCGCCAAGCCTGCGGGTGGGGATGCTGGCCGCCCGCGGACCCGTCCTGGAACGGCTGCGCGCCATCCACGTCGTCGACAACTTCTTCGTACCCCGCCCGCTTCAGGAAGCAGCCCTGGAACTTGTCGGCGCACCCGCCTGGAACCGTCATCTCCGCACGGTGGCAGCGGAGTTGAAGGTGCGCAGGGACACCATGACCGCCGCCCTGCTGCGGCACCTGCCCGAACTGACCCTGCCCCACATCCCGTCCGGCGGCTATCACCTCTGGCTGCGGCTTCCCGACGGCGCGGACGAGGCCGCACTGCTCTCCGCGGCCCTGCGCGCGGGCGTCGCCGTCGCACCCGGCCGCCCCTACTTCTGCGCCGAACCCCCTGCGGGACACGTGCGGTTGAGCTTCGCCGGCGTGGCGGGACCGGCCGAGATCGCCGAGGGCGTACGGCGGCTGCGGACCGCGTGCGACGAGGTGCTGGTGCCGGGCCGCGAGACTGTCAGCGGGCCGGTAGCGGCGCCGTCCCGGACACGAACACCGCCGTCCTGAGGAGTTCCGGCGTCAGCAGTACCCCCGTGATCCGCTCGGCCGGCGCGAACGCGGCTTCCGTGTGCAACTCATAGTCGCGGCCGTTTTGTCGCTGAGATCGAAGCCCACCTTCCGCATGGTGCCTACGAGGCCGTCGGGATCGCTGCCGTCGCGCCCGTAGGGGAACAGCGGCTCGAAGTGGAGGCGCAGTTCGCCGTACTCGAACCAGCCCGAGCATCGCACCCGCCACTGACAACGCTCCTGCCGCGCCCGCGAAAACAGCTCGACCGAACGGCCCCGGCCTGCGAGCCTCTCGCCATGAACGAGACGACCTTCGGCACGTACACGATCTCCACCGACCCCGCCCGCCTGGACGCCGCCCGCATCCACCATTGGCTTTCCACCGATGCCTACTGGGCGATGGGCCGCAGCCGTGAGAAGCAGGACCGGGCCATCGCCGGTTCGCTCAACTTCGCGGCGTACGAGACGACTTCGGGTGAGCTCGTCGCGTACGCCCGTGTCGTCACCGACCACGCCACCTTCGCCTGGCTCTGCGATGTGTACGTCGACCGGGCCGCCCGCGGCAAGGGGCTCGGCACCGCGCTGGTCGCCGCCGCCCGTGATCACCTCGGCCCGTGCGGGCTGCGCCGTGTCCTCCTCGCCACCGAGGATGCCCACGGCGTCTACGAGAAGATCGGCTTCCAGGCCCTCCAGCACCCCGGGAAGTGGATGTCGCTCGGCCTTCAGTGACCTCTTGACCTGCGCGGCTTTCGCAACCACCATCACGCCATGAGTGTCCGGATCACGCTGGTCGCTGCCGCCCGCAGCTCCGCCCTGCTCGCCGAGCGCTTCGACGACGACCGGCCGCTCGATCAGGCCGGCTGGCACGAGATGCAGCTCGCCGCGCACGCCCTCGTGCCGCTGAACGTCGCCGAGCTGCGCTACTGCTCGCCGACCGCCCGCAGCCGGGCGACCGGCGACGCGCTCGGCTTCGCGCCGATCGCCCAGCCGGCACTGCGCGACTGCGACATGGGCCGCTGGCGCGGCTTCACCTTCGCGGAGGTGACCGCCAGGGAGCCGGACGCCGTCGACGCCTGGCTCGCCGACCCGCGCTCCGCGCCGCACGGCGGCGAGCCGCTGCTCGCGTTCATCTCGCGCATAGGGAGCTGGCTGGACACCAGGCCCGCCGAGGACGTCGGTGCCATCGTCGCTGTCGCCGAGCCGGCCGTCGTACGGGCGGCGCTGGTGTACGCGCTGAGGATGCCGCCCTCTGCGTACTGGAACGTGGACGTCCGCCCGCTGTCGACTGTCACCCTGACCGGCCGGGCGGGCCGTTGGAGCCTGCGCCTGGAGGCGGCTGCCTGACCATGCCCGCATCTGCGCCCGGTGCCTCCGTTGCCTCCCCTGTTTCGCCCGGTCCAGGATCTCCGCCATGCCGCAGACCTGGCTGCTCGCGACCTGGTGCCGGTGGCGGCAGAGCGAGCTGCGCCCCGCGTTCCTCCGCGCCGAGCTGCGGCTCCTGCCCGGGGCACGGACCACCCCGATCCCCGGGGCAGGGTGCGCTGCGTTCGATGTGGGACATCGACACCGCAGGGCTGAACATCGCCGTCCGCCGGGTCGAGGACGCCCCGAACTGACCCCGGGCGGCCGCGCGCGTCCGGCTGCTGCCGCTCGATCCCGCGCGGTGGCGCCACCTCGCGCCCGGCGACATCATCACCGTGCAGGAACGGCGACCGGCCGCCGGGACCGCGGTGGCCACCGCGGGCATGCACCAAGCGGGTGTCCGACGGGGCAGTCGTCGGGCGCGGTCGAGCGGTCAGGCGCGGTTCAGCGACGCGAGACCGCGCCGCAGGAAGTCACGCTCGGCCGAATTCTCGGTGCGGGCGATCGCTGCCTCGTACGCGAGTGCCGCCTCGCTGTCGCGGCCCAGGCGCCGCAGCAGATCGGCCCGGATGGCGTGGAAGAGGTGGAAGCCGCCGAGGTCGAGACTGTCGACGAGGGCCAGTCCCGCCCCCGGGCCTTCGACCTCCGCCACGGCGACGGCGCGGTTGAGGGCTACGACCGGGCTCGGGGCGAGCGCGAGCAGCTGGTCGTACAGCCGCAGGATCTGCGACCAGTCCGTGGCGGCCGCGACCGGTGCGTCGCTGTGGACGGCGTTGATCGCCGCCTGGATCTGGTACGGGCCGGGCTGACCGCGCCTCAGACACTGCCGGA
Organism: Streptomyces sp. NPDC048479; assembly: GCF_040651435.1. Lineage (NCBI taxonomy): Bacteria > Bacillati > Actinomycetota > Actinomycetes > Kitasatosporales > Streptomycetaceae > Streptomyces > Streptomyces sp. NPDC048479. Next base: position 147,650 of record NZ_JBEZKA010000005.1, read on the forward strand.
CCAGGGCCTGGCCCTCGGCGACGAGATCGTGGTCCCACAGACCGCGGTCCTGGTCGGTCAGCAGCACCAGGCCGCCGTCCCGCGTGGTGCGGGCGGCCCGGCGCGACTCGGTGAGCAGCATGAGTGCGAGCAGCCCCTTGACCTCGGGCTCGTCAGGCATGAGCTCGGCAAGGAGGCGTCCGAGCCGGATGGCCTCCGCACAGAGGTCTTCCCGCACCAGCCGCTCGCCCGAGCTGGCCGTATAGCCCTCGTTGAAGATGAGGTAGACGACGGCCAGCACCGGCCGGAGTCGGTCCGGGAGATCGGCGTCCTTCGGGACCCGGTAGGGGATCCGAGCGTCGCGGATCTTGCCCTTGGCCCGGACGAGCCGCTGGGCCATGGTCGGCTCAGCCACCAGGAACGCGCCCGCGATCTCCGCGGTGGTCAGCCCGCCCAGCAGCCGAAGCGTCAGAGCGACCTGGGAGGCGGGGGCGAGCGCGGGGTGGCAGCAGGTGAAGATCAGGCGCAGCCGGTCGTCGTGCACAGGATCCTCCTCGGCCGGTTCGTCGGCGGCGTGCAGCAATGCGGCCTGGGCGTACCGGTCCTCGCGGGAAGCTTCCCGGCGGAGGCGGTCGATCAGCCGGTTGCGGGCCGTGGTGATGATCCAGCCGGCCGGGCTCGGCGGCAGTCCGGTGGCCGGCCACCGCTCCACAGCCGCGGAGAACGCGTCCTGGACCGCCTCCTCGGCGATCTCGATGTCGCCGAAGCGGCGGACCAGGACGGCTACCGCGCGTCCGTACTCCGCACGGAACACGCGCTCGATCTCCGCGACGGTGCCGGCAGGCATATCGCGTGTCACTCCGCGGCTTCGCCCAGGAACGGCCGTACCTCGATCGGGAGCGTGGTCGCGCGGGCAGCCTTACGGCCCCATTCGAGCGCGGAGTCCAGATCGGGCGCCTTGACGATGCACAGCCCGCCGATGTGCTCCTTGCCTTCGGCGTACGGGCCGTCGGTCATCAGGGCGTCGCCGCCCTTGACCTGGACCACGGTGGCCGTGCTCGGGTCGTGCAGCCCTCCGGCGAAGACCCATGCGTCGGCGGCCTTCAGCTCCTGATGGAAGACGTCGAGCTCCCGCCTGATCTCTTCCAGCACCTCCGGCGCGGGCTTCTCTGCGGACGACGGCTGGATCACGCTGAGCAGGTAGTGCTTCATGGCGTCTCTCCTTGGGGTTCGAGGCCGGCCCCGTGCCGGTCTCCCACCCTCTATACGAACGGCTTCCGGCCGGATCGACACGGGCGCGGCCAAAGGTGGTCAGCTGGTGGAGGTGGGAGGCGTACGACGAGGCGCACGCCGGGGCGTTGTCCTCGACGTGAGTGCTGCCGTGGTGGGCGGTGGCGAGGCCGAGTCCGCTGCCGCCGGTGTCCGTGGCGCGTGCGCCGTCCAGGCGGGTGAAGCGGTCGAAGAGGAGTTGCCGATCGGACTTCGGGATGCCTCGCCCGTCGTCGGCGATGACGAGTTCCGGGATGCCGTCGAACGGACACCTCCGACCCGGGCGAGAACACCAACGGTCCGGACCGGGACAACATTCAGGAGGGCGACCAGAGTGCCCCCGACCAGGGGCAGTCCGCAGGGACTCGGGACAAGGAGCAGGAGCAGTCCGGTGAGAGCGCCGTCTCCGACGGTCCCGGCACCCACAGTGCCGCCCAGGTCAAGTCCAGCAGGCCCGGTGCACTTGCGGGACAGAACCGCAACTGGCCCCCTGGCGGTCTTCGGGCCGGCGGGCCGGCGCGGAGCCCACGAATGCGCGCCGCCGGGGCTACGCCCGGCGGCGAGGTTTGCCGCGCTTGCCGCCCTTGGGGCCACCGGAACCGCTCCGTGGGCTCTTGCCGGTCGAACCGGTCGACTTGCCGGCTGCGGGCTTCCGTCGTGCGCCGCCTGCAGTGGGACGCTTGGGCTTCGGTTGGGCCGGTGCCGGGGCCGGGGAGCGACCCCGTGAGCTGTTGACGGTCCGCCCGCGGACGATCCCGATGAAGTCCTCCACCAGTTCGGTGGTCTCGTCCTGTGGCCACGACAGCGCGATGCGCGACTCGGGGGCATCCGAGACCGGCCGATACGTGAGGTCCTTGCGGTGGTGCAGGCGGGCGAGTGACTGCGGGACGACGAGCAGCCCCACTCCTGCCGCCACCAGCTCGATGGCGTCCGCCGTCGTGGCGGGCCGTTCGTTCGCGGGCTGTCCCGGCAGACGCTCCCAGTCGAGGGAGTCGTCGAGGGGATGCAGCACGATGTCGTCGGCCAGATCCTCGACGGACACTTCGTCGACCGCGGCCACGACGTGGTCTTTCGGGACCACGACCACCGTGGTCTCGGTGTAGAGGGGGATCGCGCTGAGGTCCGTCCGGTCGACCGGCAACCGCACGAAACCCGCGTCGGCGCCGCCGCCCCGCAACACGTCGGGTGCGTCGGCGGCGGACACCGCGACGAGGGTCAGTGGGATTTCGGGCAGTCGCTCGTTCCAGATCCGCACCCACTTGGTCGGCGTCACGCCCGGGACATAAGCGAGCCGGAATGAAGGGGGTACTTCCGAGCCTGTCACTCCGCCAGGTTACCGGTCGTGGTCGGAGGTAGCGCACACGCTCGATACTCTTGACACCATGACGTCGCACCAGACCACCCAGACGATGAAGCCCGCGACCGCGGCGAAGAAGCTGGGTGTGTACCTTCAGGCCACCCCCGCCGAGTTCCAGGAGGGAGTCGTCTCGCGCAACGAGTTGAATGCGCTGCAGACCGAGCCGCCCGAGTGGCTGCTGGAACTGCGACGCAGCGGCCCGCATCCCCGGCCGGTGGTCGCGGCGAAGCTGGGCATCTCCATCGCGGGGCTCGCGCGTGGCGGAGTCACCGAAGCCCTCACCACCGAGGAGATCGACGCGTTGAAGAAGGACAGCCCCGAGTGGCTGCAGCGGGAACGCGCTACCCAGGCCGAGGTTCGGAAGGAAGCGACGCGCATCAAGGAGAAGAACGCAGCGCAAGCCGATCAACCCGGCCGACCGCTTTCCTGACCTGTCTCTCTTGACGATGCCGAGGTCGTCAACAGCGTCGTTCCGCTCCGTGCAAGGCGCTCAGCCGCCCGAGTGCCGGTGATCGGGATCGGGATCGGGATCGGGATCGGGATCGGGATCGGGGAGATCTGAAGTCGCTCAGGGGTGCATTCGCGCGCCCTTGAGGAGCTTGTCCACCGCGTTGCGGGGTCCGTAAACGGCCATCCCCACCAGATCGAGCTGGTCCCTGCGCACGGCCCGTACAGCCGCCCGGTTGTCCTGGTCGTTGCCCGTGCTGAACAGATCCGACGTGAACACGGCCCTCGGCAGCGAGCGGGACAGCGCACGACCGTGCGCGGCGGTCAGTGTCTCCTTCGTCCCCTCGAATACCAGCACGGGCTGGCGGAACATCGGCAGGTACGCGGTGTCATCGGCGTCCGTGTACGGCTCGCCGATCACCTCGGGTGACGCTGTGCCGAGCCCGCTGACCAGGAAGGCGGTCACATTCAGCCGCTGCCAGGACTCAAGGTCGTCGCGCAGCAGGACGGCGATCTTGGTGTCGAAGCGCACAGGCACGTTCTCATCCCCGGCACCGGCACCAGCCCCCGCCTCGGTCTCATCCTCGGTTCTCATGCTTCGAGACTCCAGGGTGCACGCCTTCTCCGTCTTGTACGTTCTTTGCGTGACGACCCGGCAGGAGATCTCCGCTTGGCGCCCGCCGGTCGCGGGTGTCGTTGAGGTCTTCCACGCCCACTTCACCGAGCACGCGTACCCCATGCACGTCCACGACGCCTGGACTCTGCTGATCGTCGACGACGGTGCGGTCCGCTACGACCTGGACCGCTACGAGCGCGGCACCCCGAGCGACACCGTGAGCCTGCTACCACCGCAGGTCCCGCACAACGGCTCACCCGCCACACCTCAGGGCTTCCGCAAGCGCGTGCTCTACCTCGACATGACACAGCTGGACGAGAGCTTCATCGGGCCGGCGGTGGACGGCCCGGACCTCACAGAGCCCGTCCTGCGCAGACGCGTCGGACAGCTGCACACAGTCCTCGCGAAGCGGGGCGACGAGTTCGAGGCGGAGAGCCGTCTGGCCTTCATCAGCGAGCGACTGCGCCGGCATCTGCGCCCCAGGCCGGCCCTCGGCAGCGCCCGCCCCGACAGCGGCATCGCCCAGAGCCTGCGTGACCTCCTCGACGAACGACTGCTTGAAGGCATCGCCCTGGAAGAGGCCGCGCGCCTGGTCCACGCCCACCCCACCCACCTCGTACGTGCCTTCAGCGGCGCCTTCGGTATCGCCCCGCACCAGTACATGACGTCCCGCCGCGTCGATCTGGCCCGCCGTCTGCTACTCGACGGACGGCCGCCGGGCGAGGTGGCGACCGCCGCCGGCTTCTACGACCAGTCCCACCTCACCCGGCACTTCAAGCGGGTCGTGGGCATCACCCCGGGCCGGTACGCCCATACCGGAGCCGTCGGCTGAGCATGGGCCGCCGGCGCTTGCTGCCACCCCCGCTCCCCAGCAGGAGAAGCACACCAACGGCCCTGGCCGCAGTCCCTACGAAGAATTCCGTTGACCGGTGTCTGCCGGGGAGTCGGGCGTCGCGCTCAGGGGCAGGAGCTGGGGGCGTTTTGCGGTGCGGCCGTCGCCGGAGGACCGACCGCGCAGACGGCGTCCGAGCCAGGGGCCGAGGAATGCGGCCACCCAGCGCAGTTCGGCTCCGGCGGTTTGCCGGCCCGCGGGGATCGCATGTGGCGGTAGGGGGAGCGCCCAAGCGTCGTCGCTGCCGGGCAGGTGGAGGGCTTGGGCAACGGCTGCGGCGATCCGCTCGTGGCCCAGGGGGCTGGCATGGAGTCGGTCCGCGGTCCACAGCCGTGGGTCGGTGGAGATGGCCTGCCGGCCGGTTTCGGCCACGGCGACCCCGTGACGGGCGGCCGCAGCACGGATGCGGGTGTTGAGGTCGAACACGCGGGACCTGATCGGCCGGGCAAGGGGCGCGATCTTCCCCACGTCGGGGAATGTCACGGTCGCCACCTGAGCCCCGGTGGCCGTGAGCGCGGCGAACATCTCTTCCAGGTGCCCGGCCACCTCTGCGGCGTTGAACCGGGGCCGGAGCAGGTCGTTGACCCCGGCGACGACGGTGGCCAGGTCGGGGCGCAAGGCCAGGGCGGGCCCCAGCTGTTCAGCGCGGACCTGGCCGGCGACACGTCCTCGTACGGCCAGGTTGGCGTACCGAAGCCCGGGGTTGACGGCCGCGAGGTGCTCGGCGAGCCGGTCGGCCCAGCCGCGTAGGCCGATGATGTCGTTGCCGTCGCCGAGCCCTTCGGTCTGGCTGTCGCCCAGGGCGACGTAGCGCTGGTACTCACCGTTCGGCATGAGTCGTCTGCCTTTCCCTCAGGACCGCCGCGATCCGCAGGCACCAGTCCCGGTGGCCCTGCTCGAAGGCCAGGCCGCGCAGGCACGTCAGGTACGGCCCGATCCGCTCGCCGCGGAGCAGGAACTCCGCCTCGTCCGCATCGCCGCGCATCTGCCGCAGCAGTTTGCCCAGAAGCTCGATCTTGGCCTCGGCCGCGGACGCTCGCTCTTCGAGCTGTTCGATCACCGGCGCGGTGCCGATGCGGTCGGCGGCCTGGACCTTGACGAGCAGATCGTCGCGGATGAACGAGGGCTTCGATACGCCTGCGGCAAACTTCTCCAGCTCGGCGCGACCGGCGTCGGTGACGGTGAACAGGCGCTTGTTGGGCCGGGCCTCCTGGATCACCTGTCGCCCCGCGACCAGCCCTTCCTTCTCCAGCTTGGTCAGCTCGGCATACAGCTGCTGGGGCAGGGCGTGCCAGAAGTTCGCGACGCCGATATCGAACGCTTTCGCCAGCTGGTATCCGCTGTACTCGCCGTCCAGCAGCGCCGCCAGCACGGCATGTCGCAAGGCCATCGAAGCAGCCCCTCCCTCTTCCTCGTCCCCACCACATCATACGCAAGAAATTGACTAGTCACATCCTTGAGTATCAGGAGGAACGTGGAGAGTGCGGAACACGTTTCCGGAGTCAGCAGAGACTCCGGGCAGCGTTGGGCTCCATGCCATGCCCGGCGGCGCTGGTGCGGCCCGGCAGAACCGGCGGATCTTTGCTCAGGAGTCCGCCGGGGGTATGAGGTGGCCGAGTCCCTCGGCGCAGCCCTTGGCGGCCTCGGCCGAGCGCGGCAGCATGACGCTCTCGTAGGCACGGACGGCGTCGTCGACGCTGGGTTCGGTGACGAGGGCGTGGGCGAGGTCGACGCCGTCGAGCATGGCGAGGTTGGCACCCAGCCCGAGAGGGGGCATCAGGTGTGCGGCGTCGCCCAGCAGGGTGACACCGGGTACGTGCTCCCAGGTGTGTGGGACGGGCAGTGCGAACAGAGGCCGGTTGACGAACTCGCCGTCGTTGTACCGCAGGAGATGGAGCAGGCTCTCGTCCCAGCCCTCGTACACCGTCAGCAGGTGCTTGCGCACGGCCGCCGTGTCACCAAGGTCCAGGCCGGCGGTCGTATGCCAGTTCTCCGGGGCACGGAACGCGATGTAGGCGCGGATGTGGCTATTGCTGTTGCGCTGGGCGAACAGGCCCTTGCCGCCGGCCTTCGCCATCATGGTGCCGTCGCCGACCAGCCGCGAGAGAGCGGCATGGCGGGTGTCGCAGTCGTCGAAGCCGATGTCGACGAAGGTGACACCGGTGTAGTCGGGCGTGGCGTCGGACAGGGCCGGGCGGACACGTGACCAGGCGCCGTCGGCGCCGACGACCAGGTCGAAGTCCTCAGTGGTGCCGTCGCTGAAGAGCAGGCGGCGTTTGCCGTGCCCGAGCAGGTCGACCCCGCTGACGGTGCGGTCCCACCGGACAGTGCCCGCCGTGAGGGATTCCAGGAGAAGACCGCGCAACTGGCCTCGGTCGATCTCCGGCCTGTCGGCGTCGGCGTCGCCGGGCTCCTCATGAGACAGGACCGTGCCAGTGGCGGGGTCGAGCAGGCGCCACTCCTGGCCTTCGGGTCGGGCCAGGGCGCGGAACCGGTCGAGCAGGCCCGCCGCGCGAAGCGCGACCTGTCCGGTGCCGGCATGCATGTCGAGAGTGCCGCCCTGAAGGCGGGCGTCGGCGGACGCCTCGTGTTCGAAGACGGTGACGGAGCGGCCGTGGAGCTGCAGAACTCGGGCGCAGGCAAGGCCGCCGAGGCCGGCGCCGACGATTGCGACGCGGGGATCACTGGCGGAGTTCATGGGGCTCTCCCTCGGGAGGTGGGTGAGTCGCCGGGAAGTCCGGCGCGCTGCGACCAAGAAAGCACACTCGCTAAATAAGTGCAATGACTACACTTTCATAGTGGGTGCACTTCGGGGTACGATGTGCCGGTGACCGAACCGACCGGGCGCCGCGAGCGCAAGAAGGCCCAGACCCGCAGGTCCCTGGCCGACGCCGCGCTCCAGCTTTTCCTCGACCGCGGCTACGACCAGGTCGGCGTCAAGGACGTCGCCGACGCCGCCGACGTGTCGGTGACCACGTTGTTCAAGCACTTCCCCAGCAAGGAGGCGCTGGTCTTCGACCAGGACGACGACCTCGAAGCGGCACTCGTCGCCGCCGTGCGCGAACGCGCCCCCGGCCAGTCGATCCCGCAAGCCCTGCGCGAGCAGGTCCTGCTGATGCAGGCCTCCGTCGCGGACCCGCGATCCGCCGCGTTCATGCGCATGGTGGAGGACACCCCGGCGCTGCGCGACTACGCCCACCGCATGTGGATGCGTCACGAAGAGGCCGTGGCGCGAGCCATCGCCGAGGAGGTCGGCGCCCCCGAAGTCGACGTCACCAGCGCCGCCCTTGCCCGTTTCGCGCTGGAAGCCCGGGGTCTCATTCAGCGGCATCCCGACCCGCGGCGTGCCGCCGACGAGGTCTTCGCCCTTCTCGAACACGGCTGGGCAACCGCCCACCCCGGCAACTGACACGCTCCTCCGGGGAAGCCGACAAGGACCGCCGCGCGGCCGCCGACGACGCCTCACCCGCAACCCACCAGGTCGACGGCAAGCCCGCCAACCGAAACGCAACGTCTCGCGAGTGTGACCGAGAGTTTTAGTTGGCGGATCATGGCCGTGGATGCTCACTGTGTGTGAGTGTGCTGGTGGGGCGGTCCGATGTCAGCAGGAGTGGCGGGAAGGACTGGGGCCAGCATGTGTGTGACTGAGCGCACTAGTTGGCCAGTGAGCATTGCACTCGGCCGTTGAGCGCGGAACTGTCCAGCGCAACGTGCTGCGTACCGGACGTGGCTGACCCGGCGCGCTTGATGTCGCGATTGGCGTCGTCTGCTGGCTCGCGCTCGTGTACGTCGCCGCCCGGCTGCGCGCGGTGCTCGGCCGACCGGCCTGGCGTCGGCGCTGGGAGCGGATCGGCGGCTGGATGTTCATCGCCCTCGGGGTTGGGGTGGCCGCCACCGAGTAACGCCCGCTAGGACCGCGTCGCCCTCCCGCACTCGTCCCCAGAGGACTCGCCCCGCCCGACCGGCGCGCTGCGGTCGTACGGGTCGACCTCCGTGCCGGCCTCGTCCGCCCGGCGGTCCGTGCCGAAGGGCGGGATGAAGTAGCCCGTGGGGGCGCCGCAGCCGCCGTTGGTCATGTCGTACTTGTACGAGACGATCGAGAATGTGCCCGGCTCGGTGATCACCTTGTCAGGGTCGTCCCAGCTCAGGACCAGCTCGCGCCGGACGATCGTGCGCACGATCTCGTCGTCGCTGCCCGCGTCCGCGCGGGTGACCGGGTAGACGAAGGTGACGTCGGCGGTCACCTGGAGCGCGCCGCGCTCGCCCTCCCGGTAGGTGAGCCGGCCCCGGGTCTTCACGACGTCGCCGACCAGGTGGGTGCGGGAGGACTGGAATCGGCTGAAGAGGAGGAGGGGGTCGTTCTTCTCGCTCGGGGTCCGGAAAGCGGCTTTCAGAAGGTCTTGGACGTCCTTCTGGTGCGGGTTGATCAGTGCAATCGCCTTCTCGGGGCGCTCGCCCCGCAGCACCCCGCGGTCCAGGCCGGACACGACGAGGAAGTCTCGGCTGCGGGCGAGGGCCCGCTCGACCTCGGCCGCGCTCATCCAGCCGACCGCCCCGGCCTTCGGCACGGTGATCCCCGCCGCTCCGCTCGCCCAGCTCGCCGCCGGCGAGCCGCGGAACGGCTCCTCCATGGTGGGGCGTTGGGCCGCCTCCGCCGGGGGCGCCTGGGTCGGGCGGGCGCTCTCGGCCGCCAGCGGCGGGGAGTCAGCGCCGGCGAACAGGTCCACTATCCGCCCCGGCGCGAGCGCCACCACCAGCAGCACCAGCGAGGCCAGCAGCCCGACCACGTACCAGCCCGTGCGCCGCTTGGGCCGCGCGGGCGTGTAGCTGCGCCAGCCCTCCAGGCCGCGGCCGGGCTCCGCGCGCAGCCGCTTCGCCACGTCGCGGGCCCGCGCCGACGGCTCCTTGGGCGCGTCGGCGGCACCCGCCACCGACGCGCGCAGAAACCGCTCCCACTCCTCGTCGGACCTGGACGAGCCGTCCGGCTCCGTACCCGCGCCCATCCCCAACCCCCTGGCAATCAGTAGACCGCGGCCCACTCCCCTGGGACGCGTCCGCATAATGACACAGAGCGCTGACAGCGGGGCCGGCTGGGCGGACGGTGTGGGTGCGCCACCCTTCCACTGCGAACTTGAGCGCGTCCGCATCCTTGACCAGCTTCATCGGGCGGACATCCAGCAGCCACATCCCGCCGCCGATCACGGTCAGGAAGTCCGGGATGTGCCAGGACAACCCGCCTGCATGCGCGAAGTCCAGCCGGAACGGCTGCGACAGCACCTCCGATGCGCCCAGGAAGTCCAGCGCGACCAGCAGCCGCATTTCCTCCAGCGACTCGAAGCCGTGCGTCCTGCCCGTTGACGCCATCACCTCAAGCCCGGGGCGATGCCGCTGCTTCGCTCGCCAGGTGAACCCCCGCATCGGCCGGGTCGACAGCACCGGCACGCGGGCCATATCCCGGATCGGCCAGCAGACCTCGCCGGCACCCACCCGCCACGTCGAGCTCCATCGACGCGACCAGCCCTCCCCGAGCAGCAGCCGATCCCGCAAGCCCGGCATCCCCGTCGTACGCCGTGACAAGTTGGTCCAGATGACTTGAATCCGACGGGATCTTCGCTCTCGCTGCCTCGCCCACGTACCCACAGCAGCACCACGCGACCGGCAACGGCGACATTTCTCGGAACCGATCGCAACGCAGCGTTACGGGACCAGGATTCGCCAACTAGCGTTGCTCGTTCGCCAACTAAAATTCTCGGTCACCACGAGGTTGTGACCGAGAATTTTAGTTGGCGAATCATGGTCTGAGATGCGCAGGTCAGGAGCGCGTGGAGAATTCTTGTTGGCGGATCTTGAGAGGGATAGTTGGCGGATCATGACTGTGGACGTTCACTGTGCGTGACGGGCGGCAGCTCTGCCAGCGACGACACCAGTGAGGCGACTGTGCCGCATACGCCTGCGAGATGGCAGACTCGACCAGCAACAGAGCTCCAGTGGAAACGAGTTGGCGTGAGAGTCCTGGTTCTGCTGGAACTCCGTCCCCGTCAGCATGGAGCGCGGCGGCTACTGCTGCCCTGAACCTGCAGCGAGCCTGCGCTCTGCCGGTCAGCGGGCCCGTCCCACCTGCAGCGGCGCGTCCCGGCACACCGGCCCTCGACTCCGGCCGTTCGAGCGTCGACCTTCACGACCTGCTCGGGTACTTGGACCCGGCCGAACTGGCGGCCGAAATCACGCTGACCGGCCAGCGCGACAATCGGCGTGCTCCGAGCCACCTTGCTACGCGACGGCAGGATCAGCGTCTTGGGGCGCAGCTGGGGCACTCCGACGACCGCCGCCCGGGTAGCCGTCGGCACCGACGACGTCGACGGCTGGGATTTCTGGTGCCTGACCATCGCCGGCGTCGAGCAGTCGCTCGCCGAGTTCCGCGACGCCCACGAATAACCCAGCGCACCGGCGTGAGGGGGACATCCCTGCGCGGGCGTGCGCTTTCCCCATGTGGCCGCACTCAAGGCCGTGTTGACGGGAACCGGCAAGCCACTGCCCCCATCGGCATCCACCCGGCCGCGTGGTGCTGGTGGAGACGGTGAATGGCAGTACGCGCCTGGCCGCGAGTGACACCGTACCGGCACGTGTGCCGTCCATCGGGGATGCGTGATCAGTGAGCGCGGCGTTTTCTGCTCCGCTTCGCCTTCGCCGACCTGCTGGCCCTGCTGCCGCTCACTGTGGCTTTGTAAAGGCGGATGGAGGCCAGGGCCACGGCTGGGCTGGTGGATGCCGATATGGGCATCCATCTGCCAGTTGCTTCACGGAGGGGCACTCGTGGATCGAGGCGAGCGGCGCAGGGGCCGCTACTGCGCCGAGCTGTACACCACCGCCCTGGTCGTCAGACCTGGCGGCCAAGACGTGATCAACCTGCTGGGGCGCAGGGCGGTGCACCGGGGCGTTCAGGTTCCCAGTTCCGACGGGGTTGTCGGGGTGCTGGCTGATCCAGGCCAGGCCGATGGGGTCCAGGTGGTTGCGGGCTCGGGTAACGGCGACGTACGCCAGGCGGGCTTTTGCCTCGTCGATGGGCCGGGGAACGGGATGGCCTTGGGCATCGACTTGGTCGCTGTCGGCGGGTGGTGTGAAGTCGGGTGCGATGCGCACCCGGGCCCATTCCCGGCCTTTGGCCTTGTGGGCGGTGGACACGGTGACCTCGGCGGCGGCTTCGGGAGCCAGGCGGTCGACGGCCTGGAGGATGGCCTCCGGGCCGTGCTCGTCGATGAGGTTGGCGAAGGGCTGCAGGTCGCTGCCGGCCGGGTCGTGCTCGGCGTAGTCGCGCAGTGCACTCCAGGTGGTGAAGAGCACGAGTTCGGGGTGGTGGGTAGGGCGTCCCTGGATGAGGTCGCGGGCGGCCGACGCAAGGGTGCGCAGCGAATCCCCGCCGCCGACCAGTGCTGTCGCGGCGCCGGATGCGATGAGGGCGAGGACCTCGGTCATAGCTCCGACATTGGTCCGGCACAAGACTGCGTCCGGGCGTCCCGTGCGGGATCCGACGGTGGTGGGGATGTCGGGTGTTCCGGAGAGCCGGATGGGTGCGTTGCTGAGGGTGAGCCAGCGGTTGGCCTCAATGGCGAGCGCAGGGCCGAAGCGGAAGGAGCGGGTGAGGGTGAGGTGGTGGCCAGCGAACCGGGCCATCACATCGCGGGCGCCGCGCCAGCCGTAGATGGCCTGCGCCGAGTCGCCGACCATGACGATCTGGGTGCGCTCCTTGTGGGCCAGAACGATCTGCTCGAGGACGGGGTTGGTGTCCTGCGCCTCGTCCAGCAGCAGAAAGTCGCCGGGCAGGACGGGTTCGCTCAGGGCCCACATCTTCAGGTAGTGGTCGTGCTCGAAACGCACCGTGCCGCCGTGCGGGTCGTGCAGGTCGGCCCACGCCTTGTCCGCGTACGGCAGGATCAGGTCGGCCAGCTCCGCATGGTCGTCCGGGTCGTCGATGCCCCGCAGATGCGGAACATGATGGTGGGCCAGTTCCGCATCGGCCGATTGGCAGAAGCGGGTCACCGTGCGCAGCGCCGCGTTGGAGAGGGTTGCTGGCATCAGGCCCACCCGGCCGATCTTGGCTGGGGTGTGCAGGCCCAGGTCCTGGCCGATCTGCCAGCCGGGCCTGCGGGGACTGTTGAGACGGCCGCGGTAGAGGTGGCCGAGAGCGGCGTAGGCCAGCGAGTGGGCGGTCTTGCACTGCACCGTCGGCGGAAAACGGGCGGCGGCATCCAGGGCGATGGAGCGGTTGAAGGCGACATAGCGCCCACGCCGCCGGGGCATCTGCGCGGCGAGGAATTCGAGCGTAGACGTCTTGCCGGTGCCGGCGCCGGCCTGGATGGCGAGATGGCCGCCGCTTCGGAAAGCCTCCAGAGCGGCGGTCTGACTGAGCTCGTGGGCGCGGTGGTAAGGCTGACGTTGCGGCCTCGCGCTGCAGGGTGCTCCCGTTGGGCAGATGTGTCCCGCGCGGCGGCTGTTGGTGTTCTCCAGTGCGATGACGCCGGCCCGTCCAGCAGGTCCGAGCCGCCCTCGGCAGCATCCGAACCTGCGCACACGACTCCGGAGGGCTCAAGAATCGACCGACCGAGGACGTCAGGCGGGTGCCTATCCCGCCTCACCTCGTAGCCGTGTTGCGCGAGCACCTGGCCACCTTTGGCACGGCGGATGACGGGCGGCTTTTCTTCAGCGAGAAGGGCTCGGTTGTCCCGTCCTCTACCTACTACCGGGTCTGGCAGGAGGCTCGGCTCCTCGCTCTCCCGCCGGCCGCCGCGGCCTCGCCGCTCGCAAGTCGCCCATACGACCTTCGGCACTCGGCGCTGTCGACGTGGCTCAACGCTGGCGTTGACCCGACCGAGGTCGCCGAGCGTGCTGGCAACAGCGTTGAGGTCCTGCTGACCCGCTACGCGAAGTGCCTCGACGGGCGGCAGGACGTAGCCAACCGGCGTATCGAGGACTTGCTTCGCGAATACGAGTGACACGGCCTGTCCCAAGATCGAAGTCCCTGGACTTTTGTTCAGGGGCTTCGCTGTTCCTGGGCCGACTCCATCGGTTCGGCCCGTGGCGCTTGGCGACCACAGCGTCATCAGCCCCACCGGGAGACGATGGCTTCCTCGACGCTGAAGACGGCATCGCACTCGGCGCACTGCGCGTTACCGAAGACGTAGGTCAATTTACGGGCGATGTCCGACTGACCGTCGGCGAGTGCGCGGGAGTAGAGCCTTTGGGCCAGTCCCTCCAAAGTTGCGGGCGCCTGAGGTCGCAGCGGCACCTGCCTCGCCGTGGTGGAGGGCTCCATGTACATGCTGTCGGTGGTCGAGAAGAAGCCGTACTTGCCGAAGGCTATGAAGTTCTCCGCACTGCACGCAGGGCAGGGCACCTCGTACTCCTCGTCGTTCAGCCCGTCGAGTTGCTCGCCCCAGATCTCGACGCCCTGGAAACTGTCAATCCCCTCGCAGTGTGGAGACGGTCTATGCGGCCAGTCCCTCGGCGAGGGTGGCTCGGTAGTCACGTTCGTAGTCGATCGGACTCTTGAACCCGCATACGCTGTGTAGCCGCCTGGCGTTGTAGAAGTCAGTGATCCAGGTGGCGATCCTGATGCGGGCCTCAGTACGGGTGCCGAAGGTGTGCCGGTGGACGTACTCGACCTTGAGCACGCTGTTGAACGCCTCGCTCACGGCGTTATCGAAACAAGATCCGACTCTGCCCATGGACTGGGTGATGTCCAGCTTGCGGCAGGCCCGCTGGAACTTCCCGGAGCAGTACTCGCTGCCCCTGTCGGTCTGCATGATCACGCCGCGGACGTCGCCTCCACGGGTGACCGCGGCCATGTGCAGGGACGCGACGACGAGTTCGGCGTCGTGCCGGGTGCCCATCGCATAGCCGAGCAGCCGGCGGGAGAACAGGTCGATCACGGTGGCGAGGTAGAGCTTGCCCTCGCCGGTGTCGATCTCGGTCATGTCGCCTGCCCAGACGAGGTCGGGTTCCTCGGCGGTGAAGTCCCAGCGTACGAAGTCCGGGGCCGCGGGCCGCTTGCCCGGCCGGGTCAGCGACCGACGCCCGCGGATCTTTCGTCCGGCCAGGCCGAGTTCGGCCATCAGCTTCGCGACGGTGTTCACCGACACCCGCCATCCACGTCGGCACCATGCGTCGCTTCAAGGGACTGGAATACCAGCGCCTCGTCATCGTCGGCGCCAACGACCGCCTCGTGCCGAGGACGGAGGCCATCAACCGGTGCCGCACCGAAGACCCCGCACGCTACTGGCGAGAGCTGCGCAAGGCCCGCTCGATGCTCTTCGTCGCCGCCACCCGGACCCGCGACGCTCTCACCATCACCTGCCCGGGCATAGCAGGGGCAGCTCCGCACGAGGGAAGACACGCATTTACCCGCCAAGACCCGGAGATACCAGGCCAGACAGGTAATGCGACGCCGGTAGGATGTGCTGGCCTGTTTCATGTCCCCCTTCGCAAGGAGAGCCATCGTGGCTGACCCCTGGATGTCTGCTGACGACATCGCGGCGCACCTTGGCGTTACCAAGGACACCGTCTACACGTGGATCGCCGAGCGCGGGATGCCCGCGCACAAGGTCGGCCGGCTTTGGAAGTTTCAGGCCGGCGAGGTCGACGACTGGGTGCGCGCTGGCAACGCCGCCTCCCCGGCCCAGCCCTCTTGAGCCTCTGGGGCTTGATCTCCGTGCACAAGATGATGACCTTCGTGAAGGAGGCGGAGTGAGCAAGCCTGACGGCGCCGGGCGCTACCGGCTGTCCTTCACCGTTGGCGGGCTCTTCGTGCAGGAGGCTTCGATCGCGGCGTACCTGTACCTGCACCGAACCCGTGACTGGGCCCAGGTACGCGAGGCACTGGACGCGGACAACCTGCTGCAGGCCCGTACAGCCTCCTCGGCCCGTCGGATGGGCCGGGAGCTGGTGCAGCGCATGGCCGAGCTTGACAACAACGAGCTCGAGTTGCTGATGGAGGGCAGCTCGACTGAGTGGGCCTACCTGATGTGGGTTGCGGCCTGCCGCCGCTATGCCCTAGTTGGGCAGTTCGCCGAGGAGGTAGTGCGAGAACGCTTCTTGCTGATGACCCCGTCCTTGGAGCCGGAGCGGTTTGAGGACTTCGTACGGTCCAAGGCGTTGTGGCACGACGAGCTCGACGACCTGAGCGAGAGCACGCTGCGCAAGCTGCGCACCACTGTGTACCTGATGCTGCGCGAGGCTGGCCTGCTGACCGAGGCAGGGCAGATCATGCCCGCGCTGCTCTCAGAGCCTTTGACCCGCCTGTTGCGCCGCCGTCAGCCTTCCCAGGTCCGGTTCTTTCCGACCCTGATACCCCTGACCGGAGACGACGATGACTGATCGGACCTTGCCAGAGCAGGAAAAGCACATGTTCGACGTGCTCTCCTCTGACCGTTTTCTGCGCATGGAGGGGCTGGGTAACGAGGTGCCCTTCTTCATCCAGTGGTACCCATCGGACTGGGCGCGAGGGATGGACGATGCCCGCAAGCGGGTAAGTAACCGGCTGTCCGCGCAGGGCATCACTGTGCGGGAGATCAACCTGTACGATCTGTCGATCGACCTGCTTAAGGACCGGGGGGTGTGGGAGCAGGTGCTGGCCGTGGAGCCGGAGTTGGGCAAGGACGAGTTCCGTGAGCTGTTGCAAAACATGCTTGACCCGCAGCAGCACCTGGCCCCGGCTGTCGGCGAACGGATTGCCGACGGCGGCTTCGACATCCTGTTCCTGACCGGGATCGGGGAGCTCTTCCCCTACATCCGCTCCCACAACGTGCTCAACAACCTGCAGAGCGTCGTGGTGGTCAAACCGATGCTCATGTTCTTTCCCGGCAAGTACGCGCAGTCCGAGACTCTCGGGTCCTCGCTGGTGCTGTTCGGGCTGCTGCAGGACGACCAGTACTACCGAGCCAAGGACATCCAGGAACAGGAGGCCTGAGCAATGCTTCTGGGCACCATCTTTGCCAAGGACGTGCAGCGTCCCATCGAGGGCGTCATCAAGGCCGACGATACCTCGCACCTCGCTACCGAGGTCGAGGAGTATGTCCTGACCAACGAAGCCGCCAAGGGCCTGGAGACTTTGCTCGAGGAGTACACCGACTACCAGCACGCCAACGGAGTGTGGATCTCGGGCTTCTTCGGCTCGGGTAAGTCCCACCTGCTCAAAATGCTCGCCCACCTGCTGGGCGACGTCGATGGGCAGGACTTCACCCGCGTCCAGGTCGCCGAGGCTTTTCGGAGTAAGGCCTCGGCGGACAATGCGTTCCTTGCGGCGCTGCTAGACAAGGCTGACCGCATCGGCGCGTACAGCCTGCTGTTCAACATCGACCAGAAGGCCGACGTGATCAGCAAGGACCAGGAAGACGCCCTGCTGCAGGTCTTCGTCAAGGTCTTCAACGAGCACCGCGGCTACTACGGCAAGCAGGGCCACGTGGCCCGCTTCGAGCGCGACCTGGACCGCAATGGCCAACTCGAAGACTTCAAGGCCGCCTACCAGCGCATCGCGGGCAAGCCCTGGAACGTGGGGCGTGAGGAAAGCGTGCTGCAGGAGTTCAATATCTCGCAGGCCTACGCCGAGGTTTCCGGGCAGACCGAAGGCCGCCCCACGGGGATCCTAGCCAAGTACCGGCAGGAGCACTCGGTCTCCATCGAGGACTTTGCCGAGGAGATCAAGGACTGGCTGGACGCCCGGGACGATCCGCAGACGCGCCTGAACTTCTTCGTTGACGAGGTCGGACAGTTCATCGGCACCAATAGCAGGCTGATGCTGAACCTGCAGACCATCGCCGAAGCCCTCAACTCCAAGTGCAACGGGCGTGCCTGGGTGTTTGTGACCTCCCAGGAGGACATGGAGAAGGTCATAGGGGACCGTACCCGCTCCCAGAGCCACGACTTCTCCAAGATCCAGGCCCGCTTCAAGACCCGCCTGAAGCTGACCAGTGCTGATGTCGAAGAGGTCATCCGCAAGCGTCTGCTGCGCAAGAACGAGCAGGGAGCTGCCGTACTGGAGGGCGTGTACGCCGAGCAGCACCCCAACTTCCGCACCCTGTTCGACTTTGTCGAGGGCACGACCTACCGCAACTACCCCGGCGAAGACCCCTTCGTGGGCACCTACCCGTTCGTGACCTACCAGTTCCCGCTGTTCCAGTCCGCGATCCAGGGCATCTCCGATCACAACTATTTTGAGGGCCGTAGCAGCTCGGTCGGTGAGCGTTCCATGCTGGGGGTCGTGCAGGAGGTTGCCAAGGAGCTCGGAGACCTTCCAATTGGGTCGCTGGCGACCTTTGACCAGATGTACTCCGGCATCCGTGCGGCGCTGAAGTCTGCCACGCAGCGAGTCATCGCCCGCGCCGAGCAGAACCTGCCCGAAAACCAGCTGGCCATGCGCCTGCTCAAAGCCCTGTTCCTCGTCAAGCACGTCGAAGGGTTCGTCGCCAACCCGCACAATCTGACGGTGTTGATTACCGATGGGTTTGATCGGGATATCGCCGAGCTGACCCGTCAGGTCAAGGTGTCCTTGGACCTGCTGGAGACCGAGAACTACATCCAGCGCACCGGGACCGTGTATGCCTTCCTCACTAATGACGAGCAGGAGATGGAGGCGGAGATCAAGAACGTCGACATCGAACCTGGTGAGGTCAAGGGTCGACTGTTCAAGATTCTGTCGGAAAACGTGGTGCGCCTGAACAAGGTGCGCTACGCCAAGAACAACCAGGACTTTGCCTTCTCCTACAAGCTCGACGACCAGCCCTACAGCCGCAACCAGCAGGCTGACCTGACACTGCACTGCATCAGCCCGGACTACGAGTACGACTTCGATGTCGTCAAGGCTCACAGCGCGGGCCGGGACGAGCTGCGCGTGGTCCTGGGCGACGACGCCCAGGCCATGGGTGACCTGCAGCAAGTCATCCGCACCGAGAAGTACATCAAGCGCCGTCAGACGACATCACTGTCGGCTTCCCAGCAGCAGGTCCTGCAGGCCAAGGCCGCGCAGAACATTGAGCGCACCAAGGACGTGATCGAGCGGCTGCGCACCATGGTGGGCAAGGCTCGCCTGGTGATTCACACGGCCGAGGTGCCTGTGACCTCTCGTGATGCCGAGGCTCGCGTGCGTGAGGGCATGCAGGAGCTCATCACACGCACCTACACCAGCCTGCAGATGCTGGGCGGGGTGCGCTATCAGGACAACCAGATCCAGGCGGCAGTCAACCCTGAGGAGCAGGCCCTCTTCGATGCCGAGGGCCTGTCCAAGTTGGACGTGCCTGCCGGCGAGGTGCTCTCTCACGTGACTCGGCGGGGTAACAAGGGTGAGCAGGTCACCGTCAAGGCGCTGGTTGACCGTTACAGCACCAAGCCGTTCGGATGGGACCTGCCCTCCATAGAGGTCGTGATCGCCCATCTGGTGGGAACGAGCAAGCTCACCCTGAGCATGGACGGTGCCACCCTCAAGCGCACCGAGATCCCGCGGGCGCTGAGCAACACCCAGAAGCACTCCCACATCCTCGTCTCCCAGCAGAAGACCTTTGAAGCCCGCAAGGTCAAGGATCTGCAGACCTTCGCCAAGGACTTCTTCGACGAGCCGACCGTTCCCGGCGACCCGTTGGAGCTGGGCCGGTACGTGGCCGACAACCTGCAGAAGAGGCGCACCGAGCTGGCCGGCTATCAGGAGCAGCAGGGCCGCTACCCGTTCCTGGCTGGGCTGGACGGCCCGGTTGCGCTGTTGCAGCAGGCCGTGGGCAAGGGTGAGGAGTGGTACCTGACCGACTTCCCCATGGCCGAGGACCTGCTGGATGCCAAGGACGAGCAGATCACCCCGGTCGTGAGCTTCTTCAAGGGCGCCCAGAGGGGCATCTACGACTCCGCTCGCGACTTCCTGCAGACCAATAGCACCAACCTCGGCTACCTCGAAGCAGACGCCACTGGGCAGATCCAGGCCCTGCTGGACGACGAGAACCTGCTGCGAGGAGGCAAGATCACCAAGCTCAAGCAGGCCGTTGAGGACATGCAGGCCCAGGTTGCCGCCCGCGTAGAGCAGGCCGTCCAGGAGGTCGCGGCACGCATCACCGATCGGGTGCGGTTGCTGCAGGAGACCAGCGACTACCAGCAGGCTACTGACGCCGCCCGCCAAAAGGCCGACCAGACCGTCAAGGCCCTGTTGGACAGGATTGCCGCGGCTAACCAGATCGCCACGATCAACATGCTGGCTGGTGACTTCGCCGACACTGGCTACCCCGCGCTCCTGGACTCCCTGACCAGCAGCACGCCCCAGCCCGAACCCGAGCAGAACGGCGCCTCTGACAACTCTGGGAGCGGCACCGCAGGTGGGCGGGCCAGCACTCCCGTGCCTGTGCCGGTCAAGCACACGACCGTCTCCATTAAGCATGTCAAGGTCAATGGTGGGCCCACCCTGCTGGAAAGCCCCCAGGATGTGGACGCCTACCTCGATGCCCTGCGTCAGGCACTGATCACCACCATCGACTCCGGGAAGCGAGTGGTCCTGTGATGGACATCAATGCGCTGAGGAACTTCGCGACCTGGGCACGCACCGTCCTGCTGCGCGAGGTTGAGGCCCGTGCCACCAGCGTCTTGGCCGCAGGTTCGATCGAGCGCGTCGAACACCACGGGCGTGTCCGACGCCTGGAAGCTGACATTCAGGCGGCCGGAGGCGGACAGGCCGGCCGTCAGACTGTGGTTGACAAGGTCGCCTACACGTGGTTCAACCGCGTTATCGCGCTGCGTTTCATGGATGCCAACGGGTACACCGGTGTCGGAGTCGTCTCCCCGGCCGAGGGCCAGCTGGGCGGGCAGCCCGAGATCCTGGTTGATGCGAAGAATGGCGTTTTCGATGCCAACGTCGTGCGTCAGACTGTGATTGACGAGGTCAACGCCCTGCTGGACGAGCAGCGCACCAGCAACGACCCTCAGGGCGAGGCGTATGCGCGCCTGCTGGCCGAGTACTGCCATCACTGGCATCAGGCGATGCCGTTCATGTTTGAGTCCGACGACTTGCAGGACTACACCGAACTGCTGCTGCCCGCTACGCTGCTGGCCGAGGATTCCATCGTCTCCCGTGCCGCCACAGCCCTCACCACAGAGGTGTGCGAGGACGTCGAGGTCATCGGATGGCTCTACCAGTTTTACATCGCAGAGCGTAAGGACGAGGTTTTTGCGGGCCTCAAAAAGAACAAGAAGGCTGGCGCCGAGGAGATTCCGGCGGCCACCCAGCTGTTCACTCCGCACTGGATCGTGCGTTACCTCGTGGAGAACTCGGTGGGGCGCTTGTGGATGCTTAACCACCCCGGTTCTTCCCTGGTCGACCGGATGGACTACTACATTCCCCCGACCGGCCAGCAGGCCGACTTCCTGAAGATCACCTCTCCCGAAGAGCTCACGGTCATCGACCCGGCTTGCGGGTCCGGGCATATGCTTACCTATGCCTTTGACCTGTTGTACGCGATCTACGAGGAAGAGGGCTATGCACCCTCCGAGACCCCGGCCGCGATCCTGACCCACAACCTCTACGGCACCGAGATCGACCCTCGCGCTGCGGCCCTGGCCGCCTTCGCGCTGACGATGAAGGCTCGCGCTCGCCACCGCCGTTTCTTTGCCAAGCAGACTGAGCCCAACATCTGCGTGCTCAACCCGATCTTCTTTACCCCGACTGAGCTGGACCTCTTGATCACCAAGGACGGTGACCGGTACCAGGAGGAGATGTTCTGGAACCAGTTCCAGCATGCAGACACCCTCGGCTCGCTGATCAAGCCTGACGCCTCACTCATTGACCAGCTGCACCAGCACATCGAGACCACGCTCAAGGTCAGTGACGACCTCCTTACGGGGGCCCTATACCCCAAGGCGACGCGTGTGCTGCAGCAGGCCCAGTACCTGCAAGCCCGCTACGCCACGGTTGTCGCCAACCCTCCGTACATGGGCGGGCGCAGCATGAATGGGGTCCTGGCGGACTTCGCCATGGAGGAGTACGCCAACTCCAAGGCAGACCTATTCTCGATGTTCATCGAGCGGGCACTGAGCTTGCTGACCCAGCAGGGTCTGGCCGCAATGATCACTATGCAGGGCTGGGCATTCTTGTCCTCCTTTACGAAGCTGCGCGAGGCGGTCCTAGCTGAGACGAATGTCCACCTCTTCGCTCACCTGGGGCCCCGAGCCTTCGACAGCATCGGAGGCGAGGTGGTCACTACCGCAGCCTTCGTACTCGAAGAAGCGCCTGCGAAGCGGAGTGCAGGGACCTACATTCGCCTGACCGACGGGCGCAACGAAGCCGAGAAGAGCGCCACCCTCCGTGCCGCTGCCAAGGCGAAGAATCACCCGCAGCGTTACGAGGTCCACCCCGACGCTCTGAGTACTATTCCCGGCACCCCGCTGACGTACTGGGTCACCGAAGGTGCCGTGCAGGCCATCGCTAAGTTCCCGACTCTTGGTGAAGCCGCCAAGCCCCGCCAGGGCCTGGCAACCTCTGACAACGACCGCTTCCTCAAACAGTGGTGGGAGCCGGCTCTCGGCGAGATCGGTTTCGGAATGCCCGACCGTCCTGCCGCGCAGGATTCAGGGCGGCGTTGGTTCCCCTGCCAGAAGGGCGGACCCTTCCGCAAGTGGTACGGAAATCACTCGCTGGTGGTCAACTGGCACAACGACGGTGAGGAGATGGTCGCCCTTGCCACGGAGAGGTACGGCTCGCCTTCCAAGCGCATCCCTAGCATGGATTTCTACTTCCGCCAGGGCGGCACTTGGTCGACCATCTCAGCCAACTCCTTCGCCATGCGCTACAGCCCCGCCGGGTTCATCTCGGAAACCAAGGGCGCCATGTGCTTTGCGGACGACGAAGCGACCTTGAAGGCGATCATGGCCTACGCCAACAGCACTAGCGCCGACTACTTCCTGGGACTCACTTCCCCCACCTTGGACTTTCATGAGGGGCCGGTCAGCAGGCTGCCCTTCGATCCCGCGGTCTCGTCTGAAGTACTTGATCGAGTGGGTCGGTGTATCGAGATCGCCCGAGCGGACTGGGACTCCCGTGAGGAGTCCTGGGACTTTCAGCGTTCCCCGTTCCTGCAGGAGCACTTCACCACCACACAAGCGCTGGCCGAACGGTACGAGCTGATCCGCCAGCAGCAGCGCGATGAGGTAGACGAAGTCCGTGGACTGGAGGCGACGAACAACGCCTACTTCGCCGACCACTACGGGATCTCCGGTGATGTTGAGGTCGACGTGGCTACTGAAGACGTCGCCCTGTGCGCCAACCCCGACTTCACCTTCTCTTACCTGAAAAGCGTCGATGAGCGCGAGGCTGCCATGCGCGCCTCGATGGCCACGGACCTGGTGTCCTACGCGGTGGGGTGCATCTTCGGCCGCTACAGCCTGGACACGCCTGGCCTGATATTGGCCGATCAGGAAAGCGGCACGGCCGCCTATGAGACTGAGGTACCCGAACCGTTGTTCCTGCTGGATGAGGACAACGTCATCCCGATGCTGGGAGACGACCGGTTCGAGGACGACGTTGTCGCGCGTTTCCGTAAGTTTCTGCGAGCAGCGTTCGGTGAGGAGCGCTTTGAGGAGAACCTGCGGTTCGTGACCGAGGCACTGGCTGTCAAGGGCATGCGGGAGTACTTCGTCAAGAAGTTCCACGAAGGCCACGTCCAGCGATACAAGAAGCGCCCTATCTATTGGATGTTCTCCAGCCCGAAGGGGACCTTTAACGCACTGGTCTACCTGCACCGCTACACGCCCTCGACGCCCAGCACGGTGCTGGGCTACCTGCGCGAGTACCGCAACAAGCTGGCCTCTGCCCTGGAGAACGCCGAGCGCATCGCGCAGAGCTCTACAGGGCGCGAGGCCGCTGCCGCGCGCAAGGAGACCGTGCAGTTGCGCAAGGACTTGGTCGAGCTGGAGGCCTACGAGCATGAGGTGCTCTACCCCCTGGCCACCCAGCGCATTGAGCTGGACCTGAACGACGGAGTCAAGGCCAACTACCCGAAGCTCGGCCGTGCGCTGAAGAAGATCAATGGCCTGGAGGCCAAGTAGTGACTTCGATCGCTGCGCGCCTGCGGCGCCTGTTCGAGACCCAGCGGGTTGTGTTCTGGCACGACCCGGACGGCGAACACACCGCTCCCCTTGAGGTGCTGGACCTGCCCGGCGTCGAGGTCGTGCGAGTGCAGAACAACGAGTTCGCGCTCAAGCACCGCTTCCTGAGGGAAGAGCCCGAGACGAAGTTTCTCGTCTACAGGTCTGGTCAGGTCCCCGAGAAGACCGGGAACTGGTTGCTGGACCAAGAGCTGGCCTGGGGCGTGTTTTCGGCGGACAAGGCAACCCTTCTGCGCCATGACCTTGGCCTGGAGGGCGATGGAATCGACGAGATCGTGGCTGCCCATGAGGCATTCTTCTCCGACGAGACCTTGGTGGCGCTCCTCAAACCACGCCTGGCGGCAGGGGACGGACCGTTGAAACTACAGGCCAAGATGAGTGGGGTCCTGTTGGAGGAGAAGGACCACAGCCTGCGGGAGATCACCCGCAGGCTGTTGGTCGAGCATGCCTCGGGCAAGGGCAAGCAGACCGCGTTCTTTGACCGTCTGACCGAACACCACCTGGACTCCTACTTCTGGCAGGGCGCCGCCAGCATCTACGGGTACAAGTCGGCGCAGCCGAGTATGGCCGACTTCGTGCTGTGGCTCTTTACCCAGGCCTTCCGGCGCTTCCCCGGGAAGGACACGGCAGCCAGGGATATCCGCCTGGACTTCGAGTCCTGGCGCAACGGCCGGCGCAGCCAACAAGCCATGCAGAAGCTCGCCGAGAAGGTCGCCCAGGACATCTCTTACGCCGACCAGATTGAGAACCGTGACTTCCGCGACCTGTTGGAGGACGACGTCTTCCCGCAGACTGAGCAGAAGATTATCTCGGCCCTGGCCGAGAAAGTCGCTGACCGTACCATCCCGGCCAGCGAGGTTGCCGAGATCGTGCGCAAGCGCAAGCCGAACAGCCTCTGGTACGACCAGTATGAGGCCGCCTACCGGGGCCTGGAGATCGCGGCGGACCTGATCAATCGGTTGTGGACGATCGACCTGAACATCGTGTCCTTCGATGACGGGCTGACCAAGTACTGCACTGGCTGGTACGTCATCGACCAGCGCTACCGACAGTTCCTGCACCAGGCCCGAACCCTGGCCGACCGCTCCGACGTCCTGGAGCACCTGCGAGAACAGATCAACCGGCAGTACCTGAACCGGTTCCTGCAGCCGCTGGGTGAGGCCTGGTCGCAGCACCTACATGCCCTGACGGCCTGGAAGTCGGACGTGCTGCGCCCACAGACGAAGTTCTTCAACGACCACGTGGCCCCTCTGCACCGCAAGGACCGCCGCGTCGTCGTGATCATCTCCGACGCCCTGCGCTTCGAGGTTGCCGATGAGCTCAAGAGCGAGATCAACGGCCTGGACAAGTACTCCGCGGTCCTGGATGCCGAGAGCACGATGCTCGGGGTGCTGCCCAGCTACACCCAGATGGGCATGGCGGCCCTGCTGCCGCACACCACGATCGGCCCCACCGGCAAGGACGACCAGGTCCAGGTCGACGGACAGGCGGCCGGGGGCGCGGCCAACCGGTCCAAGATCCTCGCGGAGGTCGGTGGGACCGCGGTCAAGGCAGATGACGTGCTGAGCATGAAGCGTGATGGCCTGCGCGCGCTGCTGCAGGAGCACAAAGTCGTGTACGTCTACCACAACCGCATTGATGCAGTCGGCGACAAGATGGAGACCGAGCGCAACACCCCCGAGGCCGTGGCCGCCACCCTCGAGGACCTCAAGAAGCTCGTGCGGCTCTTGATGAACGCCTACGCCGGCACCGTGATGATCACTGCTGACCACGGGTTCCTGTACCAGGAGATCAAGCCCATCGACCCCGAATTCGTATCCGAGGAACTGCCGCAGGGCGACGAGATCTTCAAGCAGGCCCGCCGATACGTCCTGGGCAAGGGTCTCAAGGCCGCTCCCGCGCTGCACACCTTCACCGCCGCACAGATCGGCCTGGAAGGCGAGGGCGTGCAGGTGCAGGTTCCCCGGGCCAACCTGCGGCTGCGCCGCTCGGGCTCGGGCACCCGGTTCGTGCACGGCGGCGCCTCCCTGCAGGAGGTCGTGGTGCCAGTGGTCAAGGTGACCAAGAAGCGCACCAGCGACCTGTCTCAGGTCGGGGTCCGCATCATGGCCGAGGGCGACAAGATCACCACCGGGCAGATTGTGGTGCGCTTCTACCAGGAAGACGCTGTGACCGAGAAGGTCCAGGCTCGCACCGTGCGGGTTGGCCTGTACGTCGACAACGTGCTGATCTCCAACCAGCCCGAGCTGCACTTCGACCGCACAAGCGAGGACAAGCGCGACCGTTTCCAGGACGTGCGCCTGCTGCTGTCGCGGGAGGCTGACGAGCTCAACGACCGCACCGTTGAGTTGCGTCTTGATGAGCCCATAACCGGCACCACCGGGTGGAAGTCGATGCCGCAGAAGGCGACCTACACCCTCAAGCGCTCCTTCACCTCCGACTTCGACTTCTAGGGGCAGCCACGTGATCTACGACGACACCACCCCTAGCCCCACTACATCTGCTGGCGGGGTCGGGGTGCCGGTCAAGACGCCTCTGGACGAGAAGATAACCCGTCACTTCCCAGGCGTTGTCGTGCGCAAGGACCTGGTCAAGGCCGTCAAGGGCAACGCGATTGTGCCCTCCTACGTCCTGGAGTACCTGCTGGGCCAGTACGCGGCCTCCGACGACGAGGCCACCATCCAGGCCGGCATCCAGGCTGTACGCAAGATCCTTGCGGACCACTACGTGCATCGCAACGAGGCCGAGCTGGTCAAGTCGACCATCCGTGAGCGGGGCCGTCACAAGGTCATCGACCGGGTCACCGTCGCCCTCAACGAGAAGGACGATGTCTACCAGGCCGAGTTCGCCAACCTCGGCATCAAGGGCGTCGTCGTCAGCCCCGACACCGTCAAGAAGCACCTCAAGCTCCTGGTCGGGGGTGTGTGGTGCATCTGTGACATCGAGTACTTCCACACCGACGACTACCGCTTGGTGCCCTGGATCCTGGGCTCGATCAAGCCCATCCAGCTGTCCCACTTCGACTTCGCCGGATACATCCAGGCCCGTGGCGAGTTCACCACCGAGGAGTGGATGAACCTGCTGGTCCAGTCCATCGGGTTCAACCCCACGATGTTCTCCCGTAGGGCCAAGCTCATCCAGCTGGTGCGCTTGGTGCCGTTCGTCGAACGCAACTACAACCTTGTTGAGCTTGGCCCCAAGGGTACGGGCAAGTCCCACATCTACTCAGAGTTCTCCCCGCACGGCATGCTGATCTCCGGCGGCGAGGTCACCGTGCCCAAGCTCTTCGTGAACAATTCCAACGGGCGCATCGGCTTGGTCGGGTACTGGGACGTGGTTGCCTTCGACGAGTTCGCCGGCCGCAAGAAGCGCACCGACAAGGCGCTGGTCGACATCATGAAGAACTACATGGCGAACAAGTCGTTCTCCCGTGGTGTCGAGACCCTTGGCGCGGAGGCATCCATGGTCTTCGTCGGCAATACCTCCCACACCGTGCCGTTCATGCTCAAGCATTCCGACCTGTTCGACGAGCTTCCTGAGGCCTACCACGACTCCGCCTACCTCGACCGCTTGCACCACTACATTCCCGGGTGGGAGGTCGATACCATCCGCGAGGAGATGTTTTCCGAGGGGTACGGGTTTGTCGTGGACTACATCGCCGAGGTCCTCAAATCCATGCGCTCCGTGGATGCATCCGACCGGTACCAGGAGCACTTCACGCTCTCGAGTGACATCTCCACCCGTGACCGCGACGGCATCCACAAGACCTTCTCTGGCCTGATGAAGCTGCTCTACCCCCACGAGCAGGCTACGCCCGAAGAGATCGAGGAGGTTCTGCGGTTCGCCATCGAAGGCCGCAAGCGTGTCAAGGACCAGATCCTGCGTATCGACACCACGATGGCCGAGGTCCGCTTCGGCTACACAGACGCCCAGGGCACCTGGCACTCGGTGGCCACTGGAGAGGAGAAGGACTACCCGGAGTACTACAACAGCCGCCGCCGCAGCGCGGACGGCCAGATCCCGATCGAGGAGCCTGCGGCCGGTCCTGCTCTGGCAGACCAATCTGCCGCCCCCGCGACAGAGAAGAAGAAGTCAGTCGTCGAGGAGGTCCTCAAGAACGGTCTGGTGGAGTGGGAGGAAGGGCAGCGCGGGTTCACCTTCTCTCGGCAGATTGTCCCGTACCTGCGTGGGTCCTCCCAGATCACGCTGATTGACCCGTACATCCGCTCCTACCATCAGGCCCGCAACCTGATGGAGCTCATCGAGGGCATCGCCCGCGTCAAGGAGTCCGCTGACGAGATCACCCTCAAGCTGGTCACCGTGGAGGTCCCTGACGATGTCGAACGTGCCCAGAAGCAGCTGAAGTACCTGCTGCAGATCAAGAAGAACGCGGCCGTCCTCGGCGTGCTCCTGGACGTCCAGCTCGTCGACGATGGCTCTATCCACGACCGGTCCATCGCCACCGACACGGGTTGGAAGATCCTCCTGGGCCGTGGCCTGGATGTCTTCCAGAGGCCTGCCGAGTCCAACGCTTTCGACCTGTCGATCAAGTACCAGCAGTACCGGGAGGTACGCGGCTTCGGCATTACCTACCTGCGCCAGAATGAGCACATCGGCCAGTGACCAAGTGCGCGCGTGTCCAGCCAGGAAGCAGGGATTGCTCCGCAAGCTGGAGCTCACTTCCTGCGGCAACGCGGTGTGAGGTGCCTCGAGGTTTCCGGACAGGGACCCAATAGATCCCTGTGTAAAGAAGCGAGAGGCCCGATGAACTGACAGCGCTCGCCGAGCAGCAGCGCGTGCACGCCCTTGGGTGCGCTGGGAGGCCAATTACGCGCGAGTTGTGTATTTTTCTGCCTGAGGCCTAGGGGTACAGGAGTCGCATGAATCACGAGTGGCACCTCCGCTTTGTTCGAATTCCAGAAGGAACGCATCTTTCGGACTCTAAAGATTCCCCCGGCATTGAGCGCGACCTCCTGCGTGAAGACGGCACCAATAAGCTCTTAGGGCCCACCGAATCATTTCCGGCTGACGTGGACGCACTTCTTAGAGATCACGCGTATAAAACGGATTTACTAAGAAGCGCGGACGTGCGGGAGCTCTCGCCGGCCCAGCAAGCGCTGGCAGACGCGATAGCGGAAGCGCTCGAGGCAGTCGTAAGGGAATTTGTCGTCCCCGTTTTCAAGGAGGTCGTCGCGCCAGCTATAAAGCGGAAATTGAGCGGGATTGCCAAGAGCCTCCGATCTGCAATTAGAGAGGCTCGCGGCCAAGCCGGTACTACCGAACTGGCCGTTCTGACTGCAACTCCACCTGCAGATTCTTCCAAAGAATTGGACGCTGCGGTCGAGGAGCCTACAATCAGCATGAGTAGCGCAGAATTCCGGGAGCGCCTTATTGCGGCTCTAGTAGCCGAAGAATTCGCGGCAAAGCAGAAGAGAATGCTAACGTGTCCCCGCCTGCGTGCTCGAAGTCCAGCCGGAACGGCTGCGACAGCACCTCCGATGCGCCCAGGAAGTCCAGGGCGACCAGCAGCCGCATCTCCTCCAGCGACTCGAAGCCGTGTGTCTTGCCCGTTGACGCCATCACCTCAAGCCCGGGTCGATGCCGCTGCTTCGCCCGCCACGTGAAGCCCCGCATGGGCCGGGACGACAGCACCGGCACGTGAGCCATATCCCGGATCGGCCAGCAGACCTCGCCGGCACCCACCCGCCACGTCGAGCTCCATCGACGCGACCAGCCCTCCCCGAGCAGCAGCCGATCCCGCAAGCCCGGCATCCCCGTCGTACGCCGTGACAAGTTGGTCCAGATGACTTGAATCCGACGGGATCTTCGCTCTCGCTGCCTCGCCCACGTACCCACAGCAGCACCACGCGACCGGCAACGGCGACATTTCTCGGAACCGATCGCAACGCAGCGTTACGGGACCAAGATTCGCCAACTAGCGTGCTCGTTCGCCAACTAAAATTCTCGGTCACAACGAGGTCGCCGCCCTTCCCCTCCAGTCGATTGCATAAATCTGCAGAGCTGCGTATAGTCATGCCATCGACGAGGAGGACTCGATGGCGGTACGAGCAGCAGTGGCAGGAGCGAGCGGTTACGCGGGCGGAGAACTCCTCCGGCTGCTCCTCGCCCACCCTGAGATCGAGATCGGCGCCCTCACCGGCAACTCCAACGCGGGCCAGAAGCTCGGTGGCCTGCAGCCGCATCTGCTCCCGCTCGCCGGGCGGGTGCTCGAGCCGACCACCGCTGAGGTACTCACCGGGCACGAGGTTGTCTTTCTCGCGCTCCCGCACGGTCAGTCCGCCGCCGTCGCCGAGCAGCTCGGCGACGAGGTCCTCGTCGTCGACATGGGCGCCGACTTCCGGCTGGAGGACGCGGCCGACTGGGAGACGTTCTACGGCTCGCCGCACGCCGGGACCTGGCCCTACGGCCTCCCCGAACTGCCGGGCGCCCGTGCCGCGCTGCAAGGGACCAAGCGCATCGCCGTACCCGGTTGCTATCCCACCGCCGTCACGCTCGCCCTTTTCCCGGCATACGCGGCGTCGCTCGCCGAGGCCGAAGCGGTGATCACCGCCGCCTCCGGCACCTCCGGCGCGGGCAAGACGCCCAAGCCGCATCTGCTCGGCTCCGAGGTGATGGGCTCGATGAGCCCGTACGGCGTCGGCGGCAGCCACCGCCACACCCCCGAGATGATCCAGAACCTGAGCACGGCGGCCGGCGAGCGGGTCACCGTCTCCTTCACGCCCACGCTGGCGCCCATGGCTCGCGGCATTCTCGCCACGTGCAGCGCGAAGGCGAAGCCGGGCACGACGGCTCAGGACGTACGGACCGCGTACGAGAAGGCGCTCCAGGACGAGCCGTTCGTCCACCTGCTCCCCGAGGGCCAGTGGCCCGCCACCGCCTCCGTCCACGGGTCGAACGCCGTCCAGATCCAGGTCGCGTACGACGAGGCCGCCGGCCGCATCATTGCGATCAGCGCCATCGACAACCTCACCAAGGGCACCGCGGGCGGCGCGGTGCAGAGCATGAACCTGGCCCTCGGGCTCCCCGAGGACACCGGACTTTCCACGATCGGAGTCGCTCCGTGAGCGACGCACGCGCAGCCGCCGGGCTGCTGACAACTACGAAAGCCGCACCGCCGTGCCGCGCGGGCGGAGAAACGAACAAGGAGATGCAGTGAGCGTCACGGCAGCCAAGGGATTCACGGCGGCGGGCATCGCCGCCGGGATCAAGGAGAACGGCAATCCGGACCTGGCCCTCGTGGTCAACAACGGTCCCCGCCGCGCCGCCGCGGGCGTCTTCACCTCCAACCGCGTCAAGGCCGCGCCCGTCCTCTGGTCCGAGCAGGTCCTCCGCGGCGGCGAAGTCACCGCCGTCGTCCTCAACTCCGGTGGCGCCAACGCCTGTACGGGCCCGCAGGGTTTTCAGGACACCCACGCGACCGCAGAGAAGGCCGCCGAGGTGCTCGGCCAGAGTGCCGGCGAGGTCGCCGTCGCGTCCACCGGGCTGATCGGTCTGCTGCTGCCGATGGACAAGATCGTCGCCGGCATCGAGAAGGCCGCCACCGAGCTCTCCGCGCACGGCGGTGAGAAGGCCGCCATCGCCATCAAGACCACCGACACCGTCCACAAGACCGCTGTGGTCACCAAGGACGGCTGGACCGTCGGGGGTATGGCCAAGGGCGCCGGCATGCTCGCCCCCGGCCTCGCCACCATGCTCGTCGTCCTCACCACCGATGCCGACCTCGAGGCCGCGACGCTCGACAAGGCGCTGCGCGACGCCACCCGGCAGACCTTCGACCGGATCGACTCCGACGGCTGTATGTCCACCAACGACACCGTGCTGCTGCTCGCCTCCGGAGCCAGTGAGCTCACACCCCGGTACGAGGAGTTCGCCGAGGCCGTTCGGACCGTCTGCGACGATCTCGCCCGCCAGCTGATCGGTGACGCCGAGGGCGCCAGCAAGGACATCCGTATCGAGGTCATCAACGCCGCGACCGAGGACGACGCCGTCGAGGTGGGCCGCTCCATCGCCCGTAACAACCTCCTCAAGTGCGCCATCCACGGCGAGGACCCCAACTGGGGCCGGGTGCTCTCCGCCATCGGCACCACGCAGGCCGCCTTCGAGCCCGACCGGCTGAACGTCGCCATCAACGACGTCTGGGTCTGCAAGAACGGCAGCGTCGGCGAGGACCGGGACCTGGTCGACATGCGCTACCGCGAGGTGAAGATCACCGCCGACCTCTCCGCCGGGTCCGATTCCGCCGTGATCTGGGCCAACGACCTCACCGCCGACTACGTCCACGAGAACAGCGCGTACTCCTCATGAGCGCCCGTAAGCACACCGCGCTGCCGAAGGCCCAGATCCTCATCGAGGCGCTGCCCTGGCTGACCCGGCACAACGGAAAGACCGTCGTCATCAAGTTCGGCGGCAACGCCATGATCGACGAGGACCTCAAGGCGGCCTTCGCGCAGGATGTCGTCTTCCTGCGCCACGCCGGCCTCAAGCCGGTCGTGGTCCACGGCGGCGGTCCGCAGATCAGCGCCCAGCTCGACAAGCACGGCCTGGTCAGCGAGTTCAAGGCGGGCCTGAGGGTCACCACCCCCGAGGCCATGGACGTCGTACGGATGGTGCTGGCCGGTCAGGTCCAGCGTGAGCTCGTCGGGCTGCTCAACCAGCACGGCCCACTCGCCGTCGGCATGACCGGCGAGGACGCCCACACCATCACCGCCACCAAGCACCAGCCGCAGATCGATGGCGAGTTGGTCGACATCGGCCGCGTCGGTGAGATCACCAAGATCGACACGGGCGCCATCGAGGCGCTCCTGGGGGACGGCCGTATCCCGGTCATCTCCTCCATCGCGCGCTCCGCCGACGACAACCATGTCTACAACGTCAACGCCGACACCGCCGCGGCTGCACTCGCCGCCGCGCTGGGCGCCGAGACACTGATGGTCCTCACCGATGTCGAGGGCCTCTACGAGGACTGGCCGAACAGCGACGAAGTGATCAGCAGGCTCACCGCCACCCAGCTGGAGAAGCTGCTGCCCGACCTCTCCAGCGGCATGGTCCCCAAGATGGAGGGCTGTCTGCACGCCGTACGCAACGGGGTCAACACCGCGCGCGTGATCGACGGCCGGGTCCAGCACTCGATCCTGCTGGAGATCTTCACCGACGAGGGCATCGGCACGATGGTCGTGCCCGACGGACAGCTACCGCTAGAGGGGGAGTCATGAGCAACGAGGAGCTCACACAGCGCTGGCAGGGCGTGATGACGGACAACTACGGCACGCCGAAGCTTTCCCTCGTACGCGGCGAGGGAGCCAAGGTCTGGGACGCGGACGGCACCGAGTACACCGACTTCGTCGGTGGCATCGCCGTGAACGCGCTCGGCCACGCCCACCCCGCCGTCGTCGACGCCGTCTCCCGGCAGATTGCCTCCCTCGGCCATGTCTCCAACCTCTACGTCGCCGAGCCCCCCGTCGCACTCGCCGAGCGGCTGATCCAGCTCTTCGGCCGCCCCGGCCGCGTCTTCTTCTGCAACTCCGGCGCGGAGGCCAACGAAGCCGCCTTCAAGATCGGCCGGCTGACGGGCCGCACGCACATGGTCGCCACCGACGGCGGCTTCCACGGCCGCACGATGGGCTCCCTGGCCCTCACCGGCCAGCCGGGCAAGCGGGAGCCGTTCCTGCCGCTGCCGGGAGACGTCACACACGTCCCGTACGGCGATGCCGAGGCGCTGCGGGCGGTGGTCACCGAAGAGACCGCGCTGGTCGTCATCGAGCCGATCCAGGGCGAGAACGGCGTGGTCGTCCCGCCCAAGGGCTATCTGGAGGCCGCCCGGGAAATCACCCGGGCCACCGGCACGCTGCTCGTCCTCGACGAGATCCAGACGGGTATCGGGCGGACCGGCCACTGGTTCGAGTACCAGGCACACCAGGGCGTGGAGCCCGATGTCGTCACGCTCGCCAAGGGTCTCGGCGGCGGGCTCCCGATCGGCGCGACCGTCGCCTTCGGCCAGGCCGCGGACCTGCTCCGGCCCGGCCAGCACGGCACGACGTTCGGCGGCAACCCGGTCGCCTGCGCGGCCGGACTCGCCGTGCTCGACACCCTCGCGGCCGACGGAGTCCTCGACGAGGTGAAGCGCCTCGGCGAGAAGTTGCGCGACGGAATCGAGGGCGCCGACGGCAAGCACAGCCACCCGCTGGTCTCCCACGTCCGTGGCGAGGGCCTGCTGCTGGGTATCGTGCTCACCGAGCCCCTCGCACCGCAGGTGCAGCAGGCAGCTCAGGATGCCGGTTTCCTGGTGAACGCTCCCGCTCCCGATGTCGTGCGGCTCATGCCGCCACTGATCATCGGTGACGCGGAAGTGGACGCGTTCCTCCAGGCGCTTCCGGGCATCCTCGACGGTGCGTACGGGGAAGGACGATCCGGGGAATGAGACGACGACGATGACCGAGGCGCAGGACACCGAGCACGGCGGGCCCGCCGTACCGCAGACCCGCACGGCCCGCCACCGCCGGATCGTGGACATCCTCAACCGGCAGCCGGTGCGGTCGCAGAGCCAGCTGGCGAAGCTCCTGGCGGACAACGGACTGAGCGTCACCCAGGCGACGCTCTCCCGCGACCTCGACGAGCTCGGCGCGGTGAAGCTCCGCAACACCGGCGGTGAGCTGATCTACGCGGTGCCCAGCGAGGGTGGCTTCCGCACCCCACAGGCCCCGCTCGGGGAGTCGGCCAAGGAGGAGCGCATGCGGCGCCTCTCGGCCGAACTGCTCATCTCCGCCGAGGCCTCCGCCAACCTCGTGGTGCTGCGTACGCCTCCGGGCGCGGCCCAGTTCCTCGCCTCGGCCATCGACCAGGCCGAACTGCACGACATCCTCGGCACGATCGCGGGCGACGACACACTGATGCTGATCAGCCGCGACCCGAACGGCGGCCAGGCGCTTGCGGACCATCTGCTGCGCCTGGCCCAGAACGACCGCTGAGGCCACCGGCGGTCCCGTCGTCAGGCCGTCAACTTCGCCGTGTGGCGGGCGAATCCGCTGGTCCGCCAGGTACTGCCGTCGGCATTGACCGCAAAGCCCTCGGTATCGGGCAGCTCCTCCAGCCAGTCGCGGGCCCGCCCGCCCATGGCGTACGCGGCAGTCGCCCGGGCGTCCGCGTGGGTCAGCCCCGGGCAGACGACCGTCATCGACGCCATCGCCTCGGCGGGTGGCCGGCGGGTGCGCGGGTCGAGAATGTGGCAGCCGCGCTCGGCCGGGCCCGATGTGGCGACGGCGAGGCCCTCGTCGGCCTCGATCACCGTGACGAGCTCGCCCGGGTGCAGCGGATCACTGACGCCCACCCGCCAGGGGCCGCCGTACAGCTGGATGTCGCCGCCTCCGTTGAGGCAGACCGAATCCGCACCGGACGAGGCGAGCATGCGGACCGCGCACTCCACCGCCCAGCCCTTGACCAGACCGGTCGGATCGAGCTCGCCGGCGTAGCGGGCGGTGAACCAGCCGTCGCTATCCCGCTCCGCGTCCGCGCACAGCTCGAGCACTTCGGCGACCTCGGTGACACAGTCCCCGAGCGAGAGTTCGCCGCGGGCGAGTCGGCTGAGCTGGCTGTCCCGACGGTACGTCGAGAAGATCTCGTCCACGCGGTGCAGACCGACCACGGCGGCGGCGAGTCCGGCGCGCACCCTGGGAGAGTCGCTGCCGGTGGCGATACGGATGTCGAACGAGAAAACCGTGCCCATGGAGTGCTCGACATGGCGCAGGCGCTCCCCGGCGGGCATCACAGACCTGCCTTGTCGAGTGCGCTCTGCAGGGACTTGATGTAGCCCTGGCTGGTGTAGCTGGCCCCGGAGACCGCGTCGATCTGCGCGCTCTGCGCCGTGACCGCTGTCTGGTTCAGTCTGGGCACAGCCTTGGCGGCGATCTGCCGGCTGTTGGCGTCAGCGCTGGGCGCCTTGACGGCGTCGGCCGCGGTGACCTTGCCGCCGCTGACCGTGATACGGACCTGCACGGGGCCGTACTGGGTGTCGGCCACGTCGCCGAGGACGGTTTTCGTCGCCTGGGCGCCACCGGAGCCGGAGCCGGAGCCGGAGCCGGAGCCCGAGCCCGCACCGGAACCCGAGTCTCCCCCGGGCTGCGTCCCTGCTCCGGGTTGTGCACCGGCCTGCGCGCCGGACCCTTCGCTGCCGGAATCCCCGGCGCCGCCGCCCGCCGCCCCTGCAGTCCCCGCAGTCCCGGCCTTGTCGAGTGCGCTCTGCAGGGACTTGATGTAGCCCTGGCTCGTGTAGCTGGCCCCGGAGACGGCGTCGATCTGCGCGCTCTGCGCCGTCATCACGGCCTGGTTGAGCTTGGGGATCGCGTCGGCGGCGACCTGCCGGCTCCTGGCGTCGGCGCTGGGCGCCTTCACCGCCTGTGCCCCGGTGATTCTGCCGCCGTTGAGCGTGAGCTGGACCTGGACGTCGCCGTACTGCGTGCCGGCGACGTCACCGAGCACCGTCTGTCCCCCCGCGGCCCCGGCCCCGTTCCCGGCGGACACCGAGCCGGCGGGCGGCACCTGAGCCCCGGCCTGCGACGAGGCCCCGGCCACGGTGTTGCCCGGCTGCTTCAGTGCGAGCAGCAGGACGACACCTGACACGGTGGCGGCGGCGCCGATCATGATCCGGCGAAGCGGATGTTTCCTCTTCAAGGACGGCCTCACATCTCGAAGGACTCGTGGTGGATCCGGCGGGACGGCACTCCTGCTTCGCGCAGTGCCTGGTACGACTCCTCGGCGAGACCGGGCGGCCCGCAGAGATAGACGTCGTGCTCGTCGATGTCGGGCAGCACCTCCGTCAGCCGCTCGGCGGTGATCTCGGGCCGGGCACCGTCGGGACCGTTCACCGCGTACATCAGCTGTGCGTCCCGGCGCTGAGCGATCTGCTCGAGCTCGTTCCAGAGCGCCAGGTCCTGCCTCTTGCTGGCCCGGTAGAGCAGCGTCAGGTCGCCCGGGCCGCCGGGCAGCGTCTCGAACAGCGCGCGCAGCGGGGTGATCCCGGCGCCGCCCGCGATCAGCAGCACTTTGTTGCGGCTCCGGCGGCCGGCGGTCATGGCTCCGTAGGGGCCTTCTGCCCAGATCCGCGTCCCCGGCTCCAGCCGGGAGAGGGCCGTGCTGTGCTTCCCGACCGCCTTGACGGTGATACGCATCAGGGTGGGGCGGGGCGGGGCGGAGAGAGAGTACGGATTGGCGCTCCAGCGCAGCCCCTTGGTGAGGAACCGCCAGCGGAAGAACTGACCCGCCTCGGCACCGAGCCGGTGCAGCCGTCGCCCGGTGATCAGCACGGAGACCACACCGGGTGCCTCGTCCACGGTCGACTCGACCCGCATCCGGTGCCAGAGATTGAGCCGGACGGGCGACAGGACGCGGTACCAGAGCAGCAGTGCGCCGACCGCTCCGTACAGCACGTACCAGACGGTGCGCACCATCGGGTTCGCCGCGAACTCGGCACCCGTCGCCAGCTGGTGCCAGAAGGTCAGATACACCGCGACATAGGTGAGAAGGTGCAGGTAGTACCACGTCTCGTACGACATCCGTCGGCGTACCGCCCCGGCCGAGACGAAGCCGATGAGCAGCAGGAGCCCGGTGCCGATCGCCGCCTTGATCATTTCGGGGAAGTCGACGACGACGGTGACGGTCTGCTCCACGAGGCCGGTACGGGCCTGGACGGCGTATCCCCAGACGGTCAGCACGACATGCGCGACGATCAGACTGATCGCGTAGCGGCCGCTCATCGCGTGCCAGCGGGTCACCCGGTCGGACCCCACCCGCCGTTCCAGCGCCGGGACGCGTGCCATCAGCAGCACCACCAGCGCGATCATGTATCCGCCCAGCAGACCGGTGATCCTTCCGGCACCGATCAGCCACTCGGCGGTGGTCATATGCACCACCGCAGTGTTCTGCCACCACAGGGACAGCACGGCCACCGCCCCTGCCCAGGCGACGGCCAGCAGTGCCACCGCCGGGTCACGCTGGGGCCGGATCGCCCGCATGGTCTGGCGTCTTGCGGCCCGACCGCTCTGCAACATCGCCACGACTGCTCCTCGGCTGTACCTCTTTCGCGTACGGGGATACGCATACGAGGCGCGTGGAGTTCAACGCGAGGGGCGCTTGTGCAATATGTGACGTTGCCAAGCCCGGTCAGTAGCGCGTGACGGCAGTGCGTCCCGAAGCGGTGCCGATGGCGATGTGCGGGTCGCGGTGCTGGTCGGCCCAGGCCAGGATCCGGCGCATGGCCGCGTCCGGCACAGACACACAACCGGCTGTCGCGCCACGCCCGTTGACATGGAGGAAGATACCGGCGCCCCGACCGTGCACCGGACGGTCGTAGTTGAAGCCGATGACCAGGGCCCGGGCGTACTGCGTCGCGAACGTGACCAGATGCTCGGACTCGGCAGCCCGGCAGTCTGCGGGCAGCCCCTCCACCCAGCGGTTGTACGCGCGGGATCCGTTGTCCTGGCACCACCAGGACTTCTCCGTCACCCGGCGGTAGGGGTAGTCGGTCGAGGCGGCAGCGGCCCTGGTCCCGAAGGCGTACGGCAGGCCGTACAGCCCGGTCGGGGTGGTGAAGGTGCTCTGTTTCCGGCTACCGCCCTCGACCAGGCCCTTCGCGCCGAACCGCGCCACGGCCGAGCCCGCCGTCACCCACCGCCCGTCGCGGCGCCGGTCCCACCAGGTGACCTGGCCCGTGGTGGAGCCGGCGCTCGGGGCCTCGGCGGTGATCAGCTGGGTGCCGCCGCCCGTGTCGGCCATCCGTTCGGGGAGCGTGGCCGCGCGGCCGGGGACGGCCGCGACCGTACCTGCGGCGAGCAGAAGGAGCACGGAGCCAAGTGCGAGTCCGGGGCGCATGGTTCATGACCGTACGCGCGACGCGGGGGGCGCGCCGCCCGGACTGCGCCGTACGCGCACCCGGACGCTTCCCGGAGTCAGTCCGTACGCGCGGGGAGGGGGAGCGGCAGCGCAGGCAGCCCGTCCAGGCTCACTCCGACGTGGTCCTTCTTCTCGCAGTACGCGGCGAACTCCTCGTCCGACTTACGGCCGAAGTGCTCTGCGTGCTGCGTGCGCTCCTCCTGGTACTCCATGAAGGGCACGGCGAAACCGCAGGCGTCGCTGATCCGCAGCGCGTGGATGACGATGATCGCGCGGGCGCTCGGCCCGTCGACCTCCTTGAAGTGCGGGATGACATCGGCCCAGCGCGGGTCGTCGCGGAAGATCGCCTCACCGCTGCCGTGCACGCGCAGCACCTTGGGCGGGCCGGTGAACGCGCACCACATCAGCGTGATGCGCCCATTCCCCTCCTCACGGAGGTGAGCGATGGTCTCGGCGCCGCTGCCGCCGAAGTCGAGATAGGCCAGGGTCAGCTCGTCGATGACGACGAGCGTGCCGCTGCGGCCCTTGGGGGAGAGGTTGATATGCCCCTCGCCGCCGAGTGGGGCGGTGGCGGTGAAGAAGACGGGCTGTTGCTCGATGAAGCTGCGGATGCGGCCTTCTATTCGTTCGTAGCGCTGTCCCATACGAGGGATTATCCGCGGTGATCGATCACCGGGGCAGGCGGTTCCGGGCTCCCGTATCAGGCGGTCCCGGGCTCCGATATTCGTCTCGCGCTCCTGGCGAGGCACGGTCCGTACGGGCCGTACGGACCGCGTTGACAAAACATACGGAGGACTGCATAGTTATACCCATCACCGAATGCATCGTAAGGAGAAACCAGTGACCGAGCGCGTCGTACTCGCCTACTCGGGCGGTCTGGACACCTCCGTCGCCATCGGCTGGATCGCCGAGGAGACGGGCGCCGAGGTCATCGCCGTTGCCGTGGACGTCGGCCAGGGCGGCGAGGACCTGGACGTCATCCGCAAGCGCGCGCTCGCCTGCGGTGCCGTCGAGGCCGAGGTGGCCGACGCCAAGGATGAATTCGCCGACGAGTACTGCCTCCCGGCGATCAAGGCCAACGCCCTCTACATGGACCGCTACCCGCTGGTCTCCGCCCTCTCCCGGCCGACGATCGTCAAGCACCTCGTCGCCGCCGCCAAGAAGCACAACGCCGGTATCGTCGCTCACGGCTGCACCGGCAAGGGCAATGACCAGGTGCGGTTCGAGGCCGGTATCTCCGCGCTCGGCCCCGATCTGAAGTGCATCGCCCCGGTCCGTGACTACGCCATGACCCGGGACAAGGCGATCGCCTTCTGCGAGGAGAAGCAGCTCCCCATCGCGACCACCAAGAAGTCGCCGTACTCCATCGACCAGAACGTCTTCGGGCGGGCCGTCGAGACCGGCTTCCTGGAGGACATCTGGAACGGGCCGATCGAGGACATCTACGAATACACCTCGAACCCGGCCGTGCAGCGCGAGGCCGACGAGGTCGTCATCTCCTTCAAGGAGGGCGTCCCGGTCGCCATCGACGGCAAGCCCGTCACCGTCCTTCAGGCGATCCAGCAGCTCAATGAGCGGGCCGGCGCGCAGGGCATCGGCCGGATCGACATGGTCGAGGACCGTCTTGTCGGCATCAAATCCCGTGAGGTGTACGAGGCTCCGGGCGCGATCGCGCTGATCACCGCCCACCAGGAGCTGGAGAACGTCACGGTCGAGCGCGAGCTGGCCCGCTACAAGCGGCAGGTCGAGCAGCGCTGGGGCGAGATGGTCTACGACGGCCTGTGGTTCTCCCCGCTCAAGCGCGCCCTGGACGGCTTCATCAACGAGGCCAACCAGCATGTCACCGGTGACATCCGGATGACTCTGCAGGGCGGTCGCGCTGTCGTCACCGGCCGGAAGTCCGAGGAGTCGCTGTACGACTTCAACCTGGCGACGTACGACTCGGGCGACACGTTCGACCAGTCGAAGGCGCAGGGCTTCATCGAGATCTTCGGCCTGTCGTCGAAGATCGCGGCGCGGCGCGACCTCGCCTGATTCGATACGCGTACGACAGCCGCCCCTCCCCGTTCCTCCGCGGCGGGGCGGGGGTCCCCCAGGCTCGCAGGGCCCAGGGGGAGGGCGCACATCCACCCTCTTGAGGAGCTTCAGCTGTGAGCAGCAACAACGGTGACATGCGGCTCTGGGGCGGCCGTTTCGCCGACGGTCCGGCCGAGGCGCTGGCGAAGCTGTCGGCGTCGGTCCACTTCGACTGGCGGCTCGCGCCGTACGACATCGCGGGCTCCCGCGCCCACGCGCGTGTGCTCCACAAGGCCGGCCTGCTCACCGAGGACGAGCTGACGCGGATGCTGGCCGGCCTCGACCGGCTCGAAGCCGATGTCGCCGACGGCTCCTTCGTCGGCACGATCGCCGACGAGGACGTCCATACCGCGCTGGAGCGCGGTCTCCTGGAGCGCCTCGGCCTGGACCTCGGCGGCAAGCTGCGGGCAGGACGGTCCAGGAACGACCAGGTCGCGACGCTCTTCCGGATGTATCTGCGCGACCACGCCCGGATCATCGGCGGCTTGATCGCCGAGCTTCAGGACGCGCTGGTCGGCCTTGCCGAGGCACACCCGG
Source organism: Streptomyces sp. NPDC048479 (assembly GCF_040651435.1). Classification (NCBI taxonomy): domain Bacteria; kingdom Bacillati; phylum Actinomycetota; class Actinomycetes; order Kitasatosporales; family Streptomycetaceae; genus Streptomyces; species Streptomyces sp. NPDC048479. The sequence goes on from NZ_JBEZKA010000005.1 coordinate 188,846, forward strand.
ACGTCGCCATGCCGGGCCGTACGCACCTCCAGCACGCCCAGCCCGTGCTCTTCGCCCACCATGTGCTCGCCCATGTCCAGTCCCTCTCCCGGGACGCGGAGCGGCTGCGGCAGTGGGACGAGCGCACGGCGGTCTCTCCGTACGGATCGGGCGCCCTGGCCGGATCGTCGCTGGGTCTCGACCCGGAGGCGGTCGCCGCGGACCTCGGCTTCGAACACGGCTCGTCCGCGAACTCCATCGACGGCACGGCCTCGCGTGACTTCGTCGCCGAGTTCGCCTTCATCACCGCGATGATCGGCGTGAACCTCTCCCGGATCGCGGAGGAGGTCATCATCTGGAACACGAAGGAGTTCTCCTTCGTGACCCTGCACGACGCCTTCTCGACCGGGTCGTCGATCATGCCGCAGAAGAAGAATCCGGACATCGCGGAGCTGGCGCGTGGCAAGTCCGGCCGGCTCATCGGAAATCTGACCGGTCTGCTGGCGACGCTGAAGGCGCTGCCGCTCGCGTACAACCGCGACCTTCAGGAGGACAAGGAGCCGGTCTTCGACTCCTGCGACCAGCTCGAGGTGCTGCTCCCGGCCTTCACCGGGATGATGGCGACGCTGACGGTCAACCGGGAGCGGATGGAGGAGCTGGCCCCGGCCGGCTTCTCGCTCGCGACGGACATCGCGGAGTGGCTGGTGAAGCAGGGCGTGCCGTTCCGGGTGGCGCACGAGGTCGCCGGCGAATGCGTCAAGGAGTGCGAGGCGCACGGCATCGAGCTCGACCAACTGACAGACGCACAGTTTGCCGAGATTTCACCGCATCTTACGCCAGATGTCCGTAAGGTCCTCGATGTGCCCGGCGCGCTGGCCTCACGAAACGGTCGCGGCGGTACGGCGCCCTCGGCCGTGGCCGTCCAACTGGCAGAGGTGAAGGCCGACTTGGCCGTGCAGCGGGCGTGGGCGGACGTCAAGCGCTGACATTCATGCGTGAGCCGCAGTCACACCGGCCAGGGCATCTGCCCTGGCCGGTGTGACATTTTCCGACGACGCACGTCTTGACGCCTCAGTAACTTGGAAGCAAATATTCCGTAACCCGGTCGGCATTGCCGAACGTCTTCGGCCTTACGACCGGCGCACGGAAAGGCCCCACGCCATGCGTCTACGCAACCTCATCCGCCCGTTGATCTCGGCCGCCGCGGTGGCGGTACTCGGCGCGGCGGGGCTCGCCGCATCCGGAAACGCCTCGGCCTCGGAGCCTGCCGTCGCCCCGCCCGGTGCGAACGACTGGTCCTGCAAGCCGGACGCGGCGCACCCGCAGCCCGTCGTCCTGGTCAACGGCACCTTCAAGACGATGGCGGAGAACTGGGCCACGCTCTCGCCGAAGCTGGCGGCAGAGGGCTACTGCGTCTTCGCGTTCGACTACGGCGACGCGGCCACCGCCCCGATCCCCGACTCGGCGGCGCAGTTGCGCGACTTCGTCGACACCGTGCTCAACGCAACGGGTGCCAGGAAAGCCGACCTCGTCGGCCACAGCCAGGGCGGCATGATGCCGCGCTACTACGTGAAGTTCCTCGGCGGCGCGACAAAGGTGGACGATCTGGTCGGCATCGTGCCGTCCAACCACGGCACCAGCAACCCGCTGGCGCTCGCCGCCGGCGCCACCGTCTGCCCTTCCTGCGTGGACCAGACAACCGGCTCCGAACTGCTGACGAAGCTCAACGCCGCTCCCGAGGCGCCGGTCGGCCCCGACTACACGCAGATCGCCACTCGGTATGACGAGGTCGTGTTGCCGTACACCAGTGCCTATCTCAGCGGTTCTCGCCAGTACGTCACCAATGTGCTGCTCCAGGACGCCTGTCCGCTCAACACTTCGGAGCACGACCAGGCTCCGAAGGACCTTGTCGTCGCCCAGTGGGTGCTGAACGCCCTGGAGCGATCGGGTCCCGCCGATCCGGGTTTCCGGCCCGACTGCCTGCCCGTCGGCTGACCTTCCGCTGACCCTCAGCCGCCTGGCCCAGCCTCATGGCCAGTCAGGCGGCTTTTGCATTCCCGACCGATGCTGCGGGTGAGACGCGCATTCCCCGTATGAGACAAATCTGTCTCACGTGGGGTATGGTTGTCTCATGCCTGTCGATCGCACCCATGTGCTGCACGAAGCCGCCGCCCTCCTCTCCCGTAAGTCCACCGCCACCATGGACGAGGTCGCACGTGCCGCCGGTATTGGGCGGGCCACCCTTCATCGGCACTTCGCGGGGCGGGACGCGCTGATCAAAGCCCTGGAACAGCTCGGTATCCAGGAGTTCGAGGCCGCGCTCGACCGGACGCGGCTCGATGAGGGCGGGGCCGGGGAGGGGCTGCGACGGCTCATCGCCGAGATGGAATCCGCCGCCGATCTGCTCGCATTTCTCGTCACCGAGAATCAGCTCTTCGAGGGCGACCAGATCAACGAGGGCTGGGCCAGGCTCGACGCCCGGGTGTCCGCGCTCTTCCGGCGCGGCCAGGAACAGGGCGAGTTCCGTATCGACCTGCCGCCCGCATGGCTGACCGAGGCTCTCTACGGACTCATCGGCGCCTGCGCCTGGGCCGTCATGGACGGCCGGGTCGCCAAGAACGACTTCCAGTACATGATCGCCGAGCTGCTGCTCGGCGGAGCACGACGGAGTGTGGAGAAATGAGCAGCACCGTCCAGCGCACGAGGCGGACGGACGAAACCCTGTACCGCCCCGGGCGCTGGCTCGCGCTCGCGGTACTCGTCCTTGCCGTGCTGCTCGTCGCCGTCGACGCGACCGTGCTCGGCCTCGCCACGCCGTTCCTCAGCGAGGACCTGCAGCCCTCCGGCACCCAGCTGCTCTGGATCGGCGACGTCTACTCGTTCGTCATCGCCGGTCTGCTCGTCTCAATGGGCAGCCTCGGTGACCGTATCGGCCGCAAGAAGCTGCTGCTGATCGGCGCGGTCGCGTTCGGTGCGGTCTCCGTGCTCAACGCATACGCCACGAGCCCGGAGTTGATGATTCTCGCACGCGCCCTGCTCGGTGTCGCGGGCGCCACCCTGATGCCGTCCACGCTCGCGCTGATCCGCAATATCTTCCACGACCCCAAGGAGCGCAGCCTCGCGGTCGGCGTCTGGGGCGCGGCGGCCTCCGCGGGCGCCGCGGTCGGACCTGTCGTCGGCGGCTTCCTGCTGGAGAACTTCTGGTGGGGCTCGGTCTTCCTGATCAACCTGCCCGTGATGGCGGTTCTGGTCCTGGTCGGCGTCAAACTGCTGCCGGAGTCCCGCGACCCCCGCCCCGGACCCTGGGACCTGATCAGTGTCGGCCTCTCGCTGATCGGCATGGTCAGCGTCGTCTACGCCGTCAAGGAGGCGGCGGTGCACGGCTTCCGCTGGGACAACGCGGCGGCCGCGATCATCGGACTGGCCGCTCTGTACTGGTTCGCCCGGCGGCAGCTGACGCTCGACTCGCCACTGCTGGACATGCGGCTCTTCCACCACCGCGGCTTCTCCGGTGCGGTCCTCGCCGATCTGCTGACCATTCTCGGCCTGTCCGGACTGGTCTTCTTCCTTTCGCAGTTCCTGCAACTGGTGCAGATGCGCACGCCGTTGGAGGCGGGACTGATCGAACTGCCCGCCGCGATCGGTGCGGTGGGCGCGGGTCTGCTGGCCGGCTGTCTCGCCCGCAGAGCCTCCGTACGCAGCGTGGTGGCCGGCGGACTGACAGCGGTCGGACTCGCGCTCGCGGCCTGTACGGCGGTCAGCGCGTCCACCGGAGTCCTGGCGCTCGGTATCGACCTGTTCATCGGCGGTGTCGGAGCGGGTCTCGCCTTCACCGTGACCGCGGACGTCATCCTCTCCAGCGTGCCCAAGGAGCAGGCGGGTGCGGCCTCCGCGGTGTCGGAGACTGCATACGAACTGGGCGCGGCGCTCGGCATCGCGGTGCTCGGATCCATCGTGACCGGTATCTACCGCGGCTTCACCGCTCCGCCCGGCGTCCCCGCCGAGGCGGCCGCGTCGGCGCACGACTCACTCGGCGGCGCGGTCGAGTCGGCCAAGGACCTGCCGCAGGATCAGGGCGCGGCGATGCTGTCGGCAGCGCAGGACGCCTTCACCGACGGCTTCCAGTCGGCGGGAGCGATCGGCGCGGCCGTACTCTTCGCGACGGCCGTCGCGGCGTGGTTCATGCTGCGCGGCCAGAAGCTCGAGGAAGGCCTCGAGCACCCGTAAGCACCCGTAAGGCATCGAACGGCAGTGCGTCCCTGAGCGCCGTAAAGCCTCGAATATCCGTCAGGCCCCCAGCGGCCACAAGGGTGAGTGACGACGAAAGAAGGGCCGGACCCGCCTGGGGCCCGGCCCTTCTCACAACTTCGCGTCACCCCGGAGCGACCGGCTCAGGCCGCCTTCGCCTTCGTCGCGTACATATCCACGTACTCCTGGCCCGACAGCTCCATGACCTCGGTCATCACCGAGTCGGTCACCGCGCGCAGCACATAGCGGTCGCGGTCCATGCCGTCGTAGCGCGAGAACTCCATCGGCTCGCCGAAGCGGACCGTCACGCGGCCCGGCCGCGGCAGACCGGCGCCGCCCGGCTGCAGCTTGTCGGTGCCGATCATCGCGAACGGAACCACGGGCGCGCCGGTCATCAGCGTGAGCCGCGCGATGCCCGTACGGCCCCGGTAGAGCCGCCCGTCGGGGGAGCGGGTGCCCTCCGGGTAGATGCCGAACATCCTGCCCTCCTCCAGCACCCGGCGGCCGGTCATCAGCGCGGCGACACCGCCGTTGGCACCGTCGCGGTCCACCGGGATCATGCCGCTGCCCGTGAAGAACCAGGCCATCAGCCGGCCCTTGACGCCCGTGCCCGTCACGTACTCGTCCTTGCCGATGAAGTGGACCGGACGGGCGCAGACCAGCGGAAGGATCATCGAGTCGATGAACGTGAGGTGGTTTCCGGCGAGGATGACCGGCCCCGTCCCCGGGATGTTTTCGGCACCTTCCACACGTGGGCGGAACATCAGGCGCAGGATCGGTCCTAGCACTGCCTTGATGAGCGACAAGCGGGACAACGGGTCCTCCGTGTCATGTGCGGGTGTCGTGGGGGCGGACGGTATGGCGGCGAAGTCTGTGCAGGTGAGGACGATACTCGTGGGTCACACCTGATCGCACATCGGGTTCATCGATCGGATACGCAGTGTTGACGTGTGTTTCCACTGCGTTCGTCCAGGCTCTGCCGTATGGAAGGCGTAGCTGCCTACCATCGGGCATCGCTTGACAGGTGCGGGACATCACACGGAGGAACGTCGATGACACAGGGTGCGGACGGAAGTCCCGGGCGTCGGACCGTACTGGGAGCGGCGGTGCTCGGCACGGCCGCCCTCGGGCTCGGCTCCACGGCGGCACGGGCCGACGAGCGCGACAGCGGACATGGTTCGTACAGGGACCTGCCCTCCCCGACGGTGATCGCCCACCGTGGCGCCAGTGGCTACCGGCCCGAGCACACTCTCGGCTCCTACCAGCTGGCCCTCGACATGGGCGCGCATGTCATCGAGCAGGACCTGGTGCCGACCAAGGACGGCCACCTCGTATGCCGTCACGAGAACGACATCACCGGTACGACGGATGTCGCGGCCCACCCGGAGTTCGCGTCCCGCAAGACCACCAGGTCCATCGACGGCGTCAGCCTCACCGGCTGGTTCACCGAGGACTTCACGCTCGCCGAGCTGAAGACGCTGCGCGCCAAGGAGCGGATCCCCGCCAACCGCCAGGAGAACACCCTCTACGACGGCCGCTGGGCGATTCCCACCTTCGAGGAGGTGCTGCGCTGGGCCGAGAAGGAGGGCCACCGGCGCGGCCGTCCCGTCTGGCTCCATGTCGAGACCAAGCACCCCACCTACTTCCGGGGGCTCGGACTCGGACTCGAGGAGCGACTTGCCAGGCTGCTGCGCCGGTACGGACGCGACCGCCGCAACTCGCCCGTGTTTCTCCAGTCGTTCGAGCCGAGCAGCATCCAGCGGCTGGCCGGGCTTGTCGACTCGCCGCGCGTCGTCCTGCTGTCGGCCGCGAACACCCGCCCCTGGGACTTCGTCCAGGCGGGCGACCCGCGCACGGTCGCCGATCTCGTCAAGCCCGAGGGCCTGAAGTGGATCGCGTCGTACGCGCAGGGCATCGGCCCGACCCTCGACCTGATCATCCCGAAGGACGCGAACGGCAAGCTGGGCACGCAGACGACACTGGTGCGGGACGCGCACGCCGAGGGACTGATCCTGCACCCGTACACGATGCGCAACGAGAACACCTTCCTGCCCGCCGACTTCCGGCGCGGCACGGACCCGAACGCCTACGGCGACGCCTTCGGCGCCTTCAAGGTCTACTTCGAGACCGGCATCGACGGGATCTTCACCGACAACTCGGACACGGGTCTGCTGGCCGCCGCCGACTTCCGCGGCTGACGCACAGACGACCCCCGACCTGCCCGAACGGGTGACTGTGCCGTCTCGCGGCAACCGCCGCCGCGCGGCGGCACGTCCCGCCGGACATGACGCTTCTCGAAGACACCCCCGCCCATGTGGTCCGCGCGCTGCGCCCGCTGGTGAGCGCGGAGGCCACGGCCGAGGCGCCGGGCACCGCGTTGGAGGCCGGCGACCTCGAACAGGCCGTCTGGGTGCGGCTGCTCGAGCGACTCGACCGTGACGGGCCGCCGCCGGACGCCGCCCGCTGGGTCAAGTCGGCCGTACGAGCGGAAGCGCGCCGCGCCCGGCGGACGGCCGCCCGTGAACTCCCGTACGGCCAGGAGCCCTCAGCCGACCCGGCCGGCAGTCCCGAACGCACCGCGCTCCGGGCGGAGCGGCACCTCTCGCTGCGGGCCGCCGTCGCACGGACGCCCGGCAACTGCCCGCGGCTGCTCACCGCGATGCTGTCCCCGGACGACCCGACCTACCGGGAAATCGCAGGGGCGTTGGGAATCTCACAGGGCAGTCTGGGGCCGATGCGTTCCCGCTGCCTGGGATGCCTGCGCAGAATGCTGACGGCAGAGGTTGGCGCTCCTGAACACGGGGGAAAGGAGCGGTAGACAACCGGCGGACAGGTGAGCGGGAGGCATGCGCACATGGGCATGAGCGTGACCATCTCAGCGGCAGCGGCGCAGGATGCGGAGCACATCCTGAAGCTGCAGTATCTGTGCTACCAGACCGAGGCCGAACTCTACGGCGACTACGGAATCGAGCCCCTCACCCAGTCCCTCGAGAGTCTGCGGGCCGAAATAGCGCTGGGCCATGCCCTGGTGGCCCGGCTGGGTGACGAGGTGGTGGCTTCCGTACGCGGCAGGGTCGACGAGGGCGGGACGGCCCGCATCGCCAAGCTCATCGTCCATCCACGGATGCAGCGCCACGGCCTGGGCGGACGGCTGCTGGACGCGATCGAGGAGCGCTTCGCCGGGGAGCCGGCCGCCAAGCGGTTGCAGCTCTTCACCGGCCATCGCAGCGAGAGCAATCTGCGGTTGTACCGCAGCCGCGGCTATGTCCAGGTGTCCAGCGAGCAGGTCGGCCCGAGGCTCACACTCGTCACGCTGGAGAAGGAGTCCGAGGCGCGCGCGTATGTCGCCAGCGCCTAGCCGACCTGGCCGTCCTGACCGTCGGGCTGCGTCGCGTCCGTACGGGACCGGCGCAGCCAGAGCATTCCGGTGACCGGCAGCAGGACCGGGATGAAGATGTAGCCCATGCCGTACTTCGACCAGACCGTCGCGTCCGGGAAGGCGGACGGCTCCACCACGGTCCAGGTCCCGACGATCAGTACCCCCGCGAGCTCGGCGGCGCAGCACACCAGTGCCGCCCTGCGGGCCGTCTCTCCGCCGCGGACGAGGGTGTACGTGATGAACGCGTACACCACGGCCGCGACGGCGGAGAGCGTACGGGCGAGCGGCGCCGAGTCGTAGTCGGTGAGGATCTGGTAGACCGAGCGCGACACCGCGCCCACCGACATCACGCCGTACAGCCAGACCAGCAGCACTCCAGGTCCCTGGACCAGCTTGGTCCGCTGCTTCGTCTGCTGCGCCTGCTTCGCTCCGGTGACGGGCTCGGCCATCGTCAGCCTCCCCAGATGTCGTAGAGCCGTACTTCGAGCACTGCCAGTACCACCGCGCCGGCCGCGACCGTCGCCGAGCCCCAGCGGGTCCGCTCGGCCAGCGACAGGAAGCCCGCCGCCGGTACCGCGGCGAACGAGCCGATCAGATACGCGATGAAGATCGCGGTGCCCTCCTGCGCCTTGTCGCCGCTCGCCAGCTGCACGACCCCGACCACCAGTTGCGCGAGCGCCAGCACCGACACCACGGCCATGCCGATGAAGTGCCAGTCCTTGGTGGGCTGATCGCGGTAGGCGGCGAAGCCGCACCAGGCGGCGAGGGCGAGCGCGGTCACGGTGACCGCGACCGTCAGGGCGTCAAGCATGGACCCGAGAGTATTACGGGCCAAAAGGCCCGATGCGCGCGGCCCCGTGCGCCCCGTAGGGTCGACGACCATGAAGATCCACGCCGAAGCCCTGCTGTTCGACAACGACGGAACGCTCGTCTCCTCGATGGAGTCCGTCGACCGCTGCTGGACCCTCTGGGCGCAGGAGTACGGAATCACGGCGGAGGACTTCGCCCGCGTCGAACGGCACGGCCGCCCTGCCGTGGAGATAGCCGCCGATCTGGTGCCCGCGGACATGGTGCCCGAGGCCCTGGCCCGTATCGAACAGCTCGAGGTCGAGGACGTGGTCGGCGGAGTCGTCCTGCTGCCCGGTACCGCCGAGCTGCTTGCGCGGCTGCCTGCGGACCGCTGGGCCGTGGTCACCTCCGCGACCCGGCGGCTTGCCGAAGCCAGGCTCGAAGAGGTCGGCATCCGGCCCAAGTGCCTGATCGCCGCCGACGACATCAAGCGCGGTAAGCCCGACCCGGAGCCGTACCTGCTCGGGGCGCGCCGGCTCGGCGTGGATCCGGCGCGCTGCGTCGTCTTCGAGGACGCGCCGGCGGGGCTGACCGCGGGGCGCGCGGCCGGTATGCGGACCGTGGGCTTGGCCACAACACACCAGCGTTCCGAGCTCGTCGCCGATGTCGTCGTGCGTGACCTCTCGGCCGTGTCCGTGCAGGCCGCCGGAGGGGGAGTGGAGATCACCGCGGCGGAATGAGTCAGTCCAAATGCTGTATCAAGGATGTCCGCTATTCGGACAACCTGGATCGCTCGGCAGGCAGGTCTGCTTTACTTGCCGACATGACCAGGACGAGCAGCCGCACCCTTGCGACCGAGGCGATCACGACGCCCGGTGCTCGTTGTATGTGTCGAATGTGCGCCAACTGAGGGCCCCTGCCTGAGCCTCGCGCCCCGAAGCGAGACCGACAGCCGCGCCGAATCCGATTCTTCCGCCTGGAACGCATCGGACCGAGCCTGCCCCCGCGCACGCGTTGTTCCCGGCCACAAGCCGAATCAGCCGTGCTGCGCCTGACTGTCCAAACCCGAATGCCCCGTGCCCGGCGGACACCGCGCCGCGCACTCGACAGTGACGGAAACCCCTGTGATCACCACTACGGGCCTTACCAAGGTCTACCAGTCGCGAGGCCGCGAGGTCACCGCTCTGGACGGCGTCGACCTGCACGTCCGTGAAGGCGAGGTCTTCGGAGTCATCGGCCAGAGCGGCGCCGGCAAGTCCTCGCTCATCCGCTGCGTGAATCTGCTGGAGCGCCCCACCGCCGGCACCGTGACCGTCGCCGGCCAGGACCTCACCGCGCTGGCCGGACGCGGCCGTCGCGCCGGCAAGGAACTGCGCGAGGCGCGCAGCCGTATCGGCATGGTCTTCCAGCACTTCAACCTGCTGTCCTCGCGCACCGTCAAGGACAACGTCGAACTGCCCCTGGAGATCCTCGGGATCTCCGGCGCCGAGCGCTCCCGCAAGGCACTCGAGCTGCTCGATCTGGTGGGCCTCGCCGACAAGGCGACGGCGTACCCCGGACAGCTCTCCGGCGGCCAGAAGCAGCGCGTCGGCATCGCCCGCGCACTCGCCGGCGACCCGAAGGTGCTGCTCTCCGACGAGGCGACCAGCGCACTCGACCCCGAGACCACCCGCTCGATCCTGCAGCTGCTGCGGGACCTCAACCGGCAGCTCGGACTGACTGTGCTGCTCATCACGCACGAGATGGACGTCGTCAAGACGATCTGCGACTCGGCCGCCCTGATGAAGAAGGGGAAGATCATCGAATCCGGAACGGTGAGTGAACTGCTCGCGACGCCCGGCTCCGAGCTGGCCCAGGAGCTCTTCCCGGTCGGCGGCGAGGCCTCCGGACCCGAGAGCACGGTCATCGACGTCACTTTCCACGGCGACGCCGCCACCCAGCCGGTGATTTCCCAGCTCTCGCGTACGTACAACATCGACATCTCGATCCTCGGCGCCGCGATGGACACCGTCGCGGGCAAGCAGATCGGCCGGATGCGTATCGAACTGCCCGGCCGCTACGAGGAGAACGTCGTCCCGGTCGGCTTCCTGCGCGAGCAGGGCCTGCAGGTCGATGTCGTAGACCCCGACGCCCCCGCCGAATCGGTGACTCTCCCTGCGCAGGCCTCCGCACTGGTCAAGGAAGGTGCCAAGTGAACTGGTCGGAGATGCAGCCGCTGCTGAGCCAGGGCACCGTCGACACCCTCTACATGGTGCTGTGGTCCACCCTCGTCACCGTCGCCGGCGGACTGCCGCTCGGTGTGCTGCTCGTCCTCACCGACAAGGGCGGACTGCTGCAGAACACCACGGTGAACAAGGTCGTCGGCGTGATCGTGAACATCGGCCGCTCGTTGCCGTTCATCATTCTGCTGATCGCGCTGATCCCCTTCACCACCCTGGTCGTCGGAACCTTCATCGGCCCCACCGCGATGATCGTGCCGCTCGCCGTCGGCGCCATTCCGTTCTTCGCCCGGCTCGTCGAGACGGCGATCCGCGAGGTCGACCACGGCCTGGTCGAGGCCGTCCAGGCGATGGGCGGATCCATTTCGACGATCGTCCGCAAGGTGCTGCTGCCGCAGGCCCTGCCGTCGCTCGTCTCCGCCGTCACCACCACCGTGATCGTGCTCGTCGGCTACTCGGCGATGGCCGGCGCGGTCGGCGGCGAGGGTCTTGGCTCCAAGGCCGTGACCTACGGATTCCAGCGCTTCGAGACCCAGTTCATGCTCATCACGGTCGTCATCCTGATCGCCCTGGTGACCGTCGTACAGCTCATCGGTGACGGGGTCGTACGACTCCTGGCGCGCCGTGGCCGTACCGCCTGACTCACCCCCAGACCTCATTCCAAGAAGCCCGCACTCCTTGTCCGGGCAACGTTCCGCACCACCAGAAAGAGGCACTTTTCGTGCGTAAGAACATCAAGCTCACCGCGGCTGCCGCCGCCACCGCCGCCCTCGCTCTCGGCCTCACCGCCTGCGGCACCGCCTCCGACCCGGGCGCCAAGTCCGGCTCCGGAGCCAAGGCCGACGAGTCCCAGGCGCTGGTCGTCGCCGCGTCCCCGACGCCGCACGCCGACATCCTCAACTTCGTCAAGGACAAGCTGGCGAAGAAGGCCGGACTCAACCTCGAGGTCAAGGAGTTCACGGACTACGTCCTGCCGAACACCGCCACCGAGAGCGGACAGGTCGACGCCAACTTCTTCCAGCACAAGCCGTACCTCGACGACTTCAACAAGAAGAACAAGACCCACATCGTTCCGGTCGTCAACGTTCACCTGGAGCCGCTGGGCCTCTACTCCAAGAAGGTCAAGGACCTCAAGGAGATCAAGTCCGGGCAGACCGTTGCCGTACCGAACGACACCACCAACGAGGGCCGCGCGCTCAAGCTCCTCGCGGACAACGGTCTGATCACCCTCAAGTCCGGTGTCGGCTCGGGCGCCAAGCTCTCCGACATCCAGGACAAGAAGGGCCTGGAGTTCAAGGAGATCGAGGCCGCCACGCTGCCCCGCGCCCTGAACGACGTCGACGCCGCGGTCATCAACGGCAATTACGCCATCGAGGCCGACCTCAAGCCCGCCAAGAACTCCCTTGCGCTGGAGAAGGCGGAGGGCAACCCCTACGCCAACTTCCTCGCCGTCAAGGAGGGCAATGAGAAGGACGCCCGCGTGCAGAAGCTCGCGAAGCTCCTCAACTCCCCCGAGGTGAAGAAGTTCATCGAGGACACGTACGCCGGCGCGGTCGTCCCGGCCTTCGGCGCCGTCAAGTAACGCCCGCAGCAAGCCCTTTGGACGAGGCCCCGCGCACCGCGACAGGTGGGCGGGGCCTCGTGGTACTCATCACCCGGCCATGCACATCCGCCACCCGATGCTGCATGCTGTGCCTTTACGGCTACGGCCCTTACGACGGTCTTCGGCATGGAGCTGCGCATGACTACCACCTTCCCGGACGTGTCCATCAGCACGGAGCGGTTGGTGCTGCGCCCCTTCGAAGAATCCGACATCCCGGCGCACACCGAGATGATGAACGACGAGCTGGTCACCGCCTGGACCTCGGTTCCGCACCCGTACACGGCGGCGGACGCCGAGGATTGGGTGCGCAGGATCGCTCCTGCAGAGCGCACCGAAGGACGCGGCATAGTCCTGGCCGTCACGGAGTTCCTCACCCAGCGGCTCGTGGGAACCATCCATCTTCAGAACACCAACTGGCGCACACTCGCCACCGAGGTCGCCTACGTGACCGCTCCCTGGGCGCGCGGCGAGGGCTATGCCACCGAATCGGTGCTGGCCGTCGCCCAGTGGCTCTTCCGCATCCAGCAGTTCGAGCGCATCGAGCTGCGCACGGCCGCCGACAACACCGCGTCCCAGCAGGTCGCGCAGAAGATCGGCTGCATCAGTGAGGGAGTGCTGCGGAACGCCTGGATAGCGCGTACGCAGACGGAGGACGGCGGCTGGGCCGATATCCGCACCGATCTGATCGTCTGGAGTCTGCTGCCCGAGGACCTCGAGGGCGTCCCGGACCGGATGGCGGACGCGGGCTACGCCTCCTTCACCGACTGGAACTGACGGCTTCATCGACTGGAACTGACGCAGCTGTCACAGCCGATCACCGCCCGCTCCGGGTAGTCTCGCCATGCCCGCCCCTGCGGGCTGCCCCGACCTGCGACAACACCAGGAGACTGACGACGATGGCCGACCGCGTCACGGTGATCGGCTGGGACGGTTCGCCCCTCACCGCGGCGGCCAGGTCCGCCCTCTCCGCCGCCACTTTGGTGGCCGGAGCGGCGCACCATCTGGCGCTGCCCGAGGTGCCGCGGGGCGCCGAGCGCATCCGCCTCGGCAGCGTCGACCTCGCCGCCCGCCGGATTGCCGGCCACCGCGGCAGCGCCGTCGTCCTCGCCGACGGCGACCCGGGCTTCTTCGGGGTCGTACGCACCCTGCGCGCGCCGGAGCACGGCCTCGAGGTCGAGGTCGTCCCCGCGGTCTCCTCCGTGGCCACCGCCTTCGCCCGGGCCGGAATGCCGTGGGACGACGCACAGATCGTCGTCGCCCACCGCCGTACGCTGCGCCGCGCCGTCAATGTGTGCCGGGCGCACTCCAAAGTGGCCGTCCTCACCTCCCCGGGCGCCGGTCCCGCGGAACTCGCCCTGCTCCTCGAAGGCGTCCACCGCACCTTCGTCATCTGCGAGGAACTCGGCACCGACCGTGAGCAGGTCACCGTCCTCACCTCCGACAAGGCGGCCGACCACGTCTGGCGCGACCCCAATGTCGTCATCGTCATCGGCGGAGCCGCGAGCGCGGCCGTGCCGGGCAGCGGCTGGATCGCCGGCCGCGACCCCGGCTATCCGCCGGCGGTACGGGGCTGGGCTCTGCCGCCGGAGCCCGGGGCCGGTGCCATCGGTGAGGGCGAGTCGGTGCAGCTGCGCGCCGCGCAGCTGGCCCGCCTGGGACCGCGTATCGGCGACCTGGTGTGGGACATCGGCTCCGGCAGTGGTGCTCTCGCGGCGGAGGCAGCCCGCTTCGGAGCCGCGGTGATCGCCGTCGACGCCGACCGGGCCGCCTGCGACCGTACCGCCGCCACGGCACGGAGCTCCGGAGTCCAGCTCCAGGTCGTCCAGGGCCGGGCGCCGCATGTGCTGGAGCGGCTGCCCGAGCCCGATGTCGTACGGATCGGGGGCGGGGGAGTGCCGGTGGTGACCGCCTGTGCCGACCGGCGGCCGCAGCGCATCGTGTCCCATGCCTCGACCCGGGACGAGGCCGAGGCGATCGGCGCGGCACTGGCGGCCGGTGGCTACGCCGTCGAGTGCGCGCTTCTGCAGTCCGTCGAACTGGACACCGTGGCATGGGCGGAGCGGGAGCGCTCCGTCGTCTTTCTGCTCTCCGGCCGCCAGCCGGACCGCGCCCCGTGACCCCGCCGCCGCACCGCGCGATGTAGGCTGGCCGATCGTTGTACCGCGCCCGGCCGTTCGTCGCTTCGTTCGTCAATGTCCGGAAAAGGGGGTCCCTTTGGCTCCCGTATGTGGTACGTCGGAACCGGGGGAAGCGCAACGTGGCGCAGCCCACATCGGACCGTGGCGGATCTCCCTGCCGCGGCGGCGAAACGGCCGCGAGAATGCTTGGTGTCCGTGGGCCGAACGTGCCGCGCGGCGCTCACGCTCGTTCTTGTTGACGGGCGTCAGGTGTGCCGTGGTCGGGTGCCCCGGGCGATGGGCGAAGGAGCACAAGCTATGGGCGAGGGGTACGCATGACTGACACCGGCCAGGTCCCGGGCGAGGGGCTGCCGGAGAACGCAGGCATGGTGGAGCAGTCGGGTATCCCCGCTGCTGGTGCGTACACCTTCCTGGGCCCCTCCGACAACGGTCCCGAAGAGGACGATCTGCTGTTGATGCCGGGCGCGCAGGGCGCGTGGAGCGACCCGCAGCCGGGCGCGGCGCCGGTGCCGCCGGGCATGGGGGCGCAGGGGCCGGTGGCTCAGGCGCCGGTCGCGCAGATGCCGATGGCTCCGGCACCCGGGCACGTTGTGGGTGGGCTCGCGCCTGTGGCTCTGCCGCTGGATCAGACGCAGGTGCCTGAGCATATGGCCGCCTGGCAGCCGGTTTTTGAGCATCAGGGCTTTGAGCAGCAGGTTTCCGAGCACCTGGGTTCCGAGCAGCATGTCGAGGTGCCCGCGCCGGTGCAGATGCCTGCGGGTCAGGAGTTCGTGGGTCAGGAGTTCGGCGCTCAGGATTTCGTGGCTCAGGAATTTGTGGCGCCGGAGCTTGCGGAGCCCGCGGCGATGGCGGAGCCGGTCGCTCCGGCCTTCGCCGAGGAACAGCCCGTCCCCGTGGCCGAGCCCTTCGTCCCGGTCGCACCGGTTCCGCCGCTGTCCGAGCCGGGCGCGCATGAGGCCGGTGGCCGTGACTCCGGTTCGGTCGACCTCAATGGCGTACGCATCCCGCCCACCTCAGCCACGCCGACTCCGCCGCCCGCGCGACGGCCGCTGCACATGGGCCCGCCGGTGCCCGACACCTCGGGCGGCGTGGTGCGCTCCCTCGCCGACCGCGGACCGGCGGGTGCAACGCCGCCGCACGCCGTGCCCAACTCCGGGCCGCCCACGACGGGCGTGGAGTACCTCGACATCCCGCGCGACGGGTCGGCAATGCTGCCGGGGCCGCAGCTGGGCGAGATCCCCCCGCAGGCCGGAGCCCCTTGGGACCCTCAGCCTCCGCAGCCCCAAATGCCCTCTGCCGTCCCAGCAGAAACGGTCGTCCCGGAGCCTGCTCCGTTTGTCGCCGAGGCCGAGGCTGTTCCGGCACCGGTCCCGGCCCCTGCCCCGGTCGCCGAGCCGGAGCCGGAGCCCTTCGGAGAGTTCGTCCCTGTCGACGGATCGCTCCCCACCACGCCCCACCTGGCGCCCACGCCGGTCGACGTGCATGTGCAGCCGGAGATGGTGCAGCAGGAGCCCGCGCCCGAGCCCGAGCCGGAGGTCGAACCGGCGGCCGAACCGGCGGCCGAGCCCGAGCCCGTGCCTGTGCAGGAAGCGGAAGCCGTAGTGGAACCGGAACCGGTATCGGTACCCGTACCGGAGCGGCAAGCCGTGGCGAAGGTGCCGGCGCCGCGTGACGGTGGCTGGGACGTACCCCAGGAAGTGTCTGCGGAGACCGCTGTCCAGCCGGCTCCGGTGATCGAGCCCGAGCCCGAGTCGGCTCCCGAGGTGATCGAGGTGATCGACGTGGCCGAGGTCGTGGAGGCCGAGGAGCCCGCGCCCGCACCCGAGCCGGAGCCGGTCCCCGCAGCGGCCGCTGCCGGGACCGCGCCCGCACCCGGCTATGACGACGCCGAGCGCGAAGCCGTACTCCGCGTGATGCGCGAGCGCCGGGACATCCGCAACGGCTTCCGTTCCGACCCCATCCCGCACGAGGTGCTGCTGCGCGTGCTCGAGGCCGCGCACACAGCCCCCAGCGTCGGCCACTCGCAGCCCTGGGACTTCGTCGTCATCCGCTCGGCCGAGACCCGGCGGACGATGCATGAACTGGCGCAGCGCCAGCGGGAGGCGTACGCCAAGTCCCTGCCGAAGGGCCGGGCCAAGCAGTTCAAGGAACTGAAGATCGAGGCGATCCTCGACACCCCGGTGAACATCGTGGTCACCGCCGACCCGACGCGCGGCGGCCGCCACACCCTCGGCCGGCACACCCAGCCGCAGATGGCCCCGTACTCCTCGGCCCTCGCCGTCGAGAATCTCTGGCTCGCAGCCCGGGCCGAAGGCCTCGGCGTCGGCTGGGTCAGCTTCTTCGACGAGCGCGAGATGGTGCGCACGCTGGGTCTGCCGGAGCACCTCGAAGTCGTGGCGTACCTCTGTGTCGGTTACGTCGACGAGTTCCCGGAGGAGCCCGAGCTGATGCAGGCGGGCTGGTCCAAGCGCCGGCCGCTGTCCTGGGTCGTGCACGAGGAGACGTACGGCCGCCGTGCCCTGCCCGGCGAGGAGCCGCACGATCTGCTCCAGGAGACCGTCTCCAACATCCGTCCGCTGGACGCGAAGGCGCTCGGCGAGGCGTGGGAGCGGCAGAAGCGGATGACCAAGCCGGCCGGAGCGCTCGGCATGCTGGAGATCATCTCCGCCCAGCTGAGCGGCCTGTCCCGGATGTGCCCGCCGCCGATCCCGGAGCCCGCGGCGGTCGCGATCTTCGCGGGTGACCACGGGGTGCACGCGCAGGGGGTCACCGCCTGGCCGCAGGAGGTGACGGCCCAGATGGTCGCCAACTTCCTTGGCGGCGGGGCGGTGTGCAACGCATTCGCCAACCAGGTCGGCGCCGAGGTCTGCGTCATCGACGTGGGTGTGGCCGGGGACCTTCCCGCCACACCGGGTCTGCTGCCGCGCAAGGTCAGGCCGGGTACGGCCGACTTCACGACCGGTCTCGCGCTGAGCCGCGAGGACGTCCTCTCGGCGGTCGAGGTCGGTATCGAGACGGCGCGGGACTTGGTGGCCGCGGGGAACAAGGCGCTGCTGACCGGTGAGATGGGCATCGCCAACACAACGGTCTCGGCGGCGCTGATCTCCGTGTACACGGAGATCGACCCGGGCGAGATCACGGGCCGCGGTACCGGCATCAACGACGAGATGCACGCGCGCAAGGTCGATGTCGTGCGCCGCGCGCTGGAACTGCACGCGCCGGACCCGGCGGACCCGATCGGCGTGCTGTCGGCAGTCGGCGGCCTGGAGCACGCGGCGCTGGTCGGCTTCATCCTGGGCGGCGCGTCGCTGCGTACGCCGGTGGTGCTGGACGGAGTCTCGGCGGGCGCGGCGGCACTGGTGGCCCGTGCGATCGCGCCCGAGGCCCTGGCGGCCTGCATCGCGGGCCACCGCAGTGCAGAGCCGGGCCACGTGGCGGCCCTCAACAAACTGGGCCTGCGCCCCCTGGTGGACCTGGACCTTCGCCTCGGCGAGGGCACGGGCGCGCTGCTGGCGCTCCCGGTGGTCCAGAGCGCGGCCAGGGCGATGCACGAGGTGGCAACGTTCGACTCGGCGGGTGTGACGGAGAAGTAACGGGTCGCGACGAAGTAACGGGTCGCGGCACGGGGTTGGGGGCGCCGGGAATCCGGGGCGCCGGCTGCGCACCCGTCCGCCGGGGGCCGAACCGGCCCGGGGCCCGTCCCCGGCTCCGGAAGGGGCGGGGCGGGGCGGGGTAAGGAAAGTCTCCCGGGCCCGCTCCCGCACCCCCCGCCCCGTAAGCTGGTCCGCGGGCGCTGACACCCCGCCCACCAGCCGCTTCAGCGCCGCAGCGGACCCGTACCACGCACGTCCCGCCCGAGGAGCCCGTACCGTCATGGCCGAGCACGCCGCGCACCCCGCCTATCCCGTCGGACTCCGCCTCTCCGGGCGGCGCGTCGTCGTCATCGGCGGCGGCCAGGTCGCCCAGCGTCGGCTGCCCGCGCTTATCGCGGCCGGTGCCGACATCGTTCTCGTATCGCCGTCCGCGACGCCCTCTGTCGAGGCGATGGCCGAAGCCGGCGAGATCCGCTGGATCAAGCGCTCCTACGCCGACGGCGACCTCGCCGACACCTGGTACGCCCTCGTCGCCACCTCAGACGCCGAAGCGAACAACGCCGCCTCCGCCGAGGCCGAGCGCACCCGCACCTGGTGCGTACGCTCCGACGACGCCGGCGCCGCCACCGCCTGGACCCCTGCAACCGGCCGTTCCGAAGGCGTGACCGTCGCCGTCCTCACCACTGAGGTGTCCGGCCGCGACCCCCGCCGTTCCGCCGCGCTCCGCGACGCCATCGTCGAGGGCCTGCGCGACGGCACCCTCGCCGCCCCCCACCACCGCACCCGCACCCCGGGCGTCGCTCTCGTCGGCGGTGGTCCCGGTGATCCCGACCTGATCACCGTCCGTGGCCGCCGCCTCCTCGCGGAGGCCGACGTCGTCATCGCCGACCGCCTCGGCCCCCGTGACCTCCTCGACGAACTCCCGCCGCACGTCGAGGTGATCGACGCAGCGAAGATCCCGTACGGCCGCTACATGGCCCAGGAGGTCATCAACAACGCCCTGATCGAGCACGCCAAGGCCGGCAAGGCGGTCGTACGCCTCAAGGGCGGGGACCCCTTCGTCTTCGGCCGCGGCATGGAAGAGGCCCAGGCCCTCGCCGAGGCCGGCATCGCCTGCACCGTCGTGCCCGGTATCTCCAGCTCGATCTCTGTCCCCGGTGCCGCCGGAATCCCGGTCACCCACCGCGGAGTGGCCCACGAGTTCACCGTCGTCAGCGGCCATGTCGCCCCCGACGACGAGCGTTCGCTCGTCGACTGGCCGTCCCTCGCCAAGCTCCGCGGCACGCTGGTCGTCCTCATGGGCGTCGACAAGATCGGCGCGATCGCGCAGACCCTTGTCGCCCACGGCAAGGCCCCCGAGACCCCCGTCGCCCTGGTCCAGGAGGGCACGACCGCCTCCCAGCGACGTGTCGACGCCACCCTCGGGACCGTCGCCGAGACGGCCAGGGCCGCGGACGTACGGCCCCCGGCCGTCATCGTCATCGGTGACGTGGTCACCGTAGGAACAAAGTAACCAGCGGTAACCCAACTCCGCCCCAGCCGTTGGCACCGCACCCCGGAGAAGGCAGTATCACCCTGTGGCTGATCTCATCACTGTCGAGGATCCCGACGACCCGCGCCTGCGCGACTACACGGGCCTGACCGACGTCGAGCTCCGGCGCAAGCGCGAGCCCGCCGAAGGCCTGTTCATCGCCGAGGGCGAGAAGGTCATCAGACGGGCCAAGGACGCCGGTTACGAGATGCGCTCCATGCTGCTCTCCGCCAAGTGGGTCGATGTGATGCGCGACGTCATCGACGAACTCCCGGCCCCGGTCTACGCCGTCAGCCCGGAGGTCGCCGAGCGGGTCACCGGCTATCACGTGCACCGTGGCGCGCTCGCCTCCATGCAGCGCAAGCCGCTGCCGACCGCCGACGAACTGCTTCGGACGACCCGCCGGGTGGTCGTGATGGAGTCGGTCAACGACCACACCAATATCGGGGCGATCTTCCGTAGCGCCGCCGCCCTCGGCATGGACGCCGTGCTGCTCTCCCCGGACTGTGCGGACCCGCTCTACCGCCGCTCGGTCAAGGTCTCCATGGGCGCGGTCTTCTCCGTCCCGTACGCCCGCCTCGAATCCTGGCCCAAGGGCCTGGAGTCCGTACGGGAAGCGGGCTTCAAGCTCCTCGCTCTCACCCCCGACGAGAAGGCCTCCGTCATCGACGAGGCGGCCCCGCACCGGCTGGAGCGCGTCGCGCTGATGCTCGGCGCGGAGGGCGACGGGCTCTCCACCCAGGCGCTGGTTGCCGCCGACGAGTGGGTACGCATCCCGATGGCGCACGGCGTCGACTCGCTCAATGTGGGCGCGGCCGCCGCAGTCGCGTTCTACGCCGTGGCGACGGGCCGCCCGCAGTCCTGAACCCGAGCAGCCACAACAGCCGAGCAGCCACAACAGCTAGAGCTGCTGGGCCGCGGCGATACCCAGCGCCACGATCAGCGTCACGACGACGAACACGATGATCCGCTGCCGCAGCAGCCGCGGGTTGGCGGGCCGCCGCCCGGCCGACGTCGGCCGGGTACCGGGCCTGGTGCCCTGACGGCCGTTTGTCCGGGAGGTGTTGCGGGACGGCTGGGGGCGCGTACCCCCGGTGCGCGAGGGCTGCGGACGCGGCACGGACGTGCCCGCCGTACGCCGCTCCATACGTTCGGTCCGCTCCGAACGCTCCGTGCGCTCCGGGTACCGCGAAGTCGTCCGGTCCTCCTCGATACGCACGCGCTGGGCCGGCGGCCGGGCCTCCGGCAGCCCGTTGGCCTCCCTGGCCGCGATCTCCTTGAGCCGCATCGACAGCTGCAGCGTGCTGGGCCGCTCCTCGGGATCCTTCGCCAGACAGGCCTGTACGAGCGGAGCCAGCGCGTCCGGAACCCCGTACAGCTGCGGCTCCTCGTGCACCACCCGGTAGAGCATGACCTCCGAACTGCCGTGCCCGAAGGGGGAGTCCGCGGTCGCGGCGTACGCAAGAGTGGCACCCAGCGCGAAGACGTCCGTGGCCGGAGTGACCGCCGCGCCGCGCACCTGCTCGGGCGCGAGGAACCCCGGGGAGCCCACCGCCGTGCCGACGTGGGTGAGTGTGCTCGCGCCGGTCGCCCAGGCGATGCCGAAGTCGATGATCCTGGGGCCCTTGGGGGAGAGCAGGATGTTCGACGGCTTCAGGTCCCGGTGCACGACGCCGGCCTCGTGCACCGCGACCAGGCCTTCCGAGAGCGCCGCACCGATCGCGGCCACCTCGGCCGCCTGCAGCGGGCCTTCCTCGGCGACCTTGTCGTGCAGCGAAGGACCGGGGACGTACTGGGTGGCGAACCACGGGCGCTCCGCCTCGAGATCGGCCGCCACCAGCCGTGCCGTACAGCCGCCGCGGATCCGTCGCGCGGCCGAAACCTCGCGCGCGAACCGCGACCTGAACTCCTGGTCCTCGGCCAGATCCGGCCGGATCACCTTGAGGGCGACGCGCTGGCCGCGGCGGTCGGAGCCCAGGTAGACGACGCCCATGCCACCCGCACCGAGGCGCCGGTGAAGCCTGAACGAGCCGACGACACGCGGGTCCTCGCGCCGGAGCCGCATCATCGCCATGTCCATCCCCGCTGCCCGGTCGTCCGTTTGACGTGGCACAGCTTACGTACCCCTGCCCCGGTGTGCTCATAGGCCGCGCCCTCACGGCCCGATCGATTGTCAGTGCCGGGTGGGAAACTTGAAGAGTGGTCAGGGGCCTGCGGATACACCGCCCCTGACCCGTGCGATATCTCAAAGGTCCGTCGCAGAAGGGGGATTGGATCGATGAAGGGTGACCGCGTGGAGGTAGTCGTGGACGCGGGTGACACGACTCGTACGTACGAAGTGGTGGCAAGCCGGGCGGGCCGCCGGGTCGAGACGGCGGTGCGCAGAGGGGTGGTCGAAGTGAGCGAAGTCACCCGCAGTGGATCGGTGGTGCGGACGGCCCGCTTCATGGCCACCCGGGTGCTGGCTCTGGTCGAGCAGCCGGTGCCTCGGGAGGACGTCTCGGAGCGACCCCTCCGGGAAGACCCCAAGTCCTAGGGCCGCGTCTCCACCCTGGGGAGTACGTCGCCGGGTGGTGGCTCATCCTCCGGGAGGCCCGTCAATCGGTACGCGGGCATGACGCCCGGGCCATGTCGCTTCCCTAATGTTGAAGTCAAGCGGCGGGTGCAGCACTCGTCCCCCGAGGTCAGACACCCGCCGCTGCCACATACGACAGGAGAGGGACCATGGCGGACACGGCTTCGCGGACGATGATCCGCATGCAGGGACGCAAGGCTTTCGCCGCGTTCGGCGGCCGCCCGTCCGGTACGCGCCACCCGCTGGTGGCGACGGCCATGGTTCTTCCTCTGGCGGCACTGCTGGTGGTCGTCTTCGGCGGCTGGGATGCGGTGGTCACACAAGCGTCGTCCGTGGGCGTGATGCTGGGGCGCTGAGCGGCGCCCCGGACCCGGAAGAGCGGTCCGGGTCGGGGACATCCGGCCAACAACCCCGTGGGGACGGGGGTGCGGCGGACGGCAGCGTTTGGCCGGTCAGCTGGGGAGCTGACCGGCCATCGCGCTGCCCGGGCTCAGGCCGGGAGCCCCCTACCTCCATCGGCACTTCAGCGACAGACTCCCGGTTCCGCGTAGGCTCCCGCCAGACCGCACCGCATCCGGGGGAGACCGTGACTGCATCCGTCGTACGCACGCTCGCCGACGTCGCACGTGACGCCGCGCATCTGCCCGCGCCGCGGCAGGCGTGCCGGGCCTGCGGGCGGGACGAGTCCGTCCTCGCCGACCGGGCCGACGGCGCCGTCGTACGGCACGGGGACGCCGTCGCCAAGGCCCACGCGCCCGGCACCGAGCTGGACGGACACCGCGTCCGGCTCGCCGTCGCGGCCCACCCGCGCCTCGCCGGCATCCTGCTGCCCCCGCTCCCGCTCCACGTGCGGGACGTACGCGGCAGGCCCGTCACCGCCTGGCCCTACGGCGTCCCCGTCGATCCCGCGGACCCCGACGCCGCGCCCTGGGAGGACGCAGCGGCCCTCCTCGCCCGGCTGCACTCCATCGAGCCCGCCGTACTCCCCGCGCCCCTCCCACCCATGCGCGGCCCCGCCAAGGCCGCCCTGGCCCATGCGCGGATGCGGACGGCGGCCGCGCATCATCCGGCGGCCGCCACCGTCCAGCGTGCCTGGGACCGGCTCCCCGCCTGGGCCCGCAACGAGGCTCCCTCGCCCCGGACCGGCACCCTCTGCCACGGCGACCTCCACCTCGGCCAGCTCGTACGCCACCCCGCCCCGGCCGGCCCCTGGCTGCTGATCGACGTCGACGATCTGGGCTTGGGCGATCCGGCCTGGGACCTGGCCCGTCCCGCCGCCTGGTACGCGGCGGGACTGCTCCCCCCGGAGATCTGGCAGCGATTCCTCGGCGCCTACACGGCGGCACACGGCCCGGCCGTCACCGGCGACGGCGACCCCTGGCCCCAACTCGACGTGCCGGCCCGCGCCCTGACCGTCCAGACCGCCGCCCTGGCCCTCGCGAAATCCGCAGCCGAGCACCGCGACCTGGACGAGGTCGAGCAGACCATGATCGACGCCTGTGCCCGAATTGCGGCTCTCCCGCCCGAGTTGGAGTTCGAGTCTCCGTCGTAGTCTGAACTCCTCATCACCGGGCATTCATCCCGGCGATGCCGACCGAACGGCGAGGAGCTGAGCAGACCATGCAGTGTCCCAAGTGCCATGCAGCGATGCATACGTACAACCGCAATGGCGTCCAGATCGAGCAGTGCAGCGGCTGCCGGGGGATATTTCTGGACTACGGCGAGCTGGAGTCCCTGACCCGCCTCGAGTCGCAGTGGACGCAGCAGGCCCCGCCCCCGCCGCCGGCCCCGCAGGCCTACCCGGCCGCACCTGCCCCCGCCTGGGGCGCGCCGCACCACGGCGGACACCATGGCGGGCACTACCGCCAGAAGAGCTTCGGCCGGATGCTCTTCTCCTCCTGAGCGGCTCCTGAACCTGCTGCGGGCCCGGAGTCCGGATCGCCGGGCCCGCATGATCACGGAAGGCCACTCGGCTCTTCACCGGGTGGGAGGCCCGTCGTCACAGGCTGACAGGCCCGCAGCGCAACGACAGAACCCCCGGCCGTCGAGACGGCCGGGGGTTCTGGCTGGTGCGCGATACTGGGATTGAACCAGTGACCTCTTCCGTGTCAGGGAAGCGCTCTCCCGCTGAGCTAATCGCGCGGGACGATCTTGCGTGGTACTGCGTGCGCGATACTGGGATTGAACCAGTGACCTCTTCCGTGTCAGGGAAGCGCTCTCCCGCTGAGCTAATCGCGCGAAGAATCCATACGGATCCAGTGGACGATACTGGGATTGAACCAGTGACCTCTTCCGTGTCAGGGAAGCGCTCTCCCGCTGAGCTAATCGTCCTTGGAGGTGGAGACGGGATTTGAACCCGTGTAGACGGCTTTGCAGGCCGTTGCCTCGCCTCTCGGCCACTCCACCCGGAGTGCAGGGGTTCGGGAAGATCCCCCTTCGAGCGGACGACGAGATTCGAACTCGCGACCCTCACCTTGGCAAGGTGATGCTCTACCAACTGAGCCACGTCCGCTTGTCGGTTCCGGTTCACCTGCGCGTCCCGGCGACGTGTTGAACTCTAGCGGATTCCTGAGCCAGCACAAAAACGCGTTTCCGCAGCGTGCTGAGGTGTGGTCACGCCGCAGCAGGTCATCAGTGTCCACCCTAGACTCACAGACGTGCACGACCTTGCTCCTTTGGCCCGCTTCGGCTCCCTCGTCGCTTCAGACCTGCGGGATGTCACCAGCGACCCCGAAGCCCTCGACTCGGCCGGCTTCTGGGCCGTTGCCGCGGACTTCGAGGGCCGTCTGACCTGCGCCCGCTTCGGCGATGTGCGTACGGAGCCGGTGCCGGAGCCCGTGCCGGGGCAGTGGCGCGGCCCGGCCGCCGGCGACTGGACGTCCTCGCTGGACCGGGCCGCCTACGCCGCCGGCGTACGCCGCATCCGCGAGCACATCGCGGCCGGCGAGGTCTACCAGGCGAACCTGTGCCGCGTCCTGTCCGCGCCGCTGCCCGACCCGGCCGCCGCCGACGTCGACGCCCTCACCGCACTCCTGGCGCGCGGCAATCCCGCCCCGTACGCAGGGACGATCCGGCTGCCCGAGCACGGCGTGGAGATCGCCACCGCCTCGCCCGAGCTGTATCTGCGGCGCGACGGGCGCACCGTCGAGTCCGGGCCGATCAAGGGCACCGGCCGCACCGCCGCGGACCTGCTGGAGAAGGACCACGCGGAGAACGTGATGATCGTGGACCTGGTCCGCAACGACCTGGGGCGGGTCTGTGCCACGGGCACCGTGACCGTCCCTGCACTGTGCGTGGTCGAGCCGCACCCCGGGCTCGTCCATCTCGTCTCCACCGTGCGCGGCGAGCTGACCCCCAAGGCGGGCTGGCAGGAACTGCTGACGGCAACCTTCCCGCCTGGCTCGGTGACCGGGGCGCCCAAGTCCAGTGCGCTGAAGATCATCGAGGCGCTGGAGACAGCGGCCCGCGGCCCGTACTGTGGAGGTATCGGCTGGGTCGACGCCGACCGCGGAACGGGCGAGCTCGCCGTCGGCATACGTACCTTCTGGATCGACCGTCACGACCTCGCGGGACCGGTCCTCCGCTTCGGCACCGGTGCCGGTATCACCTGGGGATCCGACCCCGAGCGCGAGTGGGAGGAGACCGAGCTGAAGGCCTCCCGGCTGCTCAGGGTAGCGTCCGGGGTGTACGAGGCAAGCGGAAGGACAGCTCGATGAAGCTTTGGGTCAACGGCGGACTCACGGATGCCGAGGACGCCCGGGTGTCCGTGTTCGACCACGGGCTGACCGTCGGTGACGGCATATTCGAGACCGTCAAGACTGTCCATGGGAAGCCCTTCGCGCTCACCCTCCACCTCGACCGGATGACCCGCTCGGCCCGCGGCCTCGGCCTGCCGGAGCCGGACCACGACGAGGTCCGCCGCGCCTGCTCCGCCGTGCTGGAAGCCAATCCGATGGAGCTCGGCCGGCTGCGCATCACATACACCGGCGGAGTCTCGCCGCTCGGCTCCGACCGGGGCACGGCAGGACCGACCCTCGTCGTCGCGCTCGGCGAGACCAAGCGCCGCCCCGACACCACCGCGGTGATCACCGTCCCCTGGACCCGCAATGAGCGCGGGGCTCTGACCGGCCTGAAGACGACGTCGTACGGGGAGAATGTCGTCGCCCTCGCCAGGGCGAGCGAGCAGGGCGCGTCCGAGGCGCTCTTCGCCAATACCGTCGGACAGCTCTGCGAGGGCACCGGCTCCAATGTCTTCGTCGTGGTCGACGGCGAGCTGCTCACCCCGCGCGTCTCCTCCGGCTGCCTCGCGGGCATCACCCGCGCACTGACCGCCGAGTGGGCGGGAGCCAAGGAGGCCGACCTGCCCTTCGACGTACTGGACCGGGCCGAGGAGATCTTCCTGACCTCCACTCTCCGCGACGTTCAGGCGGTCCACGGAATCGACGGACGCCGGATCGCGGAAGCGCCGGGACCGGTGACCGCCAAGGCCATGCGGATCTTCGAGGAGCGCTCGGCCGCCGACCCGGATCCGAAGGCTCCGTAAAACCTCGTGACGGGTGGCCTCGCAGGCGGGTAGAACACCCCTGATGACCACCACCCTGCGGCCGACCGGGCCGATTCAGCACGAGGCCGACGGCGCGAAGTCACGCGCGTACGAGGTCTGCGTGAACGGCCGTCCCGTCGGCAGGACCGAGATCGCCACCTTCCCGGCGCTCAGCTCCAAGGCCGGCGCCATACGCTCGCTGCGGATCGACGAGGCGGACCGGCGGCGCGGACGCGGGACCGTCGCCGCCCTCGCCGCCGAAGAGGTGCTGCGCGGCTGGGGGTGCACCCAGGTACTGACATCCGTACCGCCCGACGCCACCGCCGCGCGGCGCCTGACGAGCGCACTCGGCTACACCGAACGCAGCCGCAGTATGCGCAAGGTGCTTCCCGCGGAGCCGCCCGCTCTGCCCGCGCACGTCGAAGGCCGTCCGATGAGCGAGGCTGAGTTCGCGGAGTGGCGGGCTCAGGCCGTCGAGAGCTACGCACAGAGCTGGATCGACCGCGGCCTGCCGGCCGAGGAGGCGCATGCGAAGTCCGAGGCCGACCACCGCGAGAGCCTACCCGACGGTCTCGCTACCCCGGGGACCTCGCTCAGTCTCCTGGTTCATGACGGCGTGATCGTGGGCCACCTCTTCGTCGGGCGGCGCGAGGCGCGCCTCGGCGAGCAGGCGTCGTTCGTGTACGACGTCCAAGTCGTCGACGGACATCGGGGACAGGGCCACGGGCGCTCCCTGATGCTGCTCGCCGAGCGCGTCTCGCTCGACGCCGGGATGCGCCTGCTCGCACTGCATGTCTTCGCCGGCAACACCCCGGCGATCAGCCTCTACGAGTCGCTCGGCTACGAAACGACCGCCGTCAACCTCTTCAAGCCGCTGCTCTAGGAGTTGGACCCGGAGCCGGTGAGCAGCCGGTCGGTGATCTCCTCGATGCGTGCCCGCAGCCCCTCCTGGTTCTTGCCGCCGTCGAGACGCTCGCCGTCGATGACATACGTCGGAGTGCCCGTCACACCGATCGCCTTGCCCTCGGCCTGGTCGGCATCGACGGTGAGGATGTGCCGGCCGTCGATCAGTGCCGTGTCGAACTCATCGGCGTCCAGGCCCAGTTCGCGCGCCACCTCCAGCAGGAAGGGCTCGCCGTTCGCCGCGAGCTGATCGGTGCGCTCCAGCACTGCCTCGACATACGGCCAGGTCGTACCCTGCTCGGCCGCCTCCTCCGCGGCCTGGGCGGCGGCGAAGGCGTGTTTGTGCTTCTCGAGCGGGAAGTGGCGCAGCCGCAGCTCGAGCCGGTCGCCGTAGCGCTCGCGCAGGGCCCGCAGGTCCACCAGGGCGCTGCGGCAGTCGGGGCACTGGAGCTCGCACCAGACGTCGAGCACGACGGGGCGGGCGGTGGTGGAATCGCTCATGGGACCAGTCTCCCAGCCCGTTCGTCGCTGCCCCAACCGGGACCTGGGGAGGAGGGCGTCCCGGAGATCTCCCTGAGCTCGTTCCCGGCCGTGGCCCGGACACCACCCGACGGTGCACGATGGGTAGGGACGTACCCGCACATGCCCGCCGAAGCCTGGAGGACCGGATGCTTGCCGAGACCATTTGTTCTGCGGTGTCCGCGGCGGGCCTGGGCATCGCCGCCGTTACGGCGTACCGCAAGCGTTTCCTCGCGGCGACCCGGATAGCTGCCTACTCCCTGATCCCCGTGGGTCTGGCGCTGACCGGCGTGGTCGCATGGGCCGTCGACACCGCCTTCAGCCCGTCGGCGTGGCTCGGCTTCGGTCTGCTCGGCGGCGCCTGGCTGCTCCTCATGACCACCCGGGCCGTCGAGCGGCGCGGCGGCGGGACCCGCGAGGAACGCAAGGCCGCCGCCAGGGCGGCACGGCAGGAAGCTGTCGCCCCCGCGGCGTCCGCGCCCACGCTCGGGACGGGCAGCCGTCCGGTGGCCCAGCCCAAGGCGAAGCCGAAGGCCGCCGGTTCCGGCGAGGATTTCAGCGATATCGAGGCGATCCTGAAGAAGCACGGCATCTGACGTATACGGCCATGGCCGGAAGTACGCATCTGATGAACTCCCGCAGTCGCGGGGCGTGTTGGTCGATCATGGCAGCCCGCTCTGCGCGATCATCACCCCGAGATGCTCGATACCTCCCGGGGCGAGGCCCCCGCACCGACCGAAGAGCCGCGTGGCTGCCTCTTCGCACTCTCCCAGCCGCCCCTGATGATCTTCCTCGCGGTGATCGGCTTCCTGCTGCTCATGGCCGCGGTACACGATCTGTTTCTGCTGTGAGGCTCAGCCGGCCGCTTCCTTGCGGCGCGCGCGGTACGCGGCGACATGCAGGCGGTTGCCGCAGGTGCGGCTGTCGCAGTAGCGACGCGAGCGATTGCGGGAAAGATCGACGAAGGCGCGCCCGCAGTCGGGCGCCTCGCAGCGCCTCAGCCGCTCCTGCTCGCCCGCCACGACGATGAAGGCCAGCGCCATCCCACAGTCCGCCGCGAGATGGTCGGCGACCGAGGCGCCCGGCGCGAAGTAGTGGACATGCCAGTCGTAGCCGTCGTGGTCGGTGAGCTGCGGGGTGGTCCCCGCGGCCGCCACCAGCTCATTGACCAGTTCGGCTGCGCTACGACTGTCGGGCGCCGCGAAGATCTCCGCGAACTGCGCCCGTACCTTCCGTACGGCCTTCAGGTCCCGCTGGCCGAGATCGCCCACGTCGCTGACGCTGTGGTTCCGCACGAAGTCGTACAGCGCCGCGACGTCCGCGAGCCCGTCGTCCTGCTCGCCGTCCGATGCGGTGTTCACCAGATCGACGACGGTGTCGAGGGCGATCCGGGTGTCGTGGGGGATCAGCACGATTCGCTCCCTGAGGTGCTGCGGGCCGGTGCCCGCCGAATTGCGCTGACTCTAGCGGTTGGTGCGGAGAGCGCACCGGCGCCGTCACCACGTGGGAATCCGCGGTGACGGCGCCGGTGTGCGCCGTATGTGGCTGTCCGCGCGACGCCGTCTCCCCGAGTAGGACGGCGCCGTGCAGCTCTCGGCCTGGCTCAGCTTTCGGCCAGGATGTGCGAGAGCTCCGTGTCGAGATCGAAGTGACGATGCTCGGTGCCCGGTGGCACCGCGGCGTCGGTCCGCTTCAGGAACGACTCCAGGGCCCGCGCCGGGGCCTCGAGCAGGGCTTCGCCCTCCGGGGAGCTCAACGCGATGCAGACGACGCCCTGGCCATGACTGCGCGACGGCCAGACTCTGACGTCACCCGTGCCGGTGGGCCGGTGCAGGCCCTCGGCGAGAAGATCGCGGGCGAACACCCATTCGACCGTCTCTTCGGCTCCGGTGTGGAAGGTGGCGTGCACGGCATAGGGATCGGCCGTGTCATACCGCAGGCCCGCGGGTACAGGCAGTGAAGACTCGCTCGATACAACGAGGCGCAGGTGCAGCTCGCAGCTGACCGTGGTGTTCATAAGCGCCAGGGCCTTTCGCTCAGTGTGCGCTCGGGGATTCGCACGTCGGCGAAATCGACATGCCACCTACGGTGCCGTTGTAAACCCCTCTGACCGTTTTGTGATCCCTCATGCCGTTCCTGCAGCGGTGCGTCACTTTGTGTTATAGGGCCATTCCGGTGACGAGGTTCAATCCGGTAGGTTGGGCCCCATGAATGCGGAGAGTGACGAGCGGGAAGAGTCCGTCGCAGCGACGGGTCCGACCCCCGCGACGGGGGACGTGACGGAGAAGGTGGATGCAGGGCCGGTCCTCGGTTCGAAGGCGCCCCACTTCATCAAGAGGTCGAGGACGCTGCACCTGAGCTGGCAGGTCGGTGTCTTCGTGATCGGCCTCGCGGTGGTCGGCGCGGGCATCGTGATGCTGCCGCTGCCGGGCCCCGGCTGGCTGGTGATCTTCGGCGGTATGGCGATCTGGGCGACCGAGTTCGTCTGGGCGCAGCTCGTGCTGCGCTGGACCAAGCGCAAAGTCACCGAGGCGGCTCAGCGGGCGCTCGATCCGAGGGTGCGCCGACGGAACATCATCCTCACCACGATCGGTCTGGTGATCATCGCCGTGCTGGTCGGAATCTACGTCTGGAAGTTCGGGATCGTCATGCCGTGGAAGATCGAGGAGTGACCCGAAACTGGTCAGGGGAACTCGCTGACATGGGGTAATGTTTGCGCAGTGCCCGGGCGATTAGCTCAGTGGGAGAGCGCTTCGTTCACACCGAAGAGGTCACTGGTTCGAACCCAGTATCGCCCACCCGGACCGAAGGCCCCGGAGACTTGAAGTCTCCGGGGCCTTCGGCGTTTCTCCGTCTCCGCCGCCGCTCAGCGCATCCGGCCGAGGGTGTCGCGGAGCTTGCGCGCGTCCCGCAACCGCTGCTCGTAGGTCGCGCCCACCGCGAGGAGCAGCAGACCGGCGAGCGCGGGTGGCAGCCAGCGGGGGAGCGCGCCGACGACCTGGACGACGTACGGCGCGAGCTCGTGCAGGGCGTCCAGCGCGAGCACCGTGCCTCCGAGCACCAGCAACGCCTGCAGGCCCAGCCGGGCACCGGTGAGCGTCAGGGCCAGGGCCGCGAGGCCCAGCAGCAGCGGACGCAGCCAGTGCCCGTCGCCCCAGGCCGCGAAGAGGCTCGGCAGCAGCGTCGCGGCGAGACCGGGACCGTACGCCGTCCAGGACGACGCCTCCCGGTCGCGGCGACGGCGGAGTACGCCCACGACGAGCGCGGAGACGGTCACGGGAAGGGTGTAGGCCTCGGTCGACGCGACGTCCGAGGCGGCCAGCCTCGCCCAGGTGGCCAGCACGAACAGCACCGCCGCGAGATAGCCGGCGGCGGGCCGGCGCTCGGCACGTACCGCGGTGCCCGCGGCGATCACGCCGCAGAGCGCGAGCACCAGGGAGAAGGTCGGCCGGTGCTCCGTGGCGAGGACGACCGCGAGCAGTCCGGCCGCGGCGCCGGTGAGCTCCATGGGGAGGGTGACGGGGTGGCGGCCCAGCCGGGCGGCGATGAGCGCCACGGCGGCGGGGACGACGAGGAGTGTCAACGCGGCCCGGTGGGGCGGGAGTTCGGCGGCAGCGGCGACGGCGCCCACGAAGGCGGTGGCGAAAGCGGTGGCGGCGCAGGCGAGTACCGCCTGCGCGGCGCGAGGTGCCCGGACCCCGGCCGCGGCCGCGAGAGCCGCGACCAGTGTGCCCAGCACCGCGAAGGTGGCGGGGCGGGTGGCCAGGGACAACAGGGCGACGCTCACAGCACCCGTGAGGCCGCAGGCGAGGGCGACGACGGGGCCGGCCGGGGCGTGCCTGGCGATCCGGCCGGGGCGCACGGCCAGCACCAGCGCGGCCACGCTGAGGACCAGGTGGAGCGCCACGGTGGCCGGGTGGGACAGATCCAGCGCGGGCGGCACGACGAACAGACCTGCCCACGTGAGCGCGAGAGCCGCGCCGACGGCTGCGGCACGCCGATCGGGCCGTGGGGCCGCAGGGGCGGCTCCCCACGCGCCGGAGGCCGGGGGCCGGCCGGGCCAG
Organism: Streptomyces sp. NPDC048479; assembly: GCF_040651435.1. NCBI lineage: Bacteria > Bacillati > Actinomycetota > Actinomycetes > Kitasatosporales > Streptomycetaceae > Streptomyces > Streptomyces sp. NPDC048479. Next base: position 220,929 of record NZ_JBEZKA010000005.1, read on the forward strand.
GAGGCTCCTGCGGGCGGGCCGGAGGGGTTCGGGGGCGCGCCCGGGTGGGTGGCTGCCGGCCCGGAGGAGGACGGGGTGGTGCCGGTTGTTCGGCCGGGATGGTCTTCCGCGGTGGGTGAGTCCCCCGGGCGCAGGGTGCTGCCGGCCCGGTCGGCAGGGTGCGTGGTGCCGGTCGCCCGGGCGGGACGGCCTTCCGTGGCGGGCGCGTTCGCCGGGCGCGGCTCGGTGCCCGTGGCGCCGGTGGCCGGAGCAGGAGTGCCCGCGGGGTGCGGGCCGGCGCCTGCCGGGCCGGACTGGTGCGTCGTTCCCTTCGGGTCGCCGACTGCCGGTGAGGTGTACGCAGTTGTCGTCGACGGCAACCAGCGGGACGCCGTCGCGAGGACCGCTGCCACGACCAGCAGCACCACCGGTGCCGCGGTCAGCCCCGGCTCCGGAAGCCCGACGCCCAGCGCCCCGCGCGCGTCCGTCGGGGTGCCCGACCAGATGTCGCCGAGGCCCGACAGCGGGCCCGCCAGAGTGAGCGCGACCAGCGGCAGCGTCGAGAGGGCCGCCAAGGCGTGCGCCGCGCCGGCCGCACCCGTCAGGCCCGGTGCCATCCTCTTCGGCCCGCCCGCCCGTACGACTCCCAACAGAGCGACCGCACACAGCAGATAGCCCAGTACCGACCACCCCTCCGGCACCGCGGCGCGCACCACGCCGCCGGCGGCCGCGATCACCGCGAGACCCGCCACCGCGGAGGCGGGAACCGCGGCCGAAGAGGCGCGCCAGGCCGCGAACACCGCCACGGCGGCAGCTGTGAGCAGCAGCGCGGCAGGCGCGGCCGCGTCGAGCGGCGCCTCCGCCGATACCGACTGCCAGCCGCCGATCAGCAGCGCCCAGCCGCCCGTCGTCGCGGCACCGGTGGCGGCGATGGCTCGCAGACCGGCCGGCTTCGCCCACACCGCGACCGCGACATCGAGCGCCGCGGTCGTCAGCAGCGCCCACTCCATCGGCGGCGTGCCCGCGGTGGCTGTCAGCGCCCAGAGCGGAAGCGGGAGTTGCGCGGTCACTACGGCGACCGGCAGCGGAATCCGCAGCCGGTCCAGCGACAGCCCGTACACCGTCCAGAGCGCGGCGAGCGAGGCCGATGCGAAGGCCGCATAGCCGAGGCCGTCGGTCCCGGCCAGCGCCACCTGGTGCAGCGCGTAGGCGTCGAGCACCATCAGCACCAGGCCGAGCGCGGCCACCGACTCGGCGGTCGAGGCGAGCCGCCTGGGCAGCAGCGCGACCGGCGCCGCGAGCGCCGCGACCGTCACCGCGCCGAGCACCGCCGAGCGTCCGCCGATACCCAAGTCACCCCAGCTGACCAGTGTGAATGCGATTGCGGCGATGGTCAGCAGAATGCCGCCGAGGGTGAGCAGCAGATTCTGCACACTCGGCGGAGAGGCGTCGGGCGGCGGCGCGAGAAAGGGCTGCGCGACGGAAGGCCGCGCGGCAGGGGGCCGCGTGGCCGCTACGGCAGGCGTGACGGGCGGCCGGAGCGCAGCGAGGAGCCAGGCTCTGCGAGCCAGCAACTGGGCCCGGCGAGCGTCCAGTCGGACCAGCTCGCGCTCGAGGATCGTCAGTTCCTCGGCGGGTGGCGGAACGTTCTCCATGGTCTGGAGTGTGGCCCCCGCCACATGACAGGACATGGGTGCGGATACTCAGATCGCACGTGAGTACGCCCCGGCAGGCGCAGACTTGCACCATGAACTGGTGTCACTACCGCTTCCGCAGCGTCTGGGATCTGCCTGCCGGACCGGGTGCCGTGTACACGGTCCTCGAGCGGGTCGGCGAGTACCCCTTGTGGTGGCCGCAGGTCCGCGAGGTGACCCGGCTCGACGAGGACACCGGCACCGCGCGCTTCCGCTCCTTCCTCCCGTACGACCTGCTCGTCACCGCTCGCACACAGCGGCGCGACCCGACCGCGGGGTTGCTCGAAGTGGGCATGGAGGGGGACCTGGAGGGGTGGGCGCGGTGGACGCTGACGGAGCGCGACGCCGGCTCCCGGGCCGTGTACGAGCAGGAGGTGGAGGTGCGCAAGCCGCTGATGAGGCGGCTGGCGCTGCCGTGCCGGCCGGTCTTCCTCGCCAACCACGCGGCGATGATGCGCGGCGGGCGGCGTGGGCTGGCCGCATACCTCGGCAGGGTTTGAAGGAAGCCCGCAGGGGCCTGTATGGTTCAGTGCGTTCCCGGGCGATTAGCTCAGTGGGAGAGCGCTTCGTTCACACCGAAGAGGTCACTGGTTCGAACCCAGTATCGCCCACCGGGAGAGGCCGGTCCGTCAGTCGACGGACCGGCCTCGACGTTTTTCGGGCGCCGGTGTTCGCCGGTGCTACTGGAGCCGTCGTGCAGCGCGCAGGGCTTCGGCCCGGTGCAGCGATTCTGAGAGGTGCTCAAGCGGGAACAGCGCCGTCTGTCCCGCAAGGCCAAGGGCAGCAACAACAGGGACAAGGCCAGGGTCAAGGTCGCCCGTGCACGGCTTCCGCGGTGAGACGTCAGTTCCAACTCAAGGGCGCGCGGAGGAAGTTGTTCCGCCGCACCCCTTGACGGGACCACGGCATTTCGCTTCAATGCGCCTCGCAGGTCCAGACCAATCGTGGCGCCGCGTCAGGTCCGTCGACCCGCACCCGCCCCTCACTGGGAGGTCACGTGCGTATCCGAAATCGACTACTGGCCGGCCTCGGCGCGGCGCTGCTCGCCGCGGCAGCCTCGCTCGCCGTGCCCGGCACGGCCCAGGCAGCCAACCTGCTCTCCAATCCCGGCTTCGAAACCGGCTCCCTCTCCGGCTGGTCCTGCACCGGCGGACTCGGCTCGGTGGTGAGCAGCCCCGTACACAGTGGTACGAAGGCGCTGGCCGGCGCCGCGAGCAGCAGCGACAACGCCAAGTGCACCCAGACTGTCCCGGTGCAGCCCAACACCGCCTACACGCTCTCCGGCTGGGTGCGCGGCAACTACGTGTACCTCGGTGTGACCGGCGGCGCCTCCACCTGGATCCCGTCCGCGACCGGATACACCCAGCTCACCGTGTCCTTCACCACCGGTGCCTCGCAGACCAGCGCGGAGATCTACCTCAACGGCTGGTACGCACAGGGCACTTACTACGCCGACGACATCAGCCTCGACGGCCCCGGCGGCGGAGGCGGCGGCGACACCCAGGCACCCACGACGCCCACGAATCTGCGCTCCACCGCGAAGACGTCCTCCAGTGTCTCGCTGGCCTGGAACGCGTCGTCCGACAATGTCGGAGTCACGGGTTACGACGTCTACCAGGGCCCGACGAGGGCGCTCACGGTGACCGGCACCAGTGCCACGGTCAGCGGTCTGGCTGCGAGCACCTCGTACAGCTTCACGGTCCGCGCCCGTGACGCGGCCGGCAACCTCTCGGCGGCCTCGACCGCCGTCAGCGTGACGACCGACGCCGGCGGTGGCGGCGGTGGCGGCTTCAAGCAGGCAGCCCCGTACCTCTACCTGGGCTGGGGCGATCCGCCGAGCGCCACCTCTGTGATGAGCGCCACCGGCATCAAGTGGTTCACCATGGCCTTCATCCTCTCCTCCGGCGGCTGCAACCCCGCCTGGGACGGCACGCGTCCGCTCGCCGGCGGCGCCGACCAGTCCACCATCAACGCGATCCGTGGCGCGGGTGGTGACATCGTCCCGTCCATCGGCGGCTGGTCGGGCAACAAGCTCGGCCCGAACTGTTCCAGCCCTGAGGCACTGGCCGGCGCCTATCAGAAGGTGATCAGCGCATACGGACTGAAGGCGATCGACGTCGACATCGAGAACAGCGACGAGTTCGAGAACGAGGTCGTCCAGGACCGGATTCTGGGCGCCCTGAAGATCGTCAAGCAGAACAACCCCGGCCTGAGGACGATCCTCACCTTCGGTACGTCCACCACTGGGCCGACCTGGTGGGGCAGCCGCCTCATCGAGCGCGCCAACGCACTCCAGGCGGACATCGACGTCTTCACCATCATGCCGTTCGACTTCGGCGGCGGCGCCGACATGTACGGCAACACCGTCAACGCCACCGAAGGGCTGAAGACCAAGCTGATGAGCACCTTCGGCTGGTCGGACGCCACCGCCTACGCCCATATCGGCATCTCGGGCATGAACGGCCTCAGCGACCAGCAGGAGCAGACCAGCCCGGCGACCTGGACGCAGATCAAGGACTGGTCCAACTCGCACCACATCGCCCGCCTCGCGTTCTGGTCGGTCAACCGTGACCGGCCCTGCCCCGGCGGCGGTGTGGTCAGCAACTGCTCCGGCATCAGCCAGAGCAACTGGCAGTTCACTTCCATCACCGCGGGATTCACCGGCTGACGGACGCCTGACCGACAGCCGCCGCCCGACGTGCCTTCGGGTGGCGCCCCCGAGCGGGGCGCCACCCGGAGTCAGGCCGCGGCGGCGAGATCCGGTCGCAGCGGCCAGTGCGGGTCCACCGGCTCCGGAGCACCGCTGCGGGCGAACCACGCCTGCAGACCGCGCGCCTGCGCCGCGTGCCACACAGCCTGGAGCGCGTGCAGCTCCGACGGTGACAGCCGCTCCATCCGCGAGGCGAAACGTCGCCCCACCGCCCGTACGACGTCGAGCGCGGCCATCGCGTCCGCGGCCGCATCATGGGCGTCGTCCAGCACCACCTCGTACTGCGCGCACAGATCGGTGAGGGTGCGGCGGCCCTTGCGGTAGCGGTCAAGATGCTTGTCGAGGACTCGCGGGTCCAGCACGCACAGCGGCACGTTCTCCAGATAGCGGCCCAGCGACGCGGCGCGGTGGCGGCGCAGTTCCCGGTCGAGGATGGTCAGGTCGAACGGCGCGTTCATCACGACGAGCGGGCGGGCCGCGGCGCACTGCTCGGCCAGCGCCCTGGCTATCTCCTCCATCGCAGGTGCCGGCCAGCGGCCGTTGCGCTGCAGGTGGTCGTCGGTGAGCCCGTGCACCTCGGTGGCGCCCGGCGGCACGGGCACCCCCGGATTGACCAGCCAGCGCATGACGCGCGGCCGGCCGCCCGCCATGTCCTGGACGACGACCGCAGCCGAAACGATGCGGTCCTCCTCGACGTCAACTCCGGTGGTCTCGGTGTCAAATGCGGCCAGGGGGCCGTCATACCAGTGCGTCATCGCTGAACTCCTCGCACATGCCCGGCAGATGGCGTGATCCCCCTGCCCGAATCGGTGATACCCGGGCTGTTTGCGCTGTACGCAGGGCGGTGACAACACAGATGAGGGGTACGGAAATTGACGCCCCGTCGTGGGGACACTGATCGGTACAGCCCGGAAGGCACGAAGAGCCATGGCGCTCGCGCAGCCCGAACCGGGCGGGCTGCTGCCCGAGCGGATCGCACCGCTGCGCGGCGGACTCGCCACCACCGCCTGCATGGAGACTCTCCAGGTGGGCTATCTGCACGCGGTCGCCGCCGCGGCCGGCTGCTCGCTCTCGCAGCCGTTTCCGGACAACGGCATCGACTGGCACGTCAGTCACAGCTCCGCCGGACACACGGTCGACGACGAGGTGACCATCAAAGTGCAGCTCAAGTGCACGTACCAGATCCCCCCGCACCCACCCGGTGCGGCGTTCTCGTTCACGCTCGACAACGACCACCTGGTGAAACTGGCCCGCACCCCCGTCTCGGTGCACAAGATCCTTGTCGTGATGCTCGTCCCCCGGACCCAGGGCGAGTGGCTGCGCGCCAGTCACGACCGGCTCGATCTGCGGCACTGCTGCTACTGGACCAATCTGGCCGGCCACCCGGTGACGGGCAGGCGCAGGACCACCGTGCGGATCCCGACCTCACGGATCTTCGACGACCGGGCGCTCTGCGAGATCATGACGAGGGTCGGGGCGGGAGGGAGACCCTGATGCAGGAGTCGATACGGCCCCACCTGACGGGCGATGTGCCGGGACCTTGGTACGGGAGCGGGGAGCCGGACCCCGCCCAGGTCGACCCTGTCGTCCTCGGCGCACTGCTCGACCGGCACGGCTGGCGGCGGCGCGGGGGAGCGGCGGGGCGCTATGCACGCTGGACGCCGCCGGGGCCCGGTGCGGGCGGCACGAGTCTGCTCGTACCGGAGAGCAGGTCCTTCCCCGACTGCGAGGACCTGCTGGGCGAGGCGCTCACCGCGCTGGCTCGCAGTGCGGCACCCTCGGCCCGTGAGGTGCTCGTCGGGCTGACCGTACCCAGCGACGAGATCCGGTGGTGGCGGGACGTGCCGCAGGGGCCGTCGGGCGCGGCTTCGTGGACCGTACAGGAGCAACTGCGGGCGGCCGCCCGGCAGATACTGATGGCCGGTGCGCTTGCGGCCCGTGAACGGGCGGGCTACTACGGCGCGCGGCACCGGCGGCAGGCACAGGCCTCGCTGGAAGGGGTACTGGTGGGTCCCGCGCAGGGCGGGCGCAGCCTCACCGCGTTCGTGCCGGTGGACGACGGCCGTGCGGTCATGGTCCGGCTCTATCACGCGCTGCACGCGGCCCGGGAGGCCGCCGACTACCAGCGGGCGACCGGAGGAATGGAAGCCTTCGACGCTGCCGTGCAGGCGGGCGTGAGCCGCGAGCTGACGGAGGCCGTGATCGCGCTGGTGCGCGGCTCGGAGGGCGCGCGGATCGCGCTGGAGTGGTCGCCGGCGGCGGGCGTGCCACAGGGGTGCGCGGCGCGCAACGACCCCGTGGAGTTCTCGCCCGGCGACCTGCCCGCGCTGCGCGAGGCGGGCGCGCGCTATCTCCGGGACGAGCCGTCCGTTCCGGTACGGATCACGGGCACGGTGGTCCGGATGCGGCGCTCGGGACCGCGCGGTGCGGGCACGGTACGGCTGCGGGTGCTGGCCGGGGCCGAGGTACCGCACGTACGGGTGGCGCTCGACGAGGAGTCGTACCGGACGGCGGGCCATGCGCATCTGGTCGGACTGCCGATCCGGGTCGTGGGCCGGCTGGAGCGACGCGGCGGCTTCCGACGCCTGACGGACGCGTCGAACGTGGTCCCTGTCCAGGTGGACGAGTCCGAGCGGGACCGCCTGATGAAGTCGCTGTACGAGAATCTGGACTACTTCGAGGAGGCGTGTCAGGGGGAGTGAGGGTGCGGCCCGCCTGCGGCACCTTCCCTGGAACTGGGGCTCCGCCCCGGACCCCGCGCCTCAATCGCCGGCGAGGCTGAATCCAGCCCGTCCGGCGATTGAGGGCACGCCCGCAGGGCGTACGGGGTCTGGGGGCCTGCCCTCAGTCAAGGGAAGAGGCAGGCAGGGGAGCAAACCGTTTCGCAAGGCACCCCGTCGGCTCGGTACGATTCGTATCGCGCACGCCATACGAATGCGGCGCACCCTTCAGGCAGGAGAGACCGGTGTCAGACGTCCGTGTGATCATCCAACGCGATTCCGAGCGGGAAGAACGCGTGGTGACGACGGGCACTACGGCGGCCGAGCTCTTCGCCGGCGAGCGCACCATCGTCGCCGCGCGCATCGCCGGTGAGCTGAAGGACCTGGCATACGAGATCAAGGACGGCGAGGAGGTCGAGCCCGTCGAGATCTCCTCCGAGGACGGCCTCAACATCCTGCGCCACTCCACCGCGCACGTGATGGCACAGGCCGTGCAGGAGCTCTTCCCCGAGGCCAAGCTCGGCATCGGTCCGCCGGTCAAGGACGGCTTCTACTACGACTTCGATGTCGAGAAGCCCTTCCACCCCGATGACCTCAAGGTCATCGAGAAGAAGATGCAGGAGATCCAGAAGCGCGGCCAGCGCTTCTCGCGGCGCGTCGTCACCGACGAGGCCGCTCGCGCAGAGCTCGCCGACGAGCCGTACAAGCTCGAGCTCATCGGGCTCAAGGGTTCCGCGTCCTCCGACGACGGCGCGGACGTCGAGGTCGGCGCGGGCGAGCTGACTATCTACGACAACCTCGACGCCAAGACCGGCGAGCTGTGCTGGAAGGACCTCTGCCGCGGTCCGCACCTGCCCACCACCCGCAACATCCCGGCGTTCAAGCTGATGCGCAACGCCGCCGCGTACTGGCGGGGCAGCGAGAAGAACCCGATGCTGCAGCGCATCTACGGCACCGCCTGGCCCTCCAAGGACGAGCTCAAGGCTCATCTGGAGTTCCTCGCCGAGGCCGAGAAGCGCGACCACCGCAAGCTCGGCAACGAGCTGGACCTGTTCTCCATCCCGGACCAGATCGGTTCCGGCCTCGCGGTCTTCCACCCCAAGGGCGGAGTCGTCCGCCGGGTCATGGAGGACTACTCCCGCAAGCGGCACGAGGAGGAGGGGTACGAGTTCGTCTACACCCCGCACGCCACCAAGGGGAAGCTCTTCGAGACCTCGGGCCACCTGGACTGGTACGCCGACGGCATGTACCCGCCCATGCAGCTCGACGAGGGCACGGACTACTACCTCAAGCCCATGAACTGCCCGATGCACAACCTGATCTTCGACGCGCGCGGCCGGTCCTACCGTGAACTGCCGCTGCGCCTCTTCGAGTTCGGGACCGTGTACCGGTACGAGAAGTCGGGCGTCGTGCACGGCCTGACCCGGGCCCGCGGCTTCACCCAGGACGACGCGCACATCTACTGCACCAAGGAGCAGATGGCGGACGAGCTCGACTCGACGCTGACATTTGTGCTGAACCTGCTGCGCGACTACGGCCTCACCGACTTCTACCTGGAGCTCTCCACCAAGGACCCGGAGAAGTTCGTCGGCTCCGACGAGGTCTGGGAGGAGGCGACCGAGACACTGCGCAAGGTCGCCGAGAAGCAGGGCCTCCCGCTGGTCCCGGACCCGGGCGGCGCCGCGTTCTACGGCCCGAAGATCTCCGTCCAGGCGAAGGACGCCATCGGCCGTACCTGGCAGATGTCCACCGTCCAGCTGGACTTCAACCTGCCGGAGCGCTTCGACCTGGAGTACACCGGTCCCGACGGCACCAAGCAGCGCCCGGTCATGATCCACCGTGCGCTGTTCGGTTCGATCGAGCGCTTCTTCGCGGTGCTGCTCGAGCACTACGCGGGCGCGTTCCCGGCCTGGCTGGCGCCGGTGCAGGCGCTCGGCATCCCGATCGGCGACGCGCACATCCCGTACCTCCAGGAGTTCGCCGCCAAGGCGAAGGCCAAGGGGCTGCGGGTCGAGGTGGACGCCTCCTCGGACCGTATGCAGAAGAAGATCCGCAACGCCCAGAAGCAGAAGGTGCCCTTCATGGTCATCGCGGGCGACGAGGACATGGCCGCCGGCGCGGTCTCCTTCCGCTACCGCGACGGCTCGCAGGAGAACGGCATCCCGGTCGACGAGGCCATCGCGAAGATCGCGAAGGTCGTCGAGGACCGCGTCCAGCTCTGACATGAGACAGACCGGGCGTACGAGGCCGGCAAGGCGTAGGGGACCCCCGCAGTGCGATCGGCCTGCGGGGGTCTCTGGCCTGCGCGGCCGGGCGAAGTCATATGCTGCACAACATGACGAGTGAGCCGGAACAGCAGATCGGAGTCGGGACGCAGGACGCGTTTCAGCGCCTGTGGACGCCGCACCGGATGGCGTACATCCAGGGCGAGAACAAGCCGACCGGGCCAGGCGCCGACGACGGCTGTCCCTTCTGCTCCATCCCGTCCAAGTCGGACGAGGACGGACTCGTCATCGCCCGCGGCTCGCGGGTCTACGCGGTGCTCAACCTCTACCCGTACAACGGCGGACATCTGATGGTGGTGCCGTTCCGCCATGTCGCCGACTACACCGAGCTGGACGAGGCGGAGACCGCCGAGCTCGCGGTGTTCACCAAGCGCGCGATGACCGCGCTGCGTACGGCGTCGGGGGCGCACGGCTTCAACATCGGGCTGAACCAGGGCGCGGTCGCCGGCGCCGGTATCGCCGCACATCTGCACCAGCACGTTGTTCCGCGCTGGGGCGGCGACACCAACTTCATGCCGGTCATCGGGCACACCAAGGTGCTGCCCCAGCTCCTCGGCGATACGCGGAAGATGCTGGCGGAGGCCTGGCCCGTCTGACCGACGCCTGCATGGCCGGACCCAGCGCCTGACCGGACCCGACGCCTGACCGGGCCCAGCGCCTGACGGGGCCCGGTGCTCGTGCCGCTAGGCGTCGTACAGGTCGGCCTGGCGCGGCGACGGGTCCTGGACCAGGCCGCTCACGATCATGGAGCGGTTGCCGAAGCGCTCGGTGTCCACGCCGTTCTCCTCGAGCACCTTCATGGCCGCGGCGTGCGTGACGCGCAGTACGGGCGTGGCAGCGCGCATCGCGTCGTCCGCCATGAACCGGTGCCGCCAGGGCTTGTCCGCCCAGGCGTGGCGCAGCCCGAAGGGCTCGGGAAGGACCAGCTTGCCGCCGAGGAAGTCCAGCATCGGCGGGTACCAGGTGAAGGGCGCGCGCACCGCGAGGCGTACCACCTCGGGCGTCTCCACCAGCGGAAGCTGCCGGTCGGTCGTCTCCCAGAAGCGGACCGTCTTGGCGACCGTGACGGTCTTGGGCGCGGGCTTGGTGGTGAACAGGGAGTGCACCGGGCCGAGCGCGTGCCCGGTCACCTCGATGCGCAGTGTCTCGTGGAGCACGGTGACAGTGATCATCATGGTGATCACCAACTGACCGTCCCAGAGTGTGAACTGAATGCCCAGATAGTGGCGATTGCCGCCGCCGAACTGCTGGTGGTTGCAGATCCGCTGTATCTCGTGGCCCTTGACCTGGAAGGTCTCCACGTCCTGGCCCTCCGGCCGGGCCACCTCTGCGGCGTTCTCGCCGACCGGAGCCACGATCCAGTGCTTGACCGAGGGGGTGGGGAAGCCGCCGGAGTTCAGCGGACCCCGCTCCAGCATCTTCAGCCGATCGTGGATCGCGCGGATGACGTCCCAGCTGCGGAACTGGTTGATGTCCTTGCCCGGCTCCTTGGACACCAGCTCCTCGGCGAGCTGCCAGCTGCCCCAGCGGGTGCCCATGCCCAGTATTCCCTTGGGGCCCGCGTAGAAGACCGCGTTGGACTGCTGTTCGGCGGTGAGCTTCTCCAGCCCCTGGCGCAGCTGCTCGCGCGCGGTCTCGTTGGGGTGGCCCGGCACGGCCTCGGGCACCTTGGCCCCGATGCCGCCGCCCGCGAGCAGGGTCTCCCAGCGGGCGCGCATGTCCTTCGCCGTGGACTCGCAGATCCGCTTGGCCAGCAGCCAGCCGACGACCGGCGCGAGGATCATGCCGCGGATGTAGTACCCCAGGAGTCCGCTGAAGGGCAGCCGCACCAGGAAGATCACGGCGAGAATGCCGAAGGCGGCGAGCAGCGCGGTGCCAAGCGCCCCGGCACGCTTGTTCTGCGCGCCCGCTATCGTGCGGCGGAGCTGGAAGACCGCCAGCCAGAGCAGCAGTCCGGGCAGGAAGAGCAGCCCGAAGACCGCCATCACACCGGTGAGCTTGGTGTCCCGCTCCTTGCGGATACGGGTGGCGGCCAGACAGTGCTCGACCACCGCCTGCGGCTCGGTGCCGAAGGACTGGATCAGCGCCTTTCGGGCACCGCCCAGCATCCGGATCTGGACGGCCCGCGAGAACGCCTCGCCCAGATTCGGCTCGAAGAGCGAGAACTTGCCCTTCTTCACCTCGGACTTGTGCCACTCGCCGTTCGCCTTGAGAAGGTCCGCGACGGGACTGTCGCGGTACGCGGCCGAGGCGAGCGCATGTGTCGCCGCCGTCTGCCCGGCCGAGCCGAGGAGCGGGACCTGAGCCCCCGGAGTGAAATCGAAAACGTCGTTCGCCACTACCGCCCCCATCGCCGCAAGCATCCGCACTGCGGCCTGTTCCCAACTACCGTGCCCCGCACACCTTCTGAGCTGGGCACCACAGCGTATCCGGGGTGTGCCGCCTTCGTCAGAGGACACTGAAATGCCGCCCGCCGCAAGGGCGCACAACGGGCGGCACCATCAACTACGAGCCGTTTTCCGCCTGTTGGCGGAGCTTCTGGGCCAACTGTGGCGGCATCGCCTCATGGCGCGCGTACGAACGGCTGAACTGCCCGGTCCCATGCGAGATCGACCGCAGATCCACCGCGTACCGCCCGATCTCGATCTCCGGCACCTCGGCCCGTACGAGCGTCCGCGACCCGACGGCCTGCTCGGTGCCGACCACCCGGCCGCGCCGCCCCGACAGATCGCTCATCACCGGACCCACATACTCGTCCGAGACCAGCACCCGCACCTCGGCGACCGGCTCCAGCAGATGGATGGGCGCATCCGCCGCCGCCTCCCGCAGCGCCAGCGCGCCCGCCGTCTGGAAGGCGGCGTCGGAGGAGTCCACCGAGTGCGCCTTGCCGTCCAGCAGCGTGATCCGTACGTCGACGAGCGGGTAACCGGCCGCCACGCCGCGCGCCGCCTGGGCACGTACGCCCTTCTCCACGGACGGGATGAACTGCCGCGGCACCGCGCCGCCCACGACCTTGTCGACGAACTCGATCCCGGACCCCGGCGGCAGCGGATCCACGTCGATCTCGCAGATCGCGTACTGGCCGTGCCCGCCGGACTGCTTCACATGCCGTCCCCGGCCCGCAGACTTCTCCCCGAAGGTCTCCCGCAGCGACACCTTGTGCGGCACCACGTCGACCTGGACGCCGTACCGGCTGCGCAGCCGCTCCAGCGCGACATCCGCATGCGCCTCGCCGAGGCACCACAGCACCACCTGGTGCGTGGCCTGGTTCTGCTCGAGCCGCATCGTCGGATCCTCGGCGACCAGCCGCGAAAGCCCCTGGGAGAGCTTGTCCTCGTCCGCCTTGCTGTGCGCCTGGATGGCCAGCGGCAGCAGGGGATCGGGCATCGTCCAGGGCTCCATCAGCAGCGGGTCGTCCTTCGAGGAGAGCGTGTCCCCGGTCTCCGCCCGGGACAGCTTCGCCACACAGGCGAGGTCTCCGGCGATGACCTGGGGGAGCGGGCGCTGCTGCTTGCCGAAGGGCGCGGAGAGCGCGCCGACCCGTTCGTCGACGTCATGGTCCTCGTGGCCGCGGTCGGCGAGCCCGTGCCCCGACACATGCACCGTCTCGTCCGGACGCAGGGTGCCGGAGAAGACGCGTACGAGAGAGATCCGGCCGACATACGGGTCGGACGCGGTCTTGACCACCTCGGCCACCAGCGGCCCCTGCGGATCGCAGCTGATCTGCGGGCGCGCTGCGCCCTGCGGGGTGGTGACGGAGGGAGCCGCAGGCTCCAGCGGGGTCGGGAAACCGCCCGTGATCAGCTCCAGCAGCTCGACCGTACCGAGACCCTGCTTGGCGCCATCGAGCGCCGGGGCGGCCGCGAGCACGGGATGGAAGATGCCGCGCGTGACGGCCTTCTCCAGATCCTGGATCAAGGTGTCGAGGCCGATCTCCGCGCCGCCGAGATAGCGGTCCATGAGGGTCTCGTCCTCGCTCTCGGCGATGATTCCTTCGATCAGCCGGTTGCGGGCCTCCTCGAGCAACGGGGTCTGTTCCGGATCGGGCGGTGTCTCCTTACGTTCGCCGGAGGAGTAGTCGAAGATCTTCTGGGAGAGCAGTCCGACCAGGCCGGTGACCGGGGCGTGGCCGTCGGGGGTCTGCGCCCCGTACTGCGGCAGATACAGCGGCAGTACGGCATCGGGGTCGTCCCCGCCGAAGATCCGCCCGCAGACGCGGGTCAGCTCCTCGAAATCGGTGCGCGCGGTCTCCAGGTGCGTGACGACGATCGCGCGCGGCATTCCGACCGCCGCGCACTCCTCCCACACCGTCCGGGTCGCGCCCGCGATCGCATCGGCCTCCTGTGCCGCCGACACAACGAAAAGGGCCGCGTCCGCTGCTCGCAGACCGGCCCTCAGCTCCCCTACGAAGTCGGCATATCCGGGAGTGTCCAGCAGATTGATCTTGTACCCGCCCCATTCGACAGGGACGAGTGAGAGCTGTACGGAACGTTGCTGCCGGTGCTCGATCTCGTCGTAGTCGGAGACCGTGCCGCCGTCCTCGACGCGGCCCGCCCGGTTGACCGCGCCCGCGGTCAGCGCGAGGGCCTCGATCAACGTCGTCTTTCCCGATCCGCTGTGGCCGACCAGCACCACGTTCCGTACGGATGAGGGCTGGTCGGCCGTAACCGCCCTGCCGGCGGCTCCGGGGTGTGCATTCGCCTTGTCGCCCATGATTCATGCCTCCCGATCGATTGCCCGGTGAGGAGAGGGGCCGCGGGTGCGGGGAGCCATGAGGGAGGTCCCGGAGACGTCCGGGGCAGCTCCGGCGATGCCCGCGGTGGTCTTTCGAGCTTTCCACTCACGTCACGGTGCGTCCATACGTCGTACGCGACCGCGGGAGGCGGGTGCCCGGCGGTGGAGCGCGTCGGTCCTGGCTACGATGGGCCAGCCGGTGGCCGATGGGGCCATGCGGCCCACCGACCCTCCGGGAAGGCCATGCTGAACAAGTACGCGCGTGCATTCTTCACGCGTGTCCTCACACCGTTCGCCGCATTTCTGCTCCGACGTGGGGTGAGCCCCGACGCGGTCACCCTGATCGGCACAGCCGGAGTGATGGCGGGTGCGCTGGTCTTCTTCCCCCGGGGAGAGTTCTTCTGGGGCACGATCGTCATCACGCTGTTCGTCTTCTCCGACCTCGTCGACGGCAATATGGCGCGGCAGGCCGGGGTTTCGAGCCGCTGGGGCGCATTCCTGGACTCGACGCTCGACCGGGTCGCCGACGGCGCGATCTTCGCCGGCTTCGCGCTCTGGTACGCGGGCACGGGAAACGACAATGTGCTGTGCGCCGTCGCCATCTTCTGCCTGGCCAGCGGCCAGGTCGTCTCGTACACCAAGGCACGTGGTGAATCGATTGGCCTGCCGGTGGCGGTCAACGGTCTGATCGAGCGCGCCGAGCGGCTGGTGATCTCACTGGTCGCCGCCGGACTCGCCGGACTGCAGGCCTTCGGGGTGCCGGGAATCGACATTCTGCTGCCGATCGCGCTGTGGATCGTCGCCGTCGGCAGCCTGGTGACGCTGGGGCAGCGGGTGGTGACCGTACGACGGGAGTCCGCGGAGGCCGACGCCGCCGCGGCACAGGGGAACGAGGCTGAGGCGACGTGATGCGGGAGCGTCTGACCGACGGGCTGTACGGACTCGGCTGGAGCACCGTCAAGATGCTGCCCGAGCCGGCGGCCGCCGCGCTCGGCCGCACCATCGCGGACACCGCGTGGAAGCGGCGCGGCAAGAGCGTGCTGCGGCTCGAGTCCAACCTTGCCAGGGTGGTGCCCGACGCAAGCCCCGAGCGCCTCGCCGAGCTGTCGAAGGCCGGCATGCGCTCGTACATGCGCTACTGGATGGAGTCCTTCCGGCTGCCCACCTGGAGCGCCGAGCGCGTCACGAACAGCGTGGAGATCAAGGACGTCCACCATCTGAAGGAGGGACTCGCGTCGGGACGCGGCGTGATTCTCGCGCTGCCGCATCTGGCGAACTGGGACCTCGCAGGTGTCTGGGCCACCAGGACCCTGGGCATCCCCTTCACGACCGTCGCCGAGCGCCTCAAGCCCGAGTCGCTGTACGACCGGTTCGTGGCGTACCGCGAGAGCCTGGGCATGGAGGTCCTGCCGCACACGGGCGGTTCGGCCTTCGGGACGCTGGCGC
Organism: Streptomyces sp. NPDC048479; assembly: GCF_040651435.1. NCBI lineage: Bacteria > Bacillati > Actinomycetota > Actinomycetes > Kitasatosporales > Streptomycetaceae > Streptomyces > Streptomyces sp. NPDC048479. Next base: position 236,497 of record NZ_JBEZKA010000005.1, read on the forward strand.
GGCGGCTGCGCGCAGGCGGCCTTGTGTGTCTTGTCGCCGACCGGGATCTGTCGGCCTCCGGCGTCGAGGTGAAGTACTTCGGCGAGACGGCGCGGATGCCTGCCGGGCCTGCGATGCTGGCCCAGCAGACCGGCGCGGTGCTGCTGCCGGTCACCCTCTGGTACGAGGACGCGCCGTTGATGAAGGGCCGGATCCATCCACCTGTCGAGGTGCCGGAGACAGGTACCAAGGCCGAGAAGACGTCCTCCATGACACAGGCGCTGGCCGATGCCTACGCCACGGGAATCACCGAGCACCCGGAGGACTGGCACATGCTTCAGCGGCTGTGGCTCGCCGACCTCGCTGTGACGGATCAAGAACGCCGGGAGGAACGGGCGTGAGGATCGGCATCGTCTGCCCGTACTCCTGGGACGTACCGGGCGGCGTCCAATTCCATATCAGGGACCTGGCAGAGCATCTGATCAGGCTCGGCCACGAGGTGTGGGTACTGGCGCCGGCGGACGACGAGACGCCGCTGCCGCCGTACGTCGTCTCGGCGGGCCGGGCCGTACCCGTCCCGTACAACGGCTCGGTCGCCCGGCTGAACTTCGGCTTCCTGTCGGCGGCGCGGGTGCGGCGCTGGCTGCACGACGGCACCTTCGACGTCATCCACATTCATGAGCCCGCCTCGCCGTCGCTGGGGCTGCTGAGCTGCTGGGCGGCGCAGGGGCCGATCGTCGCGACGTTCCACACCTCCAATCCGCGCTCGCGCGCCATGATCGCGGCCTACCCGATCCTGCAGCCGGCGCTGGAGAAGATCAGCGCCCGGATCGCGGTCAGCGAGTACGCCCGTCGGACGCTGGTCGAGCATCTGGGCGGGGACGCGGTCGTCATCCCGAACGGCGTCGATGTCGGCTTCTTCGAAAGGGCCGAGCCGAAGGCGGAGTGGCAGGGCAACACGATCGGCTTCATCGGGCGCATCGACGAGCCCCGGAAGGGCCTGCCGGTGCTGATGAAGGCGCTGCCGAAGATCCTCGCGGAATGCCCGGAGGCCCGACTGCTGGTGGCGGGCCGGGGCGACGAGGAGGAGGCGGTCGCGGTACTCCCGAAGGAAATGCGCTCGCGGGTCGAGTTCCTCGGCATGGTCAGCGACGAGGACAAGGCGCGGCTGCTGCAGAGCGTCGATGTGTACGTCGCGCCCAACACGGGCGGCGAGAGCTTCGGCATCATCCTCGTCGAGGCGATGTCGGCGGGCGCGCCGGTGCTGGCGAGCGACCTGGACGCGTTCGCGCAGGTCCTGGACCAGGGCGCGGCGGGCGAGCTCTTCGCGAACGAGGACGCGGACGCGCTGGCGGACGCGGCGGTAGGGCTGCTGCGGGACCCGGCGAGGCGGGCGGAGCTGCGGGCGCGGGGCAGTGCGCATGTGCGGCGTTTCGACTGGTCGACGGTCGGGGCGGACATCTTGGCGGTGTACGAGACGGTGACGGACGGCGCGGCGTCGGTGGCGGCGGACGAGCGCACGCCGGGGTTGCGGTCGAGATTCGGTCTGGCGCGGGACTGAGGAGGCGGGCGCGCTGAGGGGCCTGGCCCGGGGTTGCGGTCGCGATTCGGTCTGGCGCGGGACTGAGGGGGCGGGCGCGCTGAGGGGGCCTGGCCCGGGGTTGCGGTCGAGATTCGGTCTGGCGCGGGACTGAGGGGGCGGGCGCGCTGCGGGGGCCTGGCCCGGGGGTGCGGGCGCGCTGCGGGGGGCTCGCCCGGGGGTGCGGGCACCTTGCGGGGTGCGCGGTCTCCGGGTGCGGGCCTTTGGTCGCTGGGGGCAGCCGGGTCCGCCTGGCGCGGGTACGGGCCGCTCCGGGGCTCGTGTCCTGGACTGCTTTCCTCACCGCGCTTCGCGCGAGTCGCGACGCTCTACGTGCAGAACACGCCCCCTGCGCGTCCCCTGACAGGGAGTGGGTCGCGGGCGCCCCGGCTGCCCGTCGACGCTGGGGCCTTGCCCCCCGTTCGTGGCGCGAAGCCTGCCGCTTTGGGGAGGTAGGGGGCCGTGCCTGTGGTTTGCGGTGTGAGGCTGCCGGTTTGGGGTCGTTCGGAGAACGCCTGCGCGTTCTTGGACCGGTGGTGGGTCCGGGGCGTCTGGTCTGCGAGGTGAAGCTGCCGGCCTGGGGGGCAGGGCCCAGTGCTGTCGTCTGCGGCGCGAAGCTGCCGCTCCGGGGTGTGGGGGCGTCAGCCCCCCACGTACCCCACCCAGGGGGCCTGGGGCCTGCCCCAGTTTCGGGAAGGGGCGGGTAGGGGAACAAACCTCCCCCGCCGCCACAGGTAGCCTTGCGGCCCGTGACCGTAACCCTCATCTGGATCGTCGTCGCCCTCGTCGCGATCGGCCTGTATCTGAGCTGGACCGCCGGGCGGCTCGACCGGCTGCACACCCGTATCGATGCCGCCCGCGCCGCGCTCGACGCCCAACTCCTGCGCCGGGCCTCGGTCACCCAGGAACTGGCCACCTCCGGCGTGCTCGATCCGGCCGCGTCGATCGTGCTGTACGAGGCCGCGCACGCGGCCCGGCAGGCGGAGGAGGAGCAGCGCGAGGTCGCGGAGAGCGAGCTCAGCGCGGCGCTGCGGGCCGTCTTCGGGGAGGCGGCGCAGGTCGAAGCGGTGCGCGAGGTCCCCGGCGGTGAGGAAGCGGCGGGCGAGCTTGCGCAAGCCGTACGCCGGGTCCCGATGGCGCGGCGGTTCCACAACGACGCGGTGCGCGCGGCACGGGCGCTGCGCCGCCACCGCAAGGTCCGCTGGTTCCGGCTGGCCGGACACGCGCCGTTTCCGCTGGCCTTCGAGATGGACGACGAGCCCCCCGTCGCGCTGGCTGACCGCCCGGGCACCTGACCGCCGCACCTTCGATTCCAAAACGATCCACCGGCTGTGCATTGGCCCTTGCTGTGGACTGGTGCTCGGAGGTTGCATCTGTGAGGCATCAACTTTCTTTCACCGAGTGAGGTCCCTCCGTGTCCAGCACCCTCCCCACCACCCCGCAGGCCCCCGAGACCGGCACCGCGCGCGTCAAGCGCGGTATGGCTGAGCAGCTCAAGGGCGGCGTGATCATGGATGTGGTCAACGCCGAGCAGGCGAAGATCGCCGAGGACGCGGGCGCGGTCGCCGTCATGGCACTGGAGCGGGTCCCCGCCGACATCCGCAAGGACGGCGGCGTGGCCCGGATGTCCGACCCGAACATGATCGAAGAGATCATCGACGCGGTCTCGATCCCGGTCATGGCCAAGTCCCGGATCGGTCACTTCGTCGAGGCCCAGGTGCTGCAGTCCCTCGGCGTCGACTACATCGACGAGTCCGAGGTGCTGACCCCGGCCGACGAGGTCAACCACTCCGACAAGTTCGCCTTCACCACCCCGTTCGTCTGCGGCGCCACCAACCTGGGTGAGGCCCTGCGCCGGATCGCCGAGGGCGCGGCCATGATCCGCTCCAAGGGCGAGGCCGGCACCGGCAATGTCGTCGAGGCCGTCCGTCACCTGCGCCAGATCAAGAACGAGATCGCCCGTCTGCGCGGCTACGACAACAACGAGCTGTACGCCGCGGCCAAGGAGCTGCGCGCCCCGTACGAGCTGGTCAAGGAGGTCTCCGAGCTGGGCAAGCTGCCGGTGGTCCTCTTCTCCGCGGGCGGTGTGGCCACCCCCGCCGACGCCGCGCTGATGCGCCAGCTCGGCGCCGAGGGCGTCTTCGTCGGCTCCGGCATCTTCAAGTCGGGCGACCCCGCCAAGCGCGCCGCCGCCATCGTGAAGGCCACCACCTTCTACGACGACCCCAAGATCATCGCGGACGCGTCCCGCAACCTCGGCGAGGCCATGGTCGGCATCAACTGCGACACCCTCCCCGAGGCCGAGCGCTACGCGAACCGAGGCTGGTAATGACCACTCCCGTGATCGGTGTCCTGGCTCTCCAGGGCGACGTACGGGAGCACCTGATCGCCCTGGCCGCGTCGGATGCCGTGGCCAGGCCGGTCCGGCGCCCCGAGGAGCTCGCCGAGGTCGACGGCCTTGTCGTCCCCGGCGGCGAGTCCACCACGATGTCCAAGCTCGCGGTGCTGTTCGGCATGGTCCAGCCGCTGCGTGAGCGGATCGCGGCGGGGCTGCCCGTCTACGGCACCTGCGCCGGCCTGATCATGGTCGCCGACAAGATCCTCGACCCGCGCTCGGGCCAGGAGACACTCGGCGGCATCGACATGATCGTCCGCCGTAATGCCTTCGGGCGTCAGAACGAGTCCTTCGAGGCGGCCGTCGAGGTCGCGGGCGTGGACGACGGCCCGGTCGAGGGAGTCTTCATCCGCGCCCCGTGGGTCGAGTCGGTCGGGGCCGAGGTCGAGGTGCTCGCCGAGCACGGTGGTCACATCGTCGCCGTACGGCAGGGCAATGTCCTGGCCACGTCCTTCCACCCCGAACTGACGGGTGACCACCGGGTGCACGCCCTGTTCGTCGACATGGTGCGCGCAGCAGTTCAGTAGGCTCGCGCTTCAGCGCCCCACTGGGGTGGTGGTCGGGAGACGGGCGGGCCGATCCCGGTAGGATCTCTGGGGTTCGTCCAGAATTTGGTTACGCGAAGGAGACAGGCAGATGTCCGGCCACTCTAAATGGGCTACGACGAAGCACAAGAAGGCCGTGATTGACGCCAAGCGCGGCAAGCTCTTCGCGAAGCTGATCAAGAACATCGAGGTCGCGGCCCGCACCGGCGGAGTCGACCCCGAGGGCAACCCGACGCTCGTCGACGCCATCCAGAAGGCGAAGAAGAGCTCCGTCCCGAACAAGAACATCGACTCCGCGGTCAAGCGTGGCGGCGGTCTCGAGGCGGGCGGCGTCGACTACCAGACGATCATGTACGAGGGCTACGGCCCGAACGGCGTCGCGGTGCTCATCGAGTGCCTCACCGACAACCGCAACCGCGCCGCCTCCGACGTACGCGTCGCGATGACGCGCAACGGCGGCTCGATGGCCGACCCGGGCTCCGTCTCGTACCTCTTCAACCGCAAGGGCGTCGTGATCGTCCCCAAGGGTGAGCTGAGCGAGGACGACGTCCTGGGCGCGGTCCTGGACGCCGGCGCCGAAGAGGTCAATGACCTCGGTGAGTCGTACGAGGTCGTCAGCGAGGCCACCGACATGGTCGCGGTCCGCACCGCGCTCCAGGAGGCGGGCATCGACTACGACTCCGCCGAGGCCAACTTCCTGCCGACCATGCAGGTCGAGCTCGACGAAGAGGGCGCGCGCAAGATCTTCAAGCTGATCGACGCGCTCGAGGACAGCGACGACGTACAGAACGTCTTCGCCAACTTCGATGTCTCGGACGAGGTCATGGAGAAGGTCGACGCCTGACGGACGCTCAACTACGCGTACGAGGACGGGCCGACAGGGACACGCCCCTGTCGGCCCGTCCTCGTTGTCGGCCCGTTGTCAGTACGAGCGGATAGCCTGCAGCAACGCAGGAACACATGGTCGAAAGTGTGAGGGGAGGGGCAGCGTGCGGGTACTGGGCGTGGACCCGGGGCTGACCCGGTGCGGCATCGGTGTGGTCGAAGGCGTCGCGGGCCGCCCCTTGACGATGCTCGGCGTCGGAGTCGTGCGTACGCCCGCGGACGCCGAGCTCGGCAGGCGACTGGTCGGCATCGAGCAGGGCATCGAGCAGTGGCTGGACGAGCACCGCCCCGAATTCGTCGCCGTCGAGCGGGTGTTCAGCCAGCACAACGTCCGTACGGTCATGGGCACCGCACAGGCCAGCGCGATCGCCATGCTCTGCGCCGCCCGCCGCGGCATCCCCGTCGCCCTGCACACACCCAGTGAGGTCAAGGCGGCCGTCACCGGCAGCGGCCGGGCCGACAAGGCGCAGGTCGGAGCGATGGTGACACGGCTGCTGCGGCTCGACGCCCCGCCCAGGCCCGCCGACGCCGCCGACGCCCTCGCTCTCGCCATCTGCCACATCTGGCGCGGACCCGCGCAGAATCGCCTCCAGCAAGCCGTCGCTCTGCACGCATCGAAAGGCCGTACCGCATGATCGCCTTTGTGAGCGGCCCGGTCGCCGCCCTCGCCCCCACCACCGCGGTCATCGAGGTCGGCGGTATCGGCATGGCAGTCCAGTGCACGCCGAACACCCTCTCCGAGCTGCGCATCGGCAAGGAGGCCAAGCTCGCCACCTCCCTCGTCGTACGGGAGGACTCGCTCACGCTCTACGGCTTCGTGGACGACGACGAGCGCCAGGTCTTCGAGCTGCTGCAGACCGCGAGCGGTGTCGGCCCACGCCTGGCCCAGGCGATGCTCGCGGTGCACACCCCGGACGCCCTGCGTATCGCCGTGGCGACCGGCGACGAGAAGGCACTCATCGCTGTCCCGGGCATCGGCAAGAAGGGCGCACAGAAGCTGCTGCTCGAGCTGAAGGACCGCCTCGGCGAGCCGGTCGGCGCGCATATCGGCAGGCAGGGCGTGAGCACCGCCGCCGCGGCCCCGATGGCCTGGCGCGACCAGCTGCACGGCGCGCTGATCGGCCTCGGCTATGCCACCCGGGAGGCCGACGAGGCGGTTGCCGCCGTCACGCCGCAGGCCGAGGCCGCCGTCGCCGCGGGCGGCACACCCCAGGTCGGCCAGCTGCTGAAGGCCGCCCTGCAGACCCTGAACCGCACCCGCTGACCCCACGAGGCCTACCACTGTGAACTGGGACGACACCGCACCGCCGACCGACGACACCGCGACCGAGCGGCTCGTCGGCGCATCCGCCGACGGCGAGGACCAGGCCGTCGAGGCAGCGCTGCGGCCGAAGTCGCTGGCCGAGTTCGTCGGCCAGGAGCGCGTCCGCGAGCAGCTGGACCTTGTCCTGAAAGCGGCCCTCGCACGCGGCGCCACCGCAGACCATGTCCTGCTCTCCGGCGCCCCCGGACTCGGCAAGACCACCCTCTCCATGATCATCGCGGCCGAGATGAACGCCCCGATCCGGATCACCTCGGGCCCAGCCATCCAGCACGCCGGCGATCTGGCCGCGATCCTCTCCTCCCTCCAGGAGGGCGAGGTTCTCTTCCTCGACGAGATCCACCGGATGTCGCGGCCGGCCGAAGAGCTGCTCTACATGGCCATGGAGGACTTCCGGGTCGATGTGATCGTCGGGAAGGGCCCGGGAGCCACCGCCATCCCGATCGAGCTCCCGCCCTTCACCCTGGTCGGTGCCACCACGCGGGCCGGGCTGCTGCCGCCCCCGCTGCGCGACCGCTTCGGCTTCACCGCCCACATGGAGTTCTACGACCCCGCCGAGCTGGAGCGAGTCATCCACCGCTCCGCCCAGCTTCTCGATGTCGACATAGAGGCCGACGGCGCCGCCGAGATCGCAGGCCGCTCCCGCGGCACGCCCCGTATCGCCAACCGGCTGCTGCGCCGCGTCCGTGACTACGCCCAGGTCAAGGTGGACGGCCGGATCACCCGCGAGGTGGCCGCCGCGGCCCTGCGGGTGTACGAGGTCGACGCCCGCGGACTCGACCGCCTCGACCGTGCCGTGCTCCAGGCGCTGCTCAAGCTCTTCGGCGGCGGCCCGGTGGGTCTGTCGACGCTCGCGGTGGCCGTGGGGGAGGAGCGCGAGACGGTCGAGGAGGTGGCCGAGCCCTTCCTGGTACGGGAGGGGCTCCTTGCCCGGACCCCCCGCGGACGGGTCGCCACCCCTGCGGCATGGGCGCATCTCGGCCTCGTACCACCGCAGCAGGCGCCGGGCGCAAGCGGACAACCGGGGCTGTTCAGGGCGTGACGGCGCGGAGACTCGCACGGCCAGGAACCAGGGTGGGATGCTGGGCGTTGTTCCATCGATGCGGACTCGCTTAGACTCCGCCGATGCCGCCCTTCCAGGTCGGCGTGCCCACCCCCGTAGATAAGGCCGCCTCACCAGCGCGGTCGTGCGAAGGAAGTTCCGTCCCGTGAGTCTCGTGACCCTCCTCCCCTTCATCGTGCTCATCGGGGCCATGTTCCTGATGACCCGGTCCGCCAAGAAGAAGCAGCAGGCGGCTGCGCAGATGCGCAACGAAATGCAGCCCGGTACCGGTGTCCGGACGATCGGGGGCATGTACGCCACCGTCAAGGAACTGCACGACGACACGGTCCTCCTCGAGGTGGCCCCCGGCGTCCACGCCATCTACGCCAAGAACGCCATCGGCGCGGTCCTCGACGACGAGGAGTACAACCGCATCGTGCACGGCGACGGCGACCTCAAGGTCGACGGCCCGATCGTGCCGGACGACGCTTCCTCGCTGACTCAGACCACGGACTCCGACGCCGCGGACTCCGACTCGTCGGACGCTGCCAAGATCGACCTCGGCAAGAAGCCCGAGGCGGACGAGATCGAGGCGAAGGACGACGTCACGCCGAAGGACGACGAGGTCACGCCGAAGGACGATGCCACGCCGAAGGACGGCAAGGCCGAGGGCGAGACCGACGCGAAGTAGTCACGATCGGGGACCGCGGCGGCGCCCACCGGCGTCCGGCGGTCCCCGGGCCGTGCTGACTTCTGCGCGGGCAGGTCCCCACAACACTTCGTGGCCGCCCCGGCGCACACCCGGCACGGGACGGTTGGACAGGGAGAAACGAGAAGGTGGCAGCACCGAATAGGGGCCGAAGGCCCGCGGGGGCTCAGAGCAAGCCGGGGCGTGCCCTGGCCTTGATTCTGATCGCCATGGTCGCGCTCACAGGCGGAATGTTCCTGGCGGGTCAGCTCACACCGCGTCTGGGTATCGACCTGGCGGGCGGTACGTCCATCACGCTCGAGGCGAAGAACACCGTCGGCAACAAGAACGCCATCAACGAGACCAACATGAACACCGCGGTCGGCATCATCGAGCGCCGTGTCAATGGTCTGGGCGTCACCGAGGCCGAGGTTCAGACCCAGGGCCAGAAGAACATCATCGTCAACATCCCCAAGGGGACGAATTCTCAGCAGGCCCGTGAGCAGGTCGGCACCACCGCCCAGCTCTACTTCCGGCCGGTGCTGACCGTCGCCGCCGGGACCCCCACGGCTCCGCAGCCCACCCCGAGCGCCTCGCCGTCCGGCAAGGCAAAGGACGGCAAGGACAAGGCCGGCAACAAGGAGACGGTCAACCCGCCGGCCTCCGCCACGCCCTCGGCCACTGCGACCACGCAGGGCCGTGCCGTCACCGACGCACTGAAGGCCGCGACCCCGACTCCGAACCCCTCGGACGCCGGCAAGCCCAAGACCGCCGAGACGCCGAAGCCCACCCCCTCGGGTGCCGCGGCGGGCGCCGACAAGCTGCAGAAGCAGTTCCTGGCTCTCGACTGCACGAAGGAGAAGGCCCGCGTCGCGGCCGGCGACAACGTCCTGCCCACCGCTCCGACGGTCGGCTGTGGCAAGAACTCCGAAGGCGTGTGGGAGAAGTACCTGCTGGGCCCGGCCGAAGTCAACGGCAAGGACGTCGACGACGCCAGGGCGACGATCGACCAGCGGACCGGTCAGTGGATCGTGCAGATGGACTTCACCGACGCCGGCTCCAAGAAGTTCCAGAAGATCACGAGCCGGCTGTCGCAGCAGCAGCCCCCGATGAACCAGTTCGCCATCGTCCTGGACGGTGAGGTCGTCTCGGCGCCCTCGGTGCGCCAGACACTGAGCGCCAACGCCGAGATCTCCGGCAGCTTCACCCAGCAGTCCGCACAGGACCTGGGCAACATCCTGTCGTACGGTGCGCTCCCGCTCTCCTTCCAGGAGCAGAGCGTCCAGACCGTCACCGCGGCGCTGGGCGGCGAGCAGCTGCAGGCCGGCCTCATCGCCGGTGCGATCGGCCTCGCGCTGGTCATCATCTACCTGGTGGCGTACTACCGCGGCCTGGCTATGATCGCGATCCTCAGCCTCATCGTCTCGGCGATCCTGACGTACACGATCATGGCTCTGCTCGGCCCCGGCATCGGCTTCGCCCTGAATCTGCCCGCGGTGTGTGGTGCGATCGTTGCGATCGGTATCACCGCGGACTCGTTCATCGTGTACTTCGAACGCATCCGGGACGAGATCCGCGAGGGCCGTACGCTCCGGCCCGCCGTCGAGCGTGCCTGGCCGCGTGCCCGGCGCACCATCCTGGTCTCCGACTTCGTGTCGTTCCTCGCCGCCGCGGTGCTTTTCATCGTCACCGTCGGCAAGGTCCAGGGCTTCGCGTTCACGCTCGGTCTGACCACCGTGCTCGACGTGGTCGTGGTGTTCCTCTTCACCAAGCCGGTCATGACGCTCCTCGCCCGCAGGAAGTTCTTCGCGAGCGGTCACCCGTGGTCCGGTCTGGACCCGAAGCGGCTCGGCGCCAAGCCCCCGCTGCGCCGCTCCCGCCGCGGCTCTGTCCCCACCGACCCGAAGGAGGCGTGAGATGTCGCGACTCGGCAGCCTCGGCGCCCGGCTCTACCGCGGCGAGGTCGGCTATGACTTCGTCGCCAAGCGGAAGATCTGGTACGGGATCTCGATCCTGATCACCATCACGGCGATCGTCGGCCTGGCGGTGCGGGGCCTCAACCTTGGCATCGAGTTCAAGGGTGGCGCCGTCTTCACCACCCCGAGCACGAGCGTCTCCGTCAGCAAGGCCCAGTCCTACGCCAAGGAGATCTCGGGCCATGAGGCGATCGTCCAGAAGCTCGGCAACGGCGGGCTGCGGATCCAGGTCAGCGAGCTCGACCAGGCCCAGGCCAACAAGGTCAACGAGACGCTTTCCGACAAGCTGAACATCCCGAAGGACAAGATCAACGCCGAGATCGTCGGCCCCAGCTGGGGTGAGCAGATCGCCAACAAGGCATGGACCGGTCTCGCGGTCTTCATGCTCCTGGTGGTGATCTATCTCGCGATCGCCTTCGAGTGGCGGATGGCCATCGCCGCCCTGATCGCGCTGATCCACGACCTCACGATCACCATCGGTGTGTACGCGCTCGTCGGCTTCGAGGTCACGCCGGGCACTGTGATCGGTCTGCTGACCATCCTCGGTTACTCCCTCTACGACACCGTCGTCGTCTTCGACGGTCTCAAGGAGGGGTCGAAGGACATCACCAAGCAGACCCGCTACACCTACAGCGAGATCGCCAACCGCAGCCTCAACGGCACGCTGGTGCGTTCCATCAACACCACCATCGTCGCGCTGCTGCCGGTGGCCGGCCTGCTCTTCATCGGTGGCGGCTTCCTCGGCGCGGGCATGCTCAACGACATCTCGCTGTCGCTGTTCGTCGGCCTCGCCGCAGGTGCGTACTCCTCGATCTTCATCGCCACGCCGCTCGTCGCCGACCTCAAGGAGCGCGAGCCCCAGATGAAGGCGCTGAAGAAGCGGGTGCTCGCCAAGCGCGCGCAGGCCGCGGCCAGGGGTGAGTCGGCGGAGGACTCCGACGACGAGTCGGGCGAGCCGCAGAACGAGGTGGTCGGCGGCACCGCTGCGGCGGGTGCCGTGGTGGGCCCGCGCAACCGGGGCCGCGGCCGTCCTTCGGGCAAGCGCCGATGACCGTCGGTACGCAGGAGTTCCTGCTCAGCCGTATCCGTGATGTCCCCGACTATCCGAAGCCGGGGGTGATGTTCAAGGACATCACGCCTCTGCTCGCGGATCCCGAGGCCTTCACCGCCATGACCGACGCGCTCGCCGGGCTCTGTGTACGTCACGGGGCCACGAAGATCGTTGGTCTGGAGGCGCGCGGCTTCATCCTGGCCGCGCCGGTCGCGGTCCGCGCCGGGCTCGGGTTCATTCCCGTACGCAAGGCGGGCAAGCTCCCCGGAGCGACGCTCTCCCAGGCGTACGAGCTGGAGTACGGCACTGCCGAGATCGAGGTGCATGCCGAGGACCTTCAGTCCGGCGACCGTGTCATGGTCATCGACGATGTCCTCGCCACCGGCGGCACGGCCGAGGCCTCGCTGGAGCTGATCCGCCGGGCCGGCGCCGACGTGGCGGGCGTCGCGGTCCTGATGGAGCTCGGTTTCCTCGCCGGCCGGGCCCGCCTGGAGCCGGCGCTGCGCGGGGCTCCGCTGGAGACTCTGATCACGATCTGACGCAACGCAACGCAACGCAACGCTTTGCTTCGGCAGTGGGCGCCCCGGGATTTTCCCGGGGCGCCCACTGTTCTGTCCGCCGGTCGGCGTGCTCGGCTCCTCGCTGCAACAGCGTGGAGACAGGAAGTGACGAAGGGCAGACGGCGGGCATCCGGATGCCCTCTTCCGTCAAGTGCGGACCTTCAGCCTCGTGAGCACCGTGACTCCTGGGTCGATACCATGGCCTCTCCGGGCCTGACCGGGGGACCCGGAACCGCACGAGGAGCGCTCTTGCCAGACGAGGCCCAGCCCGCCGCCGCGCAGCCCGACCAGCAGGCCGAAAAGGCCGCGGCAGCCCCTGTCACGCCCGAGAAGAAGCCGGCGGAGACGTCAAGGCCGGCAGTGCCCGAGCGTGCGAACGGTGCGGCCCCGGTCTCTGGCGCCAAGTCCACGCCTACGGACAAGTCCATGCCCGCCGTCAGGCCCACGCCTGCGGGCAAGTCCACACCAGCGGCCAAGCCCACGCCCGCCGCCGTGCCCCGGACCGGCGGCTCCTCGAACCGCGTACGCGCCCGCCTCGCCCGCCTGGGCGTGCAGCGCTCCTCGCCGTACAACCCCGTCCTGGAACCGCTGCTGCGGATAGTGCGCAGCAACGACCCCAAGATCGAGACCTCCACGCTCCGCCAGGTCGAGCGTGCCTACCAGGTGGCCGAGCGCTGGCACCGCGGCCAGAAGCGCAAGAGCGGTGACCCGTACATCACGCACCCGCTCGCCGTCACCACCATCCTCGCCGAACTCGGCATGGACCCGGCGACCCTGATGGCCGGGCTGCTGCACGACACCGTCGAGGACACCGAGTACGGCCTCGACACCCTGCGCCGCGACTTCGGCGACCAGGTCGCCCTCCTCGTCGACGGCGTCACCAAGCTCGACAAGGTGAAGTTCGGCGAGGCCGCGCAGGCCGAGACCGTACGCAAGATGGTCGTCGCCATGGCCAAGGACCCGCGCGTCCTGGTCATCAAGCTCGCCGACCGGCTGCACAACATGCGCACCATGCGCTATCTCAAGCGGGAGAAGCAGGAGAAGAAGGCCCGCGAGACCCTTGAGATCTACGCGCCCCTGGCCCACCGCCTGGGCATGAACACCATCAAGTGGGAGCTGGAGGACCTCGCCTTCGCGATCCTCTACCCCAAGATGTACGACGAGATCGTGCGGCTCGTCGCCGAACGCGCGCCCAAGCGTGACGAGTACCTCGCCATAGTGACCGACGAGGTCCAGTCCGATCTGCGCGCCGCCCGCATCAAGGCGACCGTCACAGGCAGGCCGAAGCACTACTACAGCGTCTACCAGAAGATGATCGTCCGCGGCCGTGACTTCGCGGAGATCTACGACTTGGTGGGCATCCGCGTCCTCGTCGACAGCGTCCGCGACTGCTACGCCGCACTCGGCACCGTCCATGCGCGATGGAACCCGGTCCCCGGCCGGTTCAAGGACTACATCGCGATGCCCAAGTTCAACATGTACCAGTCGCTGCACACCACGGTGATCGGCCCCAACGGCAAGCCCGTCGAGCTGCAGATCCGTACCTTCGACATGCACCGCCGTGCCGAGTACGGCATCGCGGCGCACTGGAAGTACAAGCAGGAGCCCTCCGCCGGTGCCTCCAAGGTGCGTTCCGACGTACCGAAGAAGGCCGGCAAGGACGACAACATCAACGACATGGCGTGGCTGCGCCAGCTCCTCGACTGGCAGAAGGAGACCGAGGACCCCAGCGAGTTCCTTGAGTCCCTGCGCTTCGACCTCTCCCGCAACGAGGTCTTCGTCTTCACGCCGAAGGGCGACGTCATAGCGCTGCCGGCCGGCGCCACGCCCGTCGACTTCGCGTACGCCGTACACACCGAGGTCGGCCACCGGACCATAGGGGCGCGGGTCAACGGACGGCTCGTCCCGCTCGAATCGACCCTCGACAACGGCGACCTGGTGGAGGTCTTCACCTCCAAGGCCGAAGGCGCCGGACCCTCCCGCGACTGGCTGGGCTTCGTCAAGTCGCCCAGGGCGCGCAACAAGATCCGCGCGTGGTTCTCCAAGGAGCGTCGCGACGAGGCCATCGAGCACGGCAAGGACGCCATCGTGCGGGCCATGCGCAAGCAGAACCTGCCGATCCAGCGCATTCTCACCGGCGACTCGCTCGTCACACTGGCGCACGAGATGCGCTACCCGGACATCTCGTCCCTGTACGCGGCGATCGGCGAGGGGCATGTGGCCGCGCAGGGCGTCGTACAGAAGCTGGTGCAGGCCCTCGGCGGCGAGGAGGCCGCGAGCGAGGACATCGCCGAGAGCACACCGCCCACGCACGGCGGCCGCAGCAAGCGCCGCGCCAACGCCGACCCCGGCGTGGTCGTCAAGGGCGTCGAGGATGTCTGGGTCAAGCTCGCCCGCTGTTGTACGCCCGTCCCCGGCGACCCCATCATCGGCTTCGTCACGCGCGGCTCCGGCGTATCGGTTCACCGGGCCGACTGCGTCAACGTCGACTCGCTCTCGCAGCAGCCGGAGCGCATCCTCGAGGTCGAATGGGCCCCGACCCAGTCGTCCGTCTTCCTGGTCGCCATCCAGGTCGAGGCGCTCGACCGGTCCAGGCTTCTCTCGGACGTCACCCGCGTCCTGTCGGACCAGCACGTCAACATCCTGTCTGCGGCCGTCCAGACCTCCCGCGACCGGGTGGCCACCTCGCGCTTCACCTTCGAGATGGGCGACCCGAAGCACCTCGGGCACGTACTGAAGGCGGTACGGGGCGTGGAGGGCGTCTACGACGTGTACCGGGTGACCTCGGCCCGCAGTAGCGGGTCATGAACCGCAGGCCGTAGCCGGGCAGTGGCCGCAGCCCCCAGCCGGACATGAGGCGGCCCCGGTACGCATCCCGTACCGGGGCCGCCTGCGGGGCCTCTCAGCCGCCGAACTCCTCCAGGCCCTTCAGGGCCTGGTCGAGCAGGGCCTGCCGGCCCTCGAGCTCCTTGGCGAGCTTGTCGGCCTTGGTGTTGTTGCCCGCCGCGCGCGCCGCGTCGATCTGCCCGCGCAGCTTGTCCACGGCCGCCTGGAGCTGACCCGTCAGACCCGCGGCACGCGCACGCGCCTCAGGGTTCGTCCGGCGCCACTCGTTCTCCTCGGACTCCTGCAGGGCACGCTCCACCGCGTGCATCCGGCCCTCGACCTTGGGCCGGGCGTCACGCGGTACGTGGCCGATGGCCTCCCAGCGCTCGTTGATGGACCGGAAGGCGGCACGCGCGGCCTTGAGGTCCGTCACCGGCATCAGCTTCTCGGCCTCGACGGCGAGCTCCTCCTTGAGCTTGAGGTTCTCGCCCTGCTCGGCGTCCCGCTCGGCGAAGACCCCGCTGCGGGCAGCGAAGAAGACGTCCTGGGCGCCGCGGAAACGGTTCCACAGGTCGTCCTCGGCCTCGCGCTGGGCGCGGCCCGCTGCCTTCCACTCCGCCATCAGCTCGCGGTAGCGGGCGGCCGTCACACCCCAGTCGGTCGAGCCGGAGAGCGACTCGGCCTCGGCGACCAGCTTCTCCTTGGCCTTACGGGCCTCCTCGCGCTGCGCGTCCAGCGAGGCGAAGTGCGCCTTGCGGCGCTTGGAGAACGCGGAGCGCGCGTGCGAGAAACGGTGCCACAGCTCATCGTCGGACTTCCGGTCGAGCCGGGGAAGGCCCTTCCAGGTGTCCACCAGCGCGCGCAGCCGCTCGCCCGCCGAGCGCCACTGCTCGCTCTGCGCCAGCTCCTCGGCCTCGGCGACCAGCGCCTCCTTGGAGTGCCGCGCCTCGTCGTTCTGCTTCGCCTTCTGGACCTTGCGCTCCTCGCGGCGCTTGTCCACCGTCGCGACGAGAGCGTCGAGGCGGACACGCAGCGCGCCGAGGTCACCCACGGCGTGATGCTCGTCCACCTGCTGACGCAGATGATCGATGGCGGTCTGGGCGTCCTTGGCCGAGAGATCGGTGGTCTTCACCCGCCGCTCGAGGAGGCCGATCTCGACCACCAAGCCCTCGTACTTGCGCTCGAAGTAGGCCAGGGCCTCCTCGGGAGTGCCCGCCTGCCACGATCCGACGACCTGCTCGCCATCGGCAGTACGCACGTACACGGTGCCCGTCTCATCGACACGGCCCCACGGGTCGCTGCTCACAGCGCCTCCTCCACCTGATGCCCGCAAGAGGGTGTTGCCCCCGGGCATCGTCCACAGTTTCCTGGGGGCGGGCTGCTCGCCCGCCCTGCACAACGCCAATCTAGGCGACCGGCCGCCCGGCTGTCCGCACTCAGCGCGGCCGAAATTGCCCGGCTCACACCTTCGTGACAGCCGCCTTCTCGATGGTGACGGCCTTCTTCGGGCCGCCGTCCTGGGCCCCGCCTGCGACTCCGGCCTTCGCCACGCCCTGGACGACCTTCAGGCCCGCGTCGTCCATCATTCCGAACGGCGTGTAGCTGGGCGGCAGCTTTGTCTCCTTGTAGACGAGGAAGAACTGACTGCCTCCGGAGTGCGGCTGGCCGGTATTGGCCATCGCCACCGTCCCGGCCGGATACGTCACCGTGCCGTCGGCGGCCGCCTTACCCAGCGCGGTCAGATTCTCGTCGGGGATCGTGTAGCCGGGCCCGCCCGTGCCGTCGCCCTTCGGGTCGCCGCACTGCAGCACGAAAATGCCCTGCGTGGTCAGCCGGTGACACTTCGTACCGTTGAAGTACCCCTTGTCCGCGAGGGACTTGAAGGAGTTCGCGGTGTGCGGGGTCTTCGCCGCGTCCATCGTGATCTTGATGTCGCCCTCGTTCGTCTTGAGCGACATCGAGTACTTCGCCGCTTTGTCGATCGCCATGGCGGGCTCGGGGCTGGTGCTCTCGCTCTTGGACGGGGTGGCGCTGGGGGACTGACTGTCGTCCGCCGATTCCTTGACCTTGGTGTCCCCGTCGGAGAGGCCGACCGAGGCGTACGCGGCGCCCCCGGCGAGCACCAACACGACCGCAGCCGCGATGATCGTATTCCGCTGCTTCGCCTTCCGGGACTTCTGCCGACGCTGCTGCTGGCGCTCGAACTTCTCCCTGGCGAGCTGACGCCGCCGCTGATCGCTGCTGACCACCGGGTTTTCTCCTTGTATGTCGCGTGATGCCGACCGGCCGAGTGTGCCCCGTACCGTATACGGGTTGGCTGTGGGACGAGCAGCGCCGGTAGGCTCTGATCTGCTGCAATTCAATACAGCTTTATCCCTCTCGACGACCACACCGAGGACGAACGTGCTTATTGCCGGGTTCCCCGCAGGGGCCTGGGGGACCAACTGTTACCTGGTCGCCCCGGCCGCAGGCGAGGAGTGCGTGATCATCGACCCCGGCCACCAGGCCGCTCAGGGAGTTGAAGAAGCGCTTGCGAAGCATCGGCTCAAACCTGTCGCCGTCGTGCTGACTCATGGCCACATCGACCATGTCGCCTCGGTCGTGCCGGTGTGCGGAGCCCATGACGTACCCGCGTGGATCCACCCCGCGGACCGGTACATGATGAGCGACCCGGAGAAGGCGCTGGGCCGGTCGATCGGGATGCCGCTGATGGGCGAGCTGACCGTGGGAGAGCCGGACGACGTCAAGGAACTGACCGACGGCGCCGAGCTGCGCCTCGCCGGTCTCGACTTCTCGGTCGCGCATGCGCCCGGCCATACCAAGGGGTCGGTGACGTTTCAGATGCCCGAGGCCGATGACATCCCGTCGGTCTTCTTCTCGGGAGATCTGCTCTTCGCCGGCTCCATCGGACGCACGGACCTGCCCGGCGGCGACCACGCCGAGATGCTCGAGTCGCTGGCGCGTGTGTGCCTGCCGCTCGACGACTCGACCGTGGTGCTGTCCGGCCACGGCCCCCAGACGACCATCGGCCGCGAGCGTGCCGCCAATCCGTACTTGCGGGATGTGGCCACCGGCCTCGGGAGCGCCGAAGCTCCCCGACGAGGAATGTGACGAGAGTTTCCCGTGAGCACCTTTCAGGCCCCCAAGGGCACGTACGACCTGATTCCGCCGAAGTCCGCGGTGACCCTCGCGGTGCGTGAGGCGATTGCCGCGCCGCTGAAGAACTCCGGCTACGGCTATATCGAGACGCCCGGATTCGAGAACGTCGAGCTGTTCTCGCGCGGTGTCGGCGAGTCCACCGACATCGTGTCCAAGGAGATGTACGCCTTCGAGACCAAGGGCGGCGACAAACTGGCGCTGCGTCCCGAAGGCACCGCGTCCGTGCTGCGCGCGGCGCTGGAAGCCAACCTCCACAAGACCGGCAATCTGCCGGTAAAGCTCTGGTACTCGGGCTCGTACTACCGCTACGAGCGCCCGCAGAAGGGCCGCTACAGGCACTTCTCGCAGGTCGGCGCCGAGGCGATCGGCGCGGAGGACCCGGCGCTCGACGCCGAACTGATCATCCTGGCCCACCAGGCGTACCGCTCGCTCGGCCTGCGTGATTTCCGCATCCTGCTGAACTCGCTGGGTGACAAGGAGTGCCGCCCCGTCTACCGGGACGCGCTGCAGGGCTTCCTGCGCGCGCTCGAGCTGGACGAGGACACCCGGCGCCGGATCGAGATCAACCCCCTGCGGGTCCTCGACGACAAGCGCGCCGAGGTACAGAAGCAGCTGGTGGGCGCGCCGATGCTGCGTGACTATCTGTGCGACGCGTGCAAGGCGTACCACGAGGAGGTGCGTGAGCTGCTGACCGCGGCGGGTGTCGGGTACGAGGACGACGAGAAGCTGGTGCGCGGCCTCGACTACTACACGCGCACGACCTTCGAGTTCGTCCACGACGGTCTCGGCTCGCAGTCCGCGGTGGGCGGCGGCGGCCGCTACGACGGCCTCTCCGAGATGATCGGCGGCCCGGCGCTCCCGTCGGTCGGCTGGGCACTCGGCGTGGACCGTACGATCCTGGCGCTGGAGGCGGAGGGCATCGAGCTCGAACTCCCCTCCACCACCAGCGTGTTCGCGGTCCCGCTCGGCACGGAGGCGCGGCGCGTCCTCTTCGGCCTGGTGACCGAGCTGCGCCGGGCGGGAGTGGCGGCCGACTTCTCGTACGGAGCGAAGGGCCTGAAGGGCGCGATGAAGAGCGCCAACCGCTCGGGCGCGCGGTACACGGTCGTGGCCGGTGAGCGCGACCTCGCGGAGGGCGTCGTCCAGTTGAAGGACATGGAGTCCGGCGAGCAGTCGCCGGTTCCGCTGGCGGACGCGGTGAACACGATCCGCGAACGCCTGGCCTAGTACCCGGGCCGGTTGCGGGGCTCCGCCCCGGACCACGTGCCTCAAACGCCGACGGGCTTGCAGATCAAGCCCGTCCGGTGTTTGAGGACACGCCCGAAGGGCGTACGGGGCCTGGGAGGGAGCCCTGAGGTGAGCAGTCCGGGACGACCGTCCGTACATCCTTGTGTCCATCGGACGGTGGACGCGGGGGCGAGTGCGGCAGAATGACCCTGCCCCAGCTGGCTACTGAGCGATGGATCGGCGATATGAAGACTGCACCTGTTGACGACGTGTCCTCCGGCCGGCAGGCCGACGGCTCCAAGGGCACGATCGGTGGCAGTCGTGCCTTCGCCTGGCTGCTGGTGATCACGGGTGCGGCGGGGCTGCTGGCGTCGTGGGTGATCACGATCGACAAGATCAAGCTGGCGGAGGATCCGTCGTTCACCCCGGGCTGCAGCCTGAATCCGGTCGTCTCCTGCGGCAACATCATGAAGAGCGATCAGGCCTCGGCGTTCGGGTTCCCGAATCCGATGATGGGTCTGGTGGCGTACTCGATGGTGATCGCCATCGGGGTCGCGCTGCTGGCCGGGGCGCGCTACCGCCGCTGGTACTGGCTCGGTCTCAACGCCGGCTGTCTCTTCGGCGTCGGTTTCTGCACCTGGCTGCAGTACCAGTCGCTGTACAACATCAACTCGCTGTGCCTGTGGTGCTCGCTGGCCTGGGTCGCCACGATTGTGATGTTCTGCTACGTCACTCTGCACAACATCAGGCACTACGTCATCAAGGTCCCGGAGGGGCTGCGAAAGGGACTGCTGGAGTTCCACTGGATGCCGCCGGTGCTGTGGACCGGGATCATCGGGATGCTGATCCTGACCCGCTGGTGGGACTTCTGGACCAGCTGACCCGGCCGGACGTCGCTGTCAGTGCCCTGACATAGGCTTCACAGCGTGGAGCCCGACCTCTTTACCGCCGCAGCGGAAGAACGCCAGGAGAAGGATCCGTCCAGCAGCCCCCTGGCCGTTCGGATGCGTCCGCGCACCCTCGATGAAGTCGTCGGCCAGCAGCATCTGCTGAAGCCGGGATCGCCGCTGCGCCGACTCGTCGGCGAAGGCGGCGGCGGCCCCGCAGGCGCCTCGTCCGTGATCCTCTGGGGCCCGCCCGGCATCGGCAAGACGACCCTCGCGTACGTCGTCTCCAAGGCCACCAACAAGCGTTTTGTGGAGCTCTCCGCGATCACCGCGGGCGTCAAGGAGGTCCGGGCGGTCATCGAAGGAGCCCGCCGCGCCGCCGGCGGCTTCGGTAAGGAGACCGTCCTCTTCCTCGACGAGATCCACCGCTTCTCCAAGGCGCAGCAGGACTCTCTGCTGCCCGCCGTGGAAAACCGCTGGGTCACGCTGATCGCCGCCACCACCGAGAACCCGTACTTCTCGATCATCTCCCCGCTGCTCTCCCGCTCCCTGCTGCTCACCCTGGAATCGCTCACCGACGAGGATCTGAGCGGACTGCTGCACCGGGCGCTCACCGAGGAGCGCGGCCTGGGCGGCGTGGTCGCACTCCCCGAGGACTCCGAGGCGCATCTGCTGCGCATCGCGGGCGGCGACGCCCGCCGGGCACTGACCGCGCTCGAGGCCGCGGCGGGCGCCGCGATCGACAAGAGCGAGAAGGCGATCAGCCTCCAGACGCTGGAGGAGACCGTCGACCGCGCTGCGGTGAAGTACGACCGCGACGGCGATCAGCACTACGACGTGGCGAGCGCTCTCATCAAGTCCATCCGCGGCTCCGATGTGGACGCGGCGCTGCACTATCTGGCGCGCATGATCGAGGCGGGGGAGGACCCGCGGTTCATCGCCCGCCGGCTGATGATCTCGGCGAGCGAGGACATCGGCCTCGCGGACCCGACGGCTCTGCCGACCGCGGTTGCCGCCGCCCAGGCCGTGGCCATGATCGGTTTTCCCGAGGCGGCCCTCACCCTCAGCCACGCCACCATCGCGCTGGCGCTTGCCCCCAAGTCGAACGCCGCCACCACCGCCATCGGCGCCGCGCTCGCGGACGTACGGAACGGACTGGCCGGAGCGGTCCCGCCGCATCTGCGCGACGGCCACTACAAGGGCGCGGCCAAGCTCGGCCATGCCCAGGGTTACGTCTATCCGCACGATGTGCCGGGCGCGATCGCGCCCCAGCAGTACGCCCCGGACGCGGTGCACGGCAAGCGCTACTACGAGCCCACGCGGTACGGCGCGGAGGCGCGCTACGCCGATGTGGTCGAGAAGGTGCGCGAGCGGCTGCGCGTGGAGGGCCAGGCCGAAGGGCGGTGAAGTCCGGCGAACCCACGCCGGACCACGCCGACCCACGCCGGTCTACGCCGACCCACGCCGGTCAGTGCGAAGCGGCCTCGAAGAGCGTGTGCATCGCCCGGCGCAGCTCGGTGACATCGCGTACCGGCGTGGGAAAGTCGAAGCGTGCGTCGAAGCACTGCTCGCCCACGAACCGCACCCGCAGCCCGAACCGGTCCAGCGCCAGTGGTACCGCGCGCTGCCGGTTCACGCCCGTCCCGTCCGTCCGCTCGCCGAGCAGCCCGCACAGCCGCTGCACCTGCTCGCCGTGCGCGGAGTGCAGGTGCTGCAGCAGGCCGGCCTCGTGCGTCACGAGAGGATCGACGGACGCCTGCGCGAACTCCTCCGGCTGCACGCTCTCCGCGCCCCACAGATCGTCGACCCACGCCTCACCCACCTCGAGCCGCAGCATCATGCAGCCGGGCTCGGCCAGGCCGGGTACGCAGGTGAGCCAGCCGGAGACCCAGGCGCGGCCGCGGATACGATGGGGCACGGAGACCGGCGCGACGTCGGTGATCTCCAGCACAGCGGACAGCTCGTCGTCCTGCGCGTGCGTGGCGGCCCGCACGGCCGGCGAGTCGGCCGGAAACAGCAGGAACACCTCGCCGTCCTGCCCCACGACCCGTGCTCGAGGTGTCAGCTGCTCAGGACGTGTCAGCTGCTCAGGACGTGCTCCGTCCGGCCCCGGGATGAGCACCACCGCGGAGCATGTACTCTGTACGAGAGTTCGTGTGCGCTCGGCTGCTGACGGCATCCGAGTGTTTTCAAGCCCGCTGGGACGCGGCTGACCATGAGCTGATCGGACCTCCGTCGCCTCGATGCTCTGTGAAGCGTCGACGTTCTTTGTGCTGTCCGTGATGCGCTTGGTGTTCCCAGGGCGAGACATGCGATCTCCTTGAGTAAGGTGAGCCTAACCTAACCTACAACGGAGGTCTGGAGAACGTGCCTAACCAGTCGCGTCCCAAGGTCAAGAAGTCACGCGCGCTCGGTATTGCGCTGACGCCGAAGGCTGTCAAGTACTTCGAAGCCCGCCCCTACCCGCCGGGCGAGCACGGCCGTGGCCGCAAGCAGAACTCTGACTACAAGGTGCGTCTGCTCGAGAAGCAGCGTCTGCGCGCCCAGTACGACATCAGCGAGCGTCAGATGGCGCGTGCCTACGACCGCGCCAAGAAGGCCGAGGGCAAGACCGGCGACGCGCTGGTCATCGAGCTCGAGCGCCGCCTCGACGCCCTGGTCCTGCGTTCGGGCATCGCTCGCACCATCTACCAGGCCCGTCAGATGGTCGTCCACGGCCACATCGAGGTCAACGGTGGCAAGGTCGACAAGCCGTCGTTCCGTGTCCGTCCCGACGACGTCGTGATGGTCCGCGAGCGCAGCCGCGAGAAGTCGCTCTTCCAGGTGTCGCGTGAGGGTGGCTTCGCCGCCGATGGCGAGACCCCCCGCTACCTGCAGGTCAACCTGAAGGCCCTGGCGTTCCGCCTGGACCGCGACCCGCAGCGCAAGGAAGTTCCGGTCATCTGCGACGAGCAGCTGGTCGTCGAGTACTACGCCCGCTGATCAAGGCGTAGCTCACAGCGCTTCAGCCCGCCGCTTCCCCGCCCTTACCGGTGGGGGAGCCGGCGGGCTCTCGCGTTCCCAGGGCCGCCGGACGGACCGCAGGCTGCCGGCCCAGCTGCGGGCGCGGCCGCTCCGGCGCCGCCAGCGCACGCTTCACCGGTCGCGTCCAGCGACAGCCCGCGCCCCTCGGGATCGCGGAGCGTGGCGAGTTCGGCGAGCCAGACACCGTCGCCGTACCGATTCTGCAGTGCTGCGGCGCCCTGCACGGCGAACCGCGACTTCCCGACGCCGCCTGTTCCGGCCACGGTGACCAGTCGGGAGTTGTCGAGGAGGCGGCCGAGCAAAGGCCAGTTCTTCGGCCCGGCCGACGAACCGGTTCAGCTCTGCGGGGAGATTGCCCTGGGCCGGATGATGATTGTCGGCGGGGGCGCAGGAGCGATGGTCCGGTCGCATGGAACACGGAGCGTACCGATATGTATGCACTCCGTACAACCGGCTTGTGCAGCCCCCTTCCCCCGCCCGGAATGCGGTCGGGGGTGCGACCCTGGGCGCGATAGGGTCGGAGGACGATTTTCGAGGACCCATCGACGAGCAGAGAGCGGTGCAGAGTGACCGGTGGAGAGGTTGCCGGGATCCTGGTGGCCGTCTTCTGGGCGATCCTGGTCTCCTTCCTCGCCGTGGTGCTGGTGAGGCTGGCCCAGACGCTCAGGGCGACCACCAAACTCGTGGCGGAAGTGACCGAGCAGGCGGTGCCGCTGCTGGCCGACGCCTCCGCGACGGTGCGCTCCGCGCAGACCCAGCTCGACCGGGTCGACGCCATCGCGACGGACGTCCAGGAAGTCACCTCCAACGCATCGGCGCTCTCGACGACGGTCGCCTCGACCTTCGGCGGCCCGCTGGTCAAGGTCGCCGCCTTCGGCTATGGCGTACGCCGGGCCATGAGCCGCAGGAGCGACGACGTGCCGGCCGCCTCGCCGTCCCGTCGTACGGTGATCGCCGGCCGCACCGTGCCGGCCGCCCGGCGCAAGAAGCGGAAAGGCTGACGCTCGATGTTCCGCCGTACCTTCTGGTTCACCGCGGGCGCCGCAGCCGGCGTCTGGGCCACCACCAAGGTCAACCGCAAGCTCAAGCAGCTGACCCCCGAGAGCCTCGCCGCGCAGGCCGCGAACAAGGCGATCGACGCGGGCCACAAGCTCAAGGACTTCGCACTCGACGTCAGGGCCGGCATGGTCCAGCGCGAGGCCGAACTGGGCGAGGCGCTGGGCCTGGAGGCACCCGCCGAGCCCGAACTCCCCGCGCAGCGACGCTTCGCTGCCATCGACCGACCGAAGCACACGTACAACTCGTACCCCTCGCACAACCGGAATGAGGACCACTGATGGAGTCGGCTGAAATCCGCCGCCGCTGGCTGAGCTTCTTCGAGGAGCGCGGGCACACCGTCGTGCCTTCGGCGTCGCTCATCGCGGACGACCCGACTCTGCTGCTGGTCCCCGCGGGCATGGTGCCGTTCAAGCCGTACTTCCTCGGTGAGGCCAAGCCGCCCGCCCCGCGCGCCACCAGCGTGCAGAAGTGCGTCCGTACGCCGGACATCGAAGAGGTCGGCAAGACCACCCGCCACGGCACGTTCTTCCAGATGTGCGGCAACTTCTCCTTCGGCGACTACTTCAAGGAAGGCGCCATCACCTATGCCTGGGAGCTGCTGACCAGCTCTGTGGCCGACGGTGGCTACGGACTGGACCCCGAACGGCTCTGGATCACGGTCTACCTCGACGACGACGAGGCCGAGCAGATCTGGCGCGACAAGATCGGCGTACCGGCCGAGCGCATCCAGCGCCTGGGCAAGAAGGACAACTTCTGGTCCATGGGCGTCCCCGGACCCTGTGGCCCCTGCTCCGAGATCAACTACGACCGTGGCCCGGAGTTCGGCGAAGAGGGCGGCCCGGCCGTCAACGACGAGCGCTACGTGGAGATCTGGAACCTGGTCTTCATGCAGTACGAGCGCGGCGCCGGCGACGGCAAGGAGGACTTCCCGATCCTCGGCGACCTGCCGTCGAAGAACATCGACACCGGCCTCGGCCTCGAGCGTCTCGCCATGATCCTGCAGGGCGTACAGAACATGTACGAGACCGACACCCTGCGCGTCGTCATGGACAAGGCCACCGAGCTCACCGGCGTGCGCTACGGCGCCGACCACGGCTCGGACGTCTCGCTGCGCGTGGTCGCCGACCACATCCGTACGTCCGTGATGCTCATCGGCGACGGAGTCACCCCCGGCAACGAGGGTCGCGGCTATGTGCTGCGCCGCATCATGCGCCGCGCCATCCGCAATATGCGGCTGTTGGGCGCCACCGGACCGGTCGTCGCCGAACTCGCCGACACGGTCATCAAGACCATGGGCGAGCAGTACCCGGAGCTGATCACCGACCGCAAGCGCATCGAGGCCGTGGCCCTCGCCGAGGAGGCCGCGTTCCTCAAGGCCCTCAAGGGCGGCACCAACATCCTCGACACCGCCGTCACCGAGACCAAGGCTTCGGGCGGCAGGGTCCTCTCCGGCGACAAGGCGTTCCTGCTCCACGACACCTGGGGCTTCCCGATCGACCTCACCCTGGAAATGGCTGCCGAACAGGGGCTCTCCGTGGACGAGGACGGCTTCCGCCGTCTGATGAAGGAGCAGCGGGAGCGCGCCAAGGCCGACGCCAAGGCCAAGAAGACCGGTCACGCCGATCTGTCCGCCTACCGTGCGGTCGCCGACAACTCCGGCTCCACCGAGTTCACCGGCTACTCCGCCACCGAGGGCGAGTCGACGATCGTCGGCCTGCTGGTCGACGGTGTTCCGTCGCCCGCCGCCACCGAGGGCGACGAGGTCGAGGTCGTGCTCGACCGCACGCCCTTCTACGCCGAGGGCGGCGGCCAGCTGGCCGACCAGGGCCGGATCAAGCTCGACACCGGCGCCGTCATCGAGATCCGCGATGTGCAGCAGCCGGTCCCGGGTGTCAGCGTGCACAAGGGTTCGGTGCAGGTCGGCGAGGTGACGGTCGGCGCCTCCGCCTACGCCGCCATCGACATCACGCGCCGCCGTGCCATCGCCCGCGCCCACAGCGCCACGCACCTCACGCACCAGGCGCTGCGCGACGCCCTCGGCCCGACTGCCGCCCAGGCCGGTTCGGAGAACTCGCCGGGCCGCTTCCGCTTCGACTTCGGTTCGCCCGCCGCCGTACCCGGCACGGTCCTCACCGACGTCGAGCAGAAGATCAACGAAGTCCTCGCCCGTGAACTCGACGTCCAGGCCGAGGTCATGAGCATCGACGAGGCCAAGAAGCAGGGCGCCATCGCCGAGTTCGGCGAGAAGTACGGCGAGCGCGTGCGTGTCGTCACCATCGGCGACTTCTCCAAGGAGCTCTGCGGCGGTACGCACGTGCACAACACCGCCCAGCTGGGCCTGGTGAAGCTGCTCGGCGAGTCGTCGATCGGCTCCGGGGTGCGCCGTATCGAGGCTCTCGTCGGCGTCGACGCCTACAACTTCCTCGCCAAGGAGCACACGGTCGTCGCCCAGCTCCAGGAGCTGGTCAAAGGCCGTTCCGAGGAGCTCCCCGAGAAGATCTCCGCCATGCTCGGCAAGCTGAAGGACGCCGAGAAGGAGATCGAGAAGTTCCGCGCGGAGAAGGTTCTGCAGGCCGCCGCCGGTCTCGCCTCGGGTGCCAAGGACGTACGTGGCGTGGCTGTCGTCACCGGCCAGGTGCCGGACGGCACCGGCGCCGACGATCTGCGCAAGCTGGTCCTCGACGTCCGCGGCCGGCTGGATCAGTCGTCGGGGGCCGGCGACCGTCCGGCCGTGGTCGCCCTGTTCACCACGGCCAACGGCCGCCCGCTCACGGTCATCGCCACCAACGAGGCCGCCCGCGAGCGCGGTCTCAAGGCCGGTGACCTGGTCCGTACCGCCGCCAAGACCCTCGGCGGCGGCGGTGGCGGCAAGCCGGACGTCGCCCAGGGCGGCGGCCAGAACCCGGATGCCATCGGCGACGCCGTGGCCGCCGTCGAGCGCCTCGTCGCCGAGACGGCCTGACGCTGATGCGCAGGGGACGCCGTCTCGCGATCGACGTCGGAGACGCCCGGATCGGGGTCGCCTCGTGCGACCCCGACGGGGTCCTCGCCACGCCGGTGGAGACCGTGCCGGGACGCGATGTCCCGGCCGCCCACCGGCGGCTGCGGCAGATCGTCGAGGAGTACGAACCGATCGAGGTCGTCGTGGGCCTGCCCCGCTCGCTCAGCGGCGGTGAGGGCCCGGCCGCGGTCAAGGTCCGCGGCTTCGCGCAGGAGCTCGCACGCGGCATCGCTCCCATTCCGGTCCGACTGGTCGACGAGAGGATGACCACAGTGACGGCCAGTCAGAGGCTGCGCGCTTCGGGCGTGAAGTCCAAAAAGGGCCGGTCCGTCATCGACCAGGCTGCCGCTGTGGTCATCCTTCAGAACGCTCTGGAGTCCGAACGGGCGTCCGGTGAGGCACCCGGCGAGGGCGTCGAAGTGGTTGTCTGATCGCGATACGGTAACGTTCCGCGCGATGCGGCGGTGTTCGAACAGCTGCCGCACAGTAAAGAGGCGGGACGGCCCAACGCCCGCCTCGCGGCCCTAGGGGATCGATGACTGAGTATGGCCGGAGCCCCGGCTCCGAACCGTGGCATCCCGAGGACCCCTTGTACGGGGACCAGGGATGGGGAGGACAGCAGGCTGCAGCCGGCCAGCCTCCGTACGGCGGCCAGCCGCAGCAGCAGTACCCGCAGCAGCCGCAGCAGTACGGCAACCAGCAGGACCCGTACCAGCAGCAGTTCGACCAGCAACAGCAGCAGTTCGACCAGCAACAGCAGCAGTACAACCAGCAACAACAGCAGTACGGCCAGCAACAACAGCAGTACGGCGAGCAACAACAGCAGCAGTACAACGGCCAGCAGCAGTACAACGGTGCCTGGGACACCGGCCAGCACCCCGCCATGCCGTACGGAGCGGACCCCGCCGACACCTACGGCGGCCGGCACCCCGGCTACGGCAGCCAGCAGGAGGCCGACTACTACGCCACTCCTGAGGCCTACCCGCCGCCGCAGCCCCCCGGCCGACGCCAGGCCGAGCCGGAGCCGCCCACGTCCGACTGGGATGCGGAGGCGCCGCAGGAGGAGACCCACCCCTTCTTCACCGGCGACGACGGCCGGGACGACGACGGTGAGTACGACGACGACCCGCGCCGGGGCGGCGGCCGCGAGGGCCGCGGCAAGACCAAGAAGAAGAGCCGCAACGGCGTCGCCTGTCTGGTTGTCTCGCTGATCCTCGTCGGCGGCCTCGGCGGTGTCGGCTACTTCGGTTACCAGTACTGGCAGGGCCAGTTCGGCGCGCCCGAGGACTACACCGGCGCCGGAAGCGGCTCGGCCCAGATCGACATCCCCAAGGGGGCGGGCCTCGGAGAGATCGGCGCGATCCTCAGGGAGGCCGGTGTCGTCAAGAGCTCGGGCGCCTTCGTCTCCGCCGCCGACGGAAAGAGCATCGAGGCCGGCGTCTACACGCTCGCCAAGGGCATGTCCGGCAAGAACGCGGTAGCCGCCATGCTCAACCCGGCCAGCCGCAACAACCTGATCGTCCCCCCGGGCAAGCGCAATTCCTGGGTCTACGAGCAGATCGACAAGCGCCTCGGAGTCAAGGCAGGAACCACCAAGGCCGTGGCGACGGCCAAGGTGAAGACCCTGGGCCTGCCCGACTGGGCCGATGACAACCGGGACATCAAGGACCCGCTGGAGGGCTTCCTCTACCCCGATACGTATCCGGTCGCCAAGGGCATGAAGCCGGAAGCTGTCCTTCAGAAGATGGTCGCCCAGGCGAACGAGGCATTCGGCAAGAAGGACCTCAAGGCAGAGGCCGCGAGGCTGGGCCTGAAGTCGCCGCTCGAGGTGCTCACTGTCGCGAGCCTCGTCCAGGCCGAAGGCAAGTACCAGCAGGACTTCGACAAGGTCTCGCGAGTCGTCTACAACCGCCTCAAGCCGAACAACGCCGAGACGGTCGGGCGCCTCGAGTTCGACTCGACGATCAACTTCATCAAGAGCGAGAGCACTCTCGACGTCGGTTCCGTGGACAACCTGCGGAAGATAAAAGATCCGTACAACACGTACGACATCAAGGGTCTGCCGCCGGGCCCGATCAGCAACCCGGGCCTGGACGCCTTCGGCTCGGCGCTCAACCCGACGCCCGGCCCCTGGTACTACTTCGTGTCGATCACCGAGGACGAGACGCTCTTCGCGGTCACCAACGCGGAGCACGAGCGGAACCGTAAGAAGTACGAAGAGCAGCAGGAGAAGAACGGGCAGTGAGCACTCCGAAGCGGGCGGCGGTCCTCGGATCGCCGATCGCCCACTCCCTCTCTCCGGCGCTGCACCGGGCGGCCTACGCGGAACTCGGCCTCACCCACTGGTCGTACGACCGTTTCGAGGTGGACGAGGCGGGGCTGCCGGAGTTCGTGGAGAGGCTCGACGACTCCTGGGCCGGGCTGTCGCTGACCATGCCGCTCAAGCGCGCGATCATTCCGCTGCTCGACGGCATCAGTGACACCGCGGCCTCGGTGGAAGCCGTCAACACGGTGGTCCTCACCGAGGACGGCCGCCGTCTCGGCGACAACACCGATATCCCCGGCATGATCGCCGCACTGCGCGAGCGGGGCGTCGACAAGGTCGAATCGGCCGCGGTGCTGGGCGCGGGCGCGACCGCGTCGTCCGCTGTCGCCGCGCTCTCGCGGGTCTGTACAGGACCGGTCACCGCCTATGTACGCAGTGCCGCCCGGGCGGACGAGATGCGCGGCTGGGGCGAGCGGCTCGGTGTCGAGGTGCGTATCGCCGACTGGGCCGAGGCCACCGCGGCGCTGCGTGCGCCGCTGGTCATCGCCACCACGCCGGCCGGTGCCACCGACGAGCTGGCGCACGCCGTACCGGCCCGCCCCGGGACGCTCTTCGACGTGCTGTACGACCCCTGGCCGACCGCACTGGCCGCCGCCTGGTCGCGGCACGACGGAGATGTCGTCGGCGGCCTCGACCTCCTGGTCCACCAGGCGGTGCTCCAGGTCGAGCAGATGACGGGGCGGACCCCCGCGCCGCTCGCGGCCATGCGGGCCGCCGGGGAGAAGGCGCTGACCAGCGGCGGAACCGCGTAAATCTCGCAGGGCGCGTCCCGGAGATCACCGTCAGGTTCCTTCTGCACATGGTGCCTCTCCAGGTGTACGCCGGACTGGCCGCCGGTATCGCCGTGATCGTGCTGCTGGTGAGGCTGAGGCGGGCTCGGGCGTCCGGTTGATGGACCGGAGACCAGGTCACGGCTCCGGACGTGGGAGGATCGGAGGAGGCGGGCCAGGGCCGCGCACCCGGTCGCGCCGTCGCAGTTCCAGGCGCGAGCAGGAGGAGCACCGTTGAGCAGGTTGCGTTGGCTGACGGCGGGGGAGTCGCACGGACCCGCACTGGTGGCGACGCTGGAGGGTCTTCCCGCCGGTGTGCCCATCACCACCGACATGGTGGCGGACCACCTTGCCCGGCGGCGCCTCGGCTATGGACGCGGTGCGCGGATGAAGTTCGAGCGTGACGAGGTCACCTTCCTCGGTGGCGTACGGCACGGACTGACCATGGGCTCGCCGGTGGCGGTCATGGTGGGCAACACCGAGTGGCCGAAGTGGGAGCAGGTCATGTCGGCCGACCCGGTCGACCCCGATGAGCTCGCGAAGCTGGCCCGCAACGCCCCGCTGACCCGGCCGCGTCCCGGCCACGCCGACCTGGCCGGCATGCAGAAGTACGCGCTCGAAGAGGCCCGGCCGATCCTGGAGCGGGCCAGCGCCCGCGAGACCGCGGCGCGTGTCGCGCTCGGCGCGGTCGCCCGCTCGTACCTCAAGGAGACGACGGGCATCGAGATCGTCTCCCACGTCGTCGAGCTGGCCGCCGCCAAGGCTCCGCACGGCGTGGTTCCCGTCCCCGCCGACGAGGCGAAGCTCGACGCGGACCCGGTGCGCTGCCTGGACGCGGACGCGTCGAAGGCGATGGTCGCGGAGATCGACCAGGCCCACAAGGACGGTGACACCCTCGGCGGCGTTGTCGAGGTGCTGGCCTACGGCGTGCCCGTCGGTCTCGGCTCGCATGTGCACTGGGACCGGCGCCTCGACGCCCGTCTCGCGGCCGCCCTGATGGGCATCCAGGCCATCAAGGGTGTCGAGGTCGGAGACGGCTTCGAGCTGGCGCGGGTACCCGGGTCGAAGGCGCACGACGAGATCGTGCCGACCGAGGACGGCATCCGCCGCACATCCGGCCACTCCGGCGGTACGGAGGGCGGCATGTCCACCGGTGAACTGCTGCGCGTACGGGCCGCGATGAAGCCGATCGCGACCGTGCCGCGTGCGCTGGCCACGGTCGACGTCGCCACCGGCGAGGTCGCGGCCGCCCACCACCAGCGTTCCGACGTCTGCGCCGTACCGGCCGCCGGGATCGTGGCCGAGGCGATGGTGGCGCTCGTCCTCGCGGACGCCGTCGCGGAGAAGTTCGGCGGAGACAGCGTCTCCGAGACTCGCCGCAACGTGCAGTCCTACCTCGACAATCTGCACATCCGGTGAACGCCCCGCTGATCGTCCTGGTCGGGCCCATGGGCTCGGGCAAGTCCACCGTGGGTGAACTGCTCGCCGAGCGGCTCGGCGTGGCCTACCGGGACACCGACGCCGATATCGTCGCGGCCCAGGGCCGGGAGATCTCGGACATCTTCGTCGACGAGGGCGAACCGTACTTCCGTGACCTCGAGCGCAAGGCCGTACGGGCCGCCGTGACCGAGCACCCCGGAGTGCTCGCACTCGGCGGCGGCGCGATCCTCGACGACTCGACCCGTGAACTGCTGGCGGGCCTGCCCGTCGCCTATCTCTCGATGGACGTGGAGGAGGCGGTCCGGCGGGTCGGACTCAACCAGGCGCGCCCGCTGCTCGCGGTCAATCCGCGCCGGCAGTGGCGGGAGCTGATGGACGCCCGCCGCCATCTCTACACCGAAGTGGCACGCGTCGTCGTGGCCACCGACGACCGCACCCCCGAAGAGGTCGCCCAGGCGGTCCTCGACGCACTGGAGCTGAAGGACGTATGACCGATCAGGCAGTGACCCGTATTCAGGTCGGCGGTACGGAAGGCTCCGATCCGTACGAGGTACTCGTCGGCCGGCAACTGCTGGGCGAGCTGCCCGGACTGATCGGCCCGCGCGCCCAGCGGGTGGCGGTGCTGCACCCCGAGGCGCTCGCCGGCACCGGTGACACGATCCGCGAGGATCTGGCCTCCCAGGGCTACGAAGCCATCGCCATCCAGCTGCCGAACGCCGAGGAGGCCAAGACCGTCGAGGTCGCGGCGTACTGCTGGAAGGCGCTCGGCCAGACCGGATTCACCCGCAGCGACGTCATCATCGGCGTCGGCGGCGGAGCCACCACCGACGTCGCCGGCTTTGTCGCGGCGACCTGGCTGCGCGGGGTGCGCTGGATCGCCGTCCCGACGACCGTGCTCGGCATGGTCGACGCGGCGGTCGGCGGGAAGACCGGCATCAATACCGCCGAGGGCAAGAATCTCGTCGGGGCCTTCCATCCGCCGGCCGGAGTGCTGTGCGATCTGGCCGCCCTGGACTCGCTGCCGGTCAACGACTACGTCAGCGGCATGGCTGAGATCATCAAGGCCGGCTTCATCGCCGACCCCGCGATCCTCGACCTGGTCGAGGCCGACCCGCAGGGTGCGCGTACGCCGACGGGGCAGCACACCGCCGAGCTGATCGAGCGCTCCATCCGGGTCAAGGCCGAGGTCGTCTCCAACGACCTCAAGGAATCCGGACTGCGCGAGATCCTCAACTACGGCCACACCCTCGCGCATGCGATCGAGAAGAACGAGCGCTACAAGTGGCGGCACGGCGCGGCCGTGTCGGTCGGTATGGTCTTCGCCGCCGAACTGGGCCGGCTGGCAGGGCGTCTTGACGACGCGACCGCCGACCGGCACCGCTCCGTCCTGGAGTCCGTCGGACTGCCGCTGACCTACCGCGGCGACCAGTGGCCCAAGCTCCTGGAGACCATGAAGGTCGACAAGAAGTCCCGCGGCAACCTGCTGCGCTTCATCGTTCTCGACGGTCTCGCCAAGCCGACCGTGCTGGAAGGCCCGGACCCGGCGGTACTGCTCGCCGCCTACGGAGAGGTGTCCGCGTGACCCGTCGGGTGCTGGTCCTCAACGGCCCCAACCTCGGGCGGCTCGGCTCCCGCGAGCCCGACGTCTACGGCGCGACCTCCTACGCCGGGCTGGTGGAGGCCTGCAAGGAGCTCGGCAAGGAGCTCGGCTTCGATGTCGACGTACGCGAGACGAACGACGAGGGCGAGATGATCCGCTGGCTGCACGAGGCCGCGGACGGCTCAATTCCGGTCGTTCTCAACCCCGGTGCCTTCACCCACTATTCGTACGGGATGCGCGACGCGGCCGCTCAGCGGACCGCCCCGCTCATCGAGGTACACATCTCCAACCCGTATACGCGCGAGGCATTTCGGCACACCTCGGTGGTCGCGGCCGTGGCCAGCGGCACGATCGCCGGCTTCGGCGTCGGCTCGTACCGGCTCGCCCTGCGCGCGCTGGCCGAAGAATTGACCGGCTGACAGGGCACTTTGGGCCTGCCCCGGCCGTTCCCACTCTGGCGGCCGGGGGAGGTACCGTTCGGTAGCAAGGCGGCCCAGCTGCCGCCTGACCAGCGACAGTCGTACGAGACGGAGTGGCACCGGATGCAGCATGCAGTGGGGGCTCCGCTGCCGCCGCCCCACGGACCGGGGCACGGACCGGCCGGATGGACACACAGTGCCCAGCACCCGGGGCCTGTGCAGGGGGCTCCCGCCGGACCGCCGCCGCCCGTCGGCCCTCCGCCGCCGCAGGGTGTGCCGCAGGGCGGCCATCCCGCGGCTCCCGCCGGACCTCCGCCCGTGGCCCCTGCCGGGCCTCCGCCGCCACAGGGACGGCCGCACGGCGGGCATCCCGCGGCTCCCGCCGGACCTCCGCAGCCGCAAGGCGGCCGTCCCGCCCCCGGCTGGACGAGTCCCGCCCCTCAGCACGACTCCGCGCCGCCGTCCCGCGACACGACGGGGCACATCCAGCTGCCGCCGGGCGGGCCGGTTCCCATACCCGCCCCGCCACCCGCCGAGATCGGCACCGGCGCGACCACCCTCGCCGTCCTGCTGATCGGCCCGGCCGGCGCCGGGAAGACGACCGTGGCGCGCCACTGGGCCGCCGGACGCCGCGTCCCCACCGCGCACATCAGCCTCGACGACGTACGCGAATGGGTCTGCTCCGGCTTCGCGGACCCGCAGTCCGGCTGGAACGACCACTCCGAGGCCCAGTACCGCCTCGCCCGCCGCACCTGCGGCTTCGCCGCCCGCAACTTCCTGGCCAACGGGATCTCCTGCATCCTCGACGACGCGGTCTTCCCCGACCGGCCCGTCGTCGGCCTAGGCGGCTGGAAGCGCCATGTCGGCCCCGGTCTGCTGCCCGTGGTCCTTCTCCCGGGCCTCGAGATCGTCCTGGAACGCAATGCCGAGCGCAGCGGAAACCGCCGCCTCTCGGACGAGGAAGTCGCGAGCATCCACGGCCGGATGGCCGGCTGGTACGGATCGGGGCTGCCGATCATCGACAACTCCAAGTACGACGTGGAGACCACGGCACGGGTCCTCGACGACGTACTCGCCCGTTCCATCGCCAGCCCGCCGAACTGGTAGGCCGCGCACTCGCGTGCCCACCCCCGGTCGGACGCGCTGATCAGGCCGTGCCGGGCCCACGCTCGTAGGCTCGTGGCATGTCAGAGGTCTATGGGATCCGCCGCGGCAGGCTGCGCGACCGGTGCGCGGCGACCGGCAGCGCAGGGGCCCTGGTCTCCCGCCCCGCCAACGTCCGCTATCTCGCGGGCGGAGCGCCGCCCGGCGCCGTACTGCTGGTCGGCCCGGGCGAAGACATCCTGCTCTGCCCTCGTACGCCCACCGGCGATCCCGCCGACGGCCGTCCCGACGAACAGCTGCGGCTGACCGTCCTGCCGACCTCGGCCGGCGATCCGGCGGTCGCGGCCGCAGAGCTGGCGAGGACGGTGGGGGTGGAGTCGCTCGCCGTCGAGGAACACCATCTGACCGTCGCCAGGCATCGGGCGCTGGGTTCGGTGGCGCCCCGGCTGCGCCTCACCGACCTCGGTCTTGCCGTCGAGCAGCAGCGCCTCGTCAAGGACGAGGAGGAGATCGCCTGCCTGCGGATCGCGGCGGAGATCACCGACCAGGCCCTCGGCGAGCTGCTGGAGTCGATCCTGGTGGGCCGCACCGAGCGGCATCTCGCGCTCGAGCTGGAGCGCCGGCTCGTCGACCACGGCGCCGACGGCCCCGCCTTCGCGACCTCGGTCGCCACCGGACCCAACTCCGGGCAAGGCGGCCACCGGCCCACCGACCGCCGGGTCGAGGAGGGCGATTTCCTCTCCGTTTGCGTCGGCGCCAATTACCGCGGCTACCGGTGCGAGATCGGCCGTACGTTTGTGATCGGGGCGACCCCGGCGGACTGGCAGATCGAGCTGTACGACCTTGTCTTCGCCGCTCAGCGGGCCGGCCGGGAGTCTCTCGTACCGGGCGCCGCGTACCGCGACGTGGACCATGCGACCCGGCAGATCCTGGACGCCGCGGGCCATGGAGAGGGCCTCGCGCCGCTCACCGGGCACGGTGTCGGGCTCGAAATCGACGAGGACCCGCAGCTGGCACCTGCGGCCATGGGTAAACTGGACGCTTGTGTGCCGGTCACCGTCGAACCGGGGGTCCACCTCCCGGGCCGGGGCGGTGTCCGGATCGATGACACGCTCGTCGTACGCCAGGAGGCGGACGGCGGACCCGAGCTACTCACCATCACGACCAAGGAGCTGCTCGCGCTCTAGCTTCGCTGCAGCGCGCTTCCTCGGTCGTCCACCAGCGTCAGTCCAGGAGATTCCGCAACCGTGGCTTCCACGAACGACCTCAAGAACGGCATGGTGCTCAAGCTCGACGGAGGCCAGCTCTGGTCCGTCGTCGAGTTCCAGCACGTCAAGCCCGGCAAGGGCCCTGCTTTCGTGCGCACCAAGCTCAAGAACGTGCTCTCCGGCAAGGTCGTCGACAAGACGTTCAACGCCGGCGTGAAGGTCGAGACGGCCACCGTCGACCGCCGCGACATGCAGTTCTCGTACATGGACGGCGAGTACTTCGTCTTCATGGACATGCAGACGTACGACCAGCTGATGGTCGACCGCAAGTCCGTCGGCGACGCCGCCAACTATCTGATCGAGGGCTTCACGGCCAGCGTCGCCACGCACGAGGGCGAGGTGCTCTACGTCGAGCTGCCGGCCGCCGTCGAGCTGGTCATCCAGCACACCGAGCCGGGCGTCCAGGGCGACCGCTCCACCGGTGGCTCCAAGCCGGCCACGCTGGAGACCGGTTTCGAGATCGGCGTCCCGCTCTTCATCACCACCGGTGAGAAGATCAAGGTCGACACCCGCTCCGGTGAGTACCTCGGCCGGGTGAACAGCTAACCGTGGCTGCCCGGAACAAGGCCCGTAAGCGCGCCTTCCAGATCCTCTTCGAGGCCGACCAGCGCGGTACCTCCGTGCAGACGGTCCTCGCGGACTGGGTGCGGCACGCGCGGACCGACGACCGGCAGCCGCCGGTCGGCGAATACACGATGGAGCTGGTCGAGGGGTACGCGGAGTACGCGGACCGGATCGACGACCTCATCGCCACCTACTCGGTCGGCTGGACGCTCGACCGGATGCCGGTCGTCGACCGGAACATCATCCGGCTCGGGGCGTACGAGCTGGTGTGGGTGGACGAGACCCCGGACGCGGTGGTGATCGACGAGGCGGTACAACTCGCCAAGGAGTTCTCCACCGACGAGTCCCCGTCGTTCGTGAACGGCCTGCTGGGCCGCTTCAAGGACCTCAAGCCGAGCCTGCGCCGAGACTAGGGCGCGACGGTTCCACCGGGCCCGTGGCGGAAGACGAACAGTCTTCCGCCACGGGCCCGGTGCATGTTCGGCTTCCGCGTCTGACGCTGCCCGGGGAGGCCCCGAACGCATCGGAGGGCGAACCCGGAACAACCGGGTTCGCCCTCCGACGTGACGTTTCTCCTGAAGTGGCGTCAGCCTTCTTCATGCGCGACTGCGCGCCGCGCGTCCGCGTCGAGCACACCCCAGCTGATGAGCTGCTCGGTCAGGACCGACGGCGACTGGTCGTAGATGACGGCGAGGGTGCGCAGGTCGTCCTGGCGGATCGACAGCACCTTGCCGTTGTAGTCGCCGCGCTGGGACTGGATCGTGGCGGCGTACCGCTGGAGAGGGCCGGCCTTCTCCTGCGGGACGTGGGCCAGGCGCTCCAGATCCAGGACGAGCTTCGGCGGCGGCTCGGCGGCCCCGCCCGGCGTGGTGCCAGGAAGCAGTTCCTGCACCGGGACGCCGTAGAAGTCCGCCAGCTCGGCAAGGCGCTGCACGGTCACGGCACGGTCGCCACGCTCGTACGAGCCGACCACGACGGCCTTCCAGCGGCCCTGGGACTTCTCTTCCACGCCGTGGAGGGAAAGCCCCTGCTGGGTGCGGATGGCGCGGAGCTTGGCCCCGAGCTGTTTTGCGTATTCGCTGGACATATAGCTCCCCGGACACTGTGTCGACGTGCGGCTCCGCCGCGCGGCTGGTCACTCACTGTGAGGTTACGCAGCGTTACTTGGACTCGTCAAGCCGAATGGTCCGTAGCGGGTGCTGCCGGGGGCGGGACGAGGGGCGGGAGCCGGGGCCGCGCAAGGCCCTGGTACCGTTGATGGCGTAATTCCGACGTCCTTTAAGATCCGTCCCGTGAGGCGGAGAAGGAGGTCCGTTTCATATGGACTCGCACGACAGTTCCGATGTGGCACGCCCCGTTCTTGAGGCTCCCGACATCGCGCGGGTACTGACCCGCATCGCCCACGAGATCGTCGAACGCGCGAAAGGCGCCGACGACGTGGTGCTTCTCGGCATTCCGACCCGCGGTGTGTTCCTTGCCCGCCGGCTGGCCGACAAGCTCGAAGAGATCACCGGCCGAAAGATTCCGGTCGGCTCCCTCGACATCACCATGTACCGCGACGACCTGCGTATGCGGCCCGCCCGCACGCTGGCGCGCACCGAGATCCCCGGTGACGGCGTCGACGGCCGGCTGGTCGTCCTCGTCGACGACGTGCTCTTCTCCGGCCGCACCATCCGCGCCGCGCTCGACGCTCTGGGCGACATCGGCCGACCGCGCGCCGTACAGCTCGCGGTCCTGGTCGACCGCGGCCACCGCGAACTCCCCATCCGCGCCGACTATGTCGGCAAGAACCTCCCCACGTCGCTGCGGGAGACGGTCAAGGTTCAGCTCGCCGAGGAGGACGGTCGCGACACCGTGCTGCTCGGTGTGCGCGAGACCGCCCCGGCCGGCGAGCAGTAGCACCTCCGTACGCCCTCCGAACCCTCGTACGGACGTGCCACCCGCGCGCCCGCATGCCGCTGTGCTGTCCGGGGCCGCATCCCGACGGCGGCTCCGCCGCAGGCCCCCGGACCCACGACTTCCAGACAACGGAGCACACCCAGATGAAGCGTCACCTCATCTCGGCCGCCGACCTCACCCGCGACGACGCCGTTCTCATCCTCGACACCGCCGAGGAGATGGCCCGGGTCGCGGACCGGCCGATCAAGAAGCTGCCGACCCTGCGCGGCCGTACCGTCGTCAACCTCTTCTTCGAGGACTCGACCCGGACCCGGATCTCCTTCGAGGCTGCCGCCAAGCGGCTCTCCGCCGACGTGATCAACTTCTCCGCCAAGGGATCCTCGGTCTCCAAGGGCGAGTCCCTCAAGGACACCGCGCTGACCCTGGAGGCCATGGGCGCGGACGCCGTCGTCATCCGGCACGGCGCCTCCGGAGCCCCCTACCGGCTCGCCACCTCCGGCTGGATCGACGGCGCGGTCGTCAACGCCGGCGACGGCACCCACGAGCACCCCACCCAGGCGCTGCTCGACGCCTTCACCATGCGCCGTCGCCTGGTCGGCCCGGATGCCGGGATAGGGCGTGACCTCGCAGGACGCCGCATCACGATCGTCGGCGACGTGCTGCACAGCCGGGTGGCCCGCTCCAACGTCCTGTTGCTGAACACCCTCGGCGCCCAGGTCACCCTCGTCGCCCCGCCCACCCTGGTGCCGATCGGTGTCGAGAACTGGCCGTGCGAGGTCTCGTACGACCTGGACGAGGTGCTGCCGAAGTCCGATGCCGTGATGATGCTGCGTGTGCAGCGCGAGCGCATGAACGCCGCCTTCTTCCCGACCGAGCGCGAATACTCACGCCGCTACGGCCTGGACGGCGACCGCATGGCCCGGATGCCCGAGCACGCCATCGTGATGCACCCCGGACCGATGAACCGCGGCATGGAGATCACGGCGCAGGTCGCCGACTCCGACCGCTGCACGGCCGTCGAGCAGGTCGCCAACGGCGTCTCGACCCGCATGGCCGTCCTGTATCTGCTTCTGGGCGGCAATGAGCCCGCCGTCAGCCCCACCCACGCGCGCACCGAGGAGAGCAAGTAACCATGAGCAAGATTCTTATCCGTGGCGCGAAGGTGCTGGGCGGCGAGGCGCAGGACGTCCTGATCGACGGCGAGACCATCGCACAGGTCGGCGCCGGGCTGAGCGCGGACGACGCGACCGTCGTCGAGGCGGAGGGGCAGATCCTGCTGCCGGGCCTCGTCGACCTGCACACCCATCTGCGTGAGCCGGGCCGTGAGGACTCCGAGACCGTCCTCACCGGCACCAAGGCGGCCGCTGTCGGCGGATTCACCGCCGTGCACGCCATGGCCAACACCTTCCCGGTCGCCGATACCGCCGGCGTCGTCGAGCAGGTCTACCGCCTCGGCAAGGAGTCCGGCTACTGCGACGTGCAGCCCATCGGCGCCGTCACCGTCGGCCTCGAGGGCAAGAAGCTCGCCGAACTCGGCGCGATGCACGACTCCGCCGCCGGTGTGAAGGTCTTCTCCGACGACGGCAGGTGCGTCGACGACGCGGTGATCATGCGCCGCGCTCTGGAGTACGTGAAGGCCTTCGACGGCGTCGTGGCCCAGCACGCCCAGGAGCCCCGTCTCACCGAGGGCGCCCAGATGAACGAGGGCATCGTCTCCGCCGAGCTCGGCCTCGGCGGCTGGCCGGCCGTCGCCGAGGAGTCGATCATCGCCCGCGATGTCCTCCTCGCCGCCCACGTCGGCTCCCGGGTGCACATCTGCCACCTCTCCACGGCCGGCTCCGTCGAGATCGTCCGCTGGGCCAAGTCCAAGGGCTGGAACGTCACCGCCGAGGTGACCCCGCACCACCTGCTGCTCACGGACGAGCTCGTACGCTCGTACAACCCCGTCTACAAGGTGAACCCGCCGCTGCGCACCGAGACCGATGTGCTGGCGCTGCGCGAGGCTCTCGCCGACGGCACCATCGACTGCGTCGCCACCGACCACGCCCCGCACCCGCACGAGGACAAGGACTGCGAGTGGGCCGCGGCCGCCATGGGCATGGTGGGCCTGGAGACCGCGCTCTCCGTCGTCCAGCAGACGATGGTCGACACCGGCCTCATCGACTGGGCCGGCGTCGCGGACCGGATGTCCTTCCGGCCCGCGCAGATCGGCCGGCTGGAGGGCCACGGAAGGCCCGTCTCGGCAGGTGAGCCCGCGAACCTCACGCTCGTCGATCCGGCATACCGTGGAGTGGTGGACCCCGCGGGCTTCGCATCCCGCAGCCGCAACACCCCCTACGAAGGGCGTGAGCTGCCGGGACGCGTCACCCACACCTTCCTGCGGGGCCGGGCAACGGTCGTGGACGGGAAGCTGGCGTGACAACTCTGATCGACATCGCCGCCGAGCAGAAGTCGGCGGAGGTCACCGACTGGGCGGCCCGCATCGGCTGGGTCGTCGGACTGCTGCTCTTCATCGCCTTCGTCTACTGGCTGATGCGCCAGGGATGGAAGTGGCGCGGCAGCCTCCAGTCCGACCTCCCCGAGCTGCTCCCCGCGCCCGACGCGCCCGGCGAGGCGAAACTTGAGCTGACCGGCCGCTACCACGGCTCCACGACCGCCGGACAGTGGCTCGACCGGATCGTGGCCCACGGCCTGGGCACCCGCAGTCGCGTGGAGCTCACGCTCACCGACGCGGGCCTGGACGTCGTACGCCCCGGTGCGACCGACTTCTTCATCCCGGCAGCGCAGCTGCGCGAGGCCAGGCTCGACAAGGGCATCGCCGGCAAGGTCCTCGCCGAGGGCGGACTCCTCGTCGTCACCTGGGCGCACGGCGACAAGCTGATCGACTCCGGGTTCCGCGCCGACCACGCGGCCGAGCACACCGCCTGGGTCGAATCCATCAACAGCATGATCAACACGACGGAAGGCACCGCACGATGACGATCTCCACCCGGGGAGCCGCCAAGGCCCCCGCCGTACTCGTCCTGGAGGACGGCCGCACATTCCGCGGCCGCGCCTACGGGGCCGTGGGGGAGACCTTCGGCGAGGCGGTGTTCAACACCGGCATGACCGGCTACCAGGAGACCCTCACCGACCCGTCGTACCACCGCCAGGTCGTGGTGATGACCGCCCCGCACGTCGGCAACACCGGCGTCAACGACGAGGACGACGAGTCGCAGCGGATCTGGGTCGCGGGCTATGTCGTACGTGACCCCGCGCGCGTGCCCTCCAACTGGCGCTCCCAGCGCTCCCTGGACGACCAGCTCGTCGCCCAGGGCGTGGTCGGCATCAGCGACATCGACACCCGCGCGCTCACCCGCCATCTGCGCGAGCGCGGCGCGATGCGCGTCGGTATCTTCTCGGGTGACTCTCTCGCCGACGAGGCCACACTGCTGGCCCGGGTGCAGGA
Organism: Streptomyces sp. NPDC048479; assembly: GCF_040651435.1. NCBI lineage: Bacteria > Bacillati > Actinomycetota > Actinomycetes > Kitasatosporales > Streptomycetaceae > Streptomyces > Streptomyces sp. NPDC048479. Next base: position 278,539 of record NZ_JBEZKA010000005.1, read on the forward strand.
AGCCCCCCAGATGAAGGGCGCGAACCTTTCCGCCGAGGTCGCGACGGAGCAGACGTACGTCGTCCCGGCGATCGGCACCAAGAAGTTCACCGTCGCCGCCATAGACCTCGGCATCAAGGGCATGACCCCGCACCGCATGGCCGAGCGCGGCATCGAGGTGCACGTCCTGCCCGCCACCGCCACGGTCGAGGACGTGTACGCGGTCAACCCCGACGGTGTGTTCCTCTCCAACGGCCCCGGCGACCCCGCCACCGCCGATCTGACCGTCGTCAAGGGCGTCCTCGAGCGCAGGACGCCGCTCTTCGGCATCTGCTTCGGCAACCAGTTGCTCGGCCGCTCGCTCGGCTTCGGCACGTACAAGCTGAAGTACGGCCACCGGGGCATCAACCAGCCCGTTCAGGACCGCTCCACCGGCAAGGTCGAGGTCACCGCGCACAACCACGGATTCGCCGTCGACGCGCCGCTCGACAAGATCTCCGACACCCCCTACGGCCGCGCCGAGGTCTCCCACGTATGCCTCAACGACAACGTGGTCGAAGGCCTGCAGCTGCTCGACCAGCCGGCCTTCAGCGTCCAGTACCACCCCGAGGCGGCCGCGGGCCCGCACGACGCCGCGTACCTCTTCGACCGCTTCGTAACCCTGATGGAGGGCCAGCGTGCCTAAGCGCTCCGATATCCAGTCCGTCCTGGTCATCGGCTCCGGCCCGATCGTCATCGGTCAGGCCGCCGAGTTCGACTACTCCGGCACCCAGGCCTGCCGCGTCCTCAAGTCCGAGGGCCTGCGGGTCATCCTGGTGAACTCCAACCCGGCGACGATCATGACCGACCCGGAGATCGCCGACGCCACCTACGTCGAGCCGATCACCCCGGAGTTCGTCGAGAAGATCATCGCCAAGGAGCGCCCCGACGCGCTGCTGCCCACCCTCGGTGGCCAGACCGCGCTCAACACCGCGATCTCCATGCATGAGCAGGGTGTGCTGGAGAAGTACGGCGTCGAGCTCATCGGCGCCAACGTCGAGGCGATCAACAAGGGCGAGGACCGCGAGCTGTTCAAGGGCGTCGTCGAGGCCGTCAAAGCCAAGATCGGCCACGGTGAGTCCGCCCGCTCGGTCATCTGTCACTCCATGGACGATGTGCTGAAGGGCGTCGAGACGCTCGGCGGCTATCCCGTCGTCGTCCGCCCCTCGTTCACGATGGGCGGCGCCGGCTCCGGCTTCGCGCACAACGAGGACGAGCTGCGTCGTATCGCCGGTCAGGGCCTCACGCTCTCGCCGACCACCGAGGTGCTCCTGGAGGAGTCCATCCTCGGCTGGAAGGAGTACGAGCTGGAGCTGATGCGCGACAAGCACGACAATGTCGTGGTCGTCTGCTCCATCGAGAACTTCGACCCGATGGGCGTGCACACCGGCGACTCGATCACCGTCGCTCCGGCGATGACGCTGACCGACCGCGAGTACCAGCGGCTGCGCGACGTCGGTATCGCGATCATCCGCGAGGTCGGCGTCGACACCGGCGGCTGCAATATCCAGTTCGCCGTCAACCCGGACGACGGCCGGATCATCGTCATCGAGATGAACCCGCGTGTCTCCCGCTCCTCGGCGCTCGCCTCCAAGGCCACCGGCTTCCCGATCGCCAAGATCGCCGCCCGTCTCGCCGTCGGCTACACGCTCGACGAGATCCCCAACGACATCACCGAGAAGACCCCGGCGTCGTTCGAGCCCACGCTCGACTACGTCGTCGTCAAGGTGCCGCGCTTCGCCTTCGAGAAGTTCCCGTCCGCCGACGCCACCCTCACCACCACCATGAAGTCGGTGGGCGAGGCCATGGCGATCGGCCGGAACTTCACCGAGGCGCTCAACAAGGCGCTGCGCTCGCTGGAGAAGAAGGGCTCGCAGTTCTCCTTCACCGGTGAGCCGGGCGACAAGGCGCAGCTGCTGCTCACCGCCAAGGTCCCCACCGACGGCCGGATCAACACCGTCATGCAGGCCATCCGCGCGGGCGCCACCCCCGAGGAGGTCTTCGAGGCGACGAAGATCGACCCGTGGTTCGTCGACCAGCTCTTCCTGATCAAGGAGTACGCGGACGAGCTCATCGCCGCCGAGAAGCTCGACCCCGAGCTGCTCGCCGACGCCAAGCGCCACGGTTTCTCCGACGCCCAGATCGCCGAGATCCGCGGGCTGCGCGAGGACGTCGTCCGCGAGGTCCGGCACGCGCTCGGCATCCGCCCGGTCTACAAGACGGTCGACACCTGCGCCGCCGAATTCGCCGCCAAAACGCCGTACTTCTACTCCTCGTACGACGAGGAGAGCGAGGTCGCGCCGCGCGAGAAGCCCGCCGTGATCATCCTCGGCTCGGGACCGAACCGTATCGGCCAGGGCATCGAGTTCGACTACTCCTGTGTCCACGCCTCCTTCGCGCTGAGCGACGCCGGCTACGAGACCGTGATGGTCAACTGCAACCCCGAGACCGTCTCCACCGACTACGACACCTCCGACCGGCTCTACTTCGAGCCGCTCACCCTGGAGGACGTCCTGGAGATCGTGTACGCGGAGTCCCAGGCGGGGCCGATCGCGGGCGTCATCGTCCAGCTCGGCGGCCAGACCCCGCTGGGTCTCGCGCAGGCGCTCAAGGACAACGGCGTGCCGGTCGTGGGCACCCCGCCCGAGGCGATCCACGCCGCCGAGGACCGCGGCGCCTTCGGCCGCGTACTCGCCGAGGCCGGCCTCCCGGCTCCCAAGCACGGCACCGCGACCACCTTCGCCGGCGCCAAGGCCATCGCCGACGAGATCGGCTACCCCGTCCTCGTACGCCCGTCGTACGTGCTGGGCGGGCGCGGTATGGAGATCGTGTACGAAGAGGCCCGCCTCGAGTCGTACATCGCCGAGTCCACCGAGATCAGCCCCACCCGTCCCGTCCTGGTCGACCGCTTCCTCGACGACGCGATCGAGATCGACGTCGACGCGCTCTACGACGGCACCGAGCTCTACCTCGGCGGCGTGATGGAGCACATCGAGGAGGCCGGAATCCACTCCGGCGACTCGGCGTGCGCGCTGCCCCCGATCACGCTCGGCGGCTTCGACATCAAGCGGCTGCGGGCCTCGACCGAGGCCATCGCCAAGGGCGTCGGCGTCCGCGGACTGATCAACATCCAGTTCGCGTTGGCCGGCGACATCCTGTATGTCCTCGAGGCCAACCCGCGTGCCTCGCGCACCGTCCCCTTCACCTCGAAGGCGACCGCAGTGCCGCTGGCGAAGGCCGCCGCCCGTATCTCGCTCGGCGCGACCGTCGCCGAACTGCGCGCGGAGGGCCTGCTGCCCGCGAACGGCGACGGCGGCACGCTCCCGATGGACGCGCCGATCTCCGTCAAGGAGGCCGTGATGCCGTGGTCGCGCTTCCGCGACATCCACGGGCGCGGCGTCGACACCGTCCTCGGCCCGGAGATGCGCTCCACCGGCGAGGTCATGGGCATCGACTCGGTCTTCGGGACGGCGTATGCCAAGTCGCAGGCCGGCGCCTACGGCCCGCTGCCCACCAAGGGCCGCGCCTTCATCTCCGTCGCCAACCGCGACAAGCGCTCGATGATCTTCCCGGCGCGTGAGCTGGTCGCCCACGGCTTCGAGCTGCTCGCCACATCCGGCACGGCCGAGGTACTCAAGCGCAATGGCATCAACGCCACCATCGTGCGCAAGCAGAGCCAGGGCGAGGGCCCGAACGGCGAGCGGACCATCGTCCAGCTGATCCACGACGGCCATGTCGACCTCATCGTCAACACCCCGTACGGCACCGGCGGTCGCCTCGACGGCTACGAGATCCGTACGGCGGCCGTGGCGCGCTCCGTGCCGTGCCTGACCACGGTCCAGGCACTCGCCGCCGCCGTCCAGGGCATCGACGCGCTCAACCGCGGTGATGTGGGCGTCCGTTCACTCCAGGAACACGCGGAACATCTGACCGCGGCCCGCGACCAGTAATCGGGGAGGGGACACCGGAAACGGTGTCCCCTCCCGGGGGTCTGGGGGTGTCCCCCAGAAAACACAGCGTGAGGACGCCTCCATGTACAAGTTCTTCTTCAATTTGGTCTTCAAGCGGATGGATCCGGAGGAGGCCCACTACCTGGCCTTCCGCTGGATCCGCCTCGCGGTCCGCATCCCCGTACTGCGTACGTTCGTCGCCGCGGCTCTCGCGCCCCGGTACAAGGAACTGCGCACCGAGGCGCTCGGCCTGCGGATGCACGGTCCCTTCGGCCTCGCCGCAGGCTTCGACAAGAACGCCGTCGCCATCGACGGAATGTCGATGCTCGGCTTCGACCACATCGAGATCGGCACGGTCACCGCACAGCCGCAGCCGGGCAATCCCAAGAAGCGGCTTTTCCGGCTCGTAGCGGACCGTGCGCTGATCAACCGCATGGGCTTCAACAACGAGGGCTCGGCGGCCGTGGCGGAGCGCCTGGGCGCCCGCAAGGCGGTCTTCGCGACCACGGTCGGCGTCAACATCGGCAAGACCAAGGTCGTGCCGGAGGCGGAGGCCGTGGGCGACTACGTCACCTCCACCGAGCGACTCGCGCGCCACGCCGACTACCTGGTCGTCAACGTCTCGTCGCCGAACACGCCCGGTCTGCGCAACCTCCAGGCGACCGAGTCGCTGCGCCCGCTGCTCACCGCCGTACGCGAGGCCGCCGACCGGAGTGTGCAGGACCGCCGCGTCCCGCTCCTCGTCAAGATCGCGCCGGACCTCGCGGACGAAGATGTCGACGCGGTCGCGGACCTCGCCCTCGAGCTGGGCCTCGACGGAATCATCGCCACCAACACGACGATCGCGCGGGACGGCCTGGGCCTGAAGTCCGAACCGGACCTGGTCAAGGAGACGGGTGGCCTGTCCGGCGCGCCCGTGAAGGACCGCTCGCTGGAGGTCCTGCGGCGGCTGTACGCGCGTGTGGGCGACCGGATCACGCTCGTGGGCGTCGGGGGCATCGAGAACGCCGAGGACGCCTGGCAGCGGATCCTGGCGGGCGCCACGCTGGTCCAGGGCTACAGCGCGTTCATCTACGAGGGTCCCGTCTACGCCCGCGCCATCCACAAGGGCCTGGCGGCGCGGCTCGCGGCCGGCCCGTACGACACGCTCGCCGATGCTGTCGGCGCCGAGACCCGAAAGGCCACCGCATGACCCCCCTTCAGACCACGGCGCCCTTCGGCGCACGCCTGCGCCACGCCATGGACACCCGTGGACCGCTCTGCGTCGGCATCGACCCGCACGCGTCCCTGCTGACCGCGTGGGGCCTGAACGACGACATCGCCGGCCTGGAGCGCTTCACGCGCACGGTCGTGGAGGCGCTGGCCGACCGGGTCGCCGTGCTCAAGCCGCAGTCGGCGTTCTTCGAGCGCTTCGGCTCTCGGGGCATCGCCGTACTGGAGAAGGCGGTGGAGGAGGCGCGTGCGGCGGGTGCGCTGGTCCTGATGGACGCCAAACGCGGCGACATCGGCTCGACGATGGGCGCGTACGCGGCGACCTACCTCGACAAGGACTCGCCGCTCTTCTCGGACGCGGTGACCGTCTCCCCGTATCTCGGCTTCGGCTCGCTGCGCCCGGCGCTGGACGCGGCCGCTGTGTCGGGTGCGGGCGTCTTCGTGCTGGCCCTCACCTCCAATCCGGAGGGCGCGGAGGTCCAGCGCTCCACGACCGCGGACGGCCGCTCCCTGGCCCAGCTGATGCTCGACCACATGGCGGCCGAGAACGCGGGCGCCGAGCCGCTCGGCTCGGTCGGCGCGGTGGTCGGCGCGACGCTGGGCGACGCCGGTGTGAACCTTGACATCAACGGCCCGCTGCTCGCCCCCGGCATCGGCGCTCAGGGCGCGACGCCCGCGGACCTTCCGGGTGTCTTCGGCGCGGCGGTCGGCAATGTGGTCCCGAGCGTGAGCCGTGGCGTGCTGCGGCACGGCCCGGATGTGGCGGCCCTGCGCGAGTCGGCGACGCGCTTCGCGGACGAGGTGCGCTCGGCGGTCGCCGGGGCCTGAACCCGGGCCTCGGGGCGCGGGGGTCCTGTTCGCTGCGGGCGCAGGCGCGACCAAAGCTGTGGTCCCAGGTGGGGCAGCGGCCCTGCCTGGGCAGCTTCGGAATCCTCCGCGGCCTGCCCAATGACAGAATCTCGGCCCAAAAGTCGGTCGTTTCGCCAGAAATGTCCCAGTCGGTCGATGCTGACCAGGACTTTTCGTCTGTTCTCGCTGACTGGAGCGGTCCTGGCCGCTAGTCTCCGTCGAGGAGTAAACGTGCAGCGCAGGTGCATTGCGTTGCGCGTTGCTCGCCTGGTGTGGGGCGACTAGCTTCCTCACCGGTCCGTATCCGACAGTTCGACATCCGAGGTGACGTAGGCGTGGCTCTTCCGCCCCTTACCCCTGAACAGCGCGCAGCCGCGCTCGAAAAGGCCGCCGCGGCTCGCCGGGAGCGGGCCGAGGTCAAGAATCGACTCAAGCACTCCGGCGCCTCGCTCCACGAGGTCATCAAGCAGGGCCAGGAGAACGACGTCATCGGCAAGATGAAGGTCTCCGCTCTTCTTGAGTCCCTGCCGGGCGTGGGCAAGGTCCGCGCCAAGCAGATCATGGAGCGGCTCGGCATCTCCGAGAGTCGCCGTGTGCGCGGTCTCGGCTCCAACCAGATCGCGTCACTTGAGCGCGAGTTCGGCGGCGGTGCCGCCTGACGTTCTCGGGCACTCCCGGGAACCTGGATAATCGCTGCATGGCAGCAGAGGTACGTCCGCGGCTGACCGTGCTCTCCGGCCCCTCCGGGGTCGGTAAGAGCACGGTCGTCGCCCATATGCGCAAGGTCCACCCCGAGGTATGGCTCTCGGTGTCGGCCACCACAAGAAAGCCGCGCCCCGGCGAGCGCCACGGCGTTCAGTACTTCTTCGTCAGCGACGAAGAGTTCGACAAGCTGATCGCCAATGGCGAGCTGCTGGAATGGGCCGAGTTCGCGGGCAATCGCTACGGCACACCGCGCCGTGCGGTCCTCGAACGCCTGGAGGCGGGCGAGCCCGTGCTGCTGGAGATCGATCTCCAGGGCGCACGGCAGGTCAAGGAGTCCATGCCGGACTCGCAGCTGGTCTTCCTGGCCCCGCCGAGCTGGGAGGAACTGGTCCGTCGGCTCACCGGCCGCGGCACCGAGTCTCACGAGGTCATCGAGCGCCGGCTGGCGGCCGCGAAGGTCGAGCTGGCCGCCGAGTCGGAGTTCGATACCACCCTGGTCAATACCTCCGTCGAGGACGTGGCCCGTGAGCTGCTAGCCTTGATGCAGCTGTCTCCTGGGGACTGAAACATCAGCGGTTGACACCGTTGGCCCCCGGACCCCCAGTGTTTGATCTTTGTCCGAACATTTTGCACGTTCTTCGGAAGGCTTAGCGTGTCCTCTTCCATCACTGCGCCCGAGGGCATCATCAACCCGCCGATCGACGAGCTGCTCGAGGCCACTGACTCGAAGTACAGCCTCGTGATCTACGCGGCCAAGCGCGCGCGCCAGATCAACGCGTACTACTCGCAGCTCGGCGAGGGTCTGCTCGAGTACGTCGGTCCGCTGGTGGACACCCACGTCCACGAGAAGCCGCTCTCGATCGCCCTGCGTGAGATCAACGCGGGTCTGCTGACCTCGGAGGCCATTGAGGGCCCGGCTCAGTAGGCACATTCTGTTCCTTCACCACAGGCCCGGCGGAGCGTCCGCCGGGTCTGTGGTGTGTCATGGGGAGGGTACGCATCCGAATGCGGGGAGACGCAGCAGTGTCACTGGACAAGCCGAAGGTCGTTCTGGGGGTCAGCGGAGGCATCGCCGCGTACAAGGCGTGCGAGCTGCTGCGGAGGCTGACCGAGTCGGGTCACGACGTACGGGTGGTGCCGACCGCGTCGGCACTGCACTTCGTCGGCGCGGCGACCTGGTCGGCGCTCTCCGGCCACCCCGTCTCGACCGAGGTCTGGTCCGACGTCCACGAGGTGCCGCACGTACGGATCGGACAGGACGCCGATCTGGTCGTCGTCGCGCCCGCCACCGCCGACATGCTCGCCAAGGCGGCCCACGGCCTCGCCGACGACCTGCTCACCAATACGCTCCTGACCGCCCGCTGTCCGGTGGTCTTCGCGCCCGCGATGCACACCGAGATGTGGGAGCACCAGGCCACCCAGGAGAATGTGGCGACGCTGCGCCGCCGTGGAGCCGTTGTGATCGAGCCGGCCGTGGGGCGGCTCACCGGTGTGGACACCGGCAAGGGCAGGCTTCCGGATCCGGGCGAGATCTTCGAGGTCTGCCGCCGGGTGCTCGCCCGCGGTGTCGCCGCGCCGGATCTCGTCGGCCGCCATGTTGTCGTCAGCGCGGGCGGCACGCGCGAGCCGCTCGACCCGGTCCGCTACCTGGGGAACCGCTCCTCCGGCAAGCAGGGGTACGCCCTGGCGCGCACCGCGGCGGCCCGCGGCGCCAGGGTCACGCTCATCGAGGCGAACACCGGGATACCGGACCCTGCGGGCGTCGACGTGGTCCACGTCGGCACAGCGGTCCAGCTGCGCGAGGCCGTGCTCAAGGCGGCTGCGGCTGCCGATGCCGTGGTGATGGCCGCGGCCGTCGCGGACTTCCGCCCCGTCGCGTACGCCGAAGGCAAGATCAAGAAGAAGGACGGCCAGGAGCCCGCGCCCATCGCACTGGTCCGCAACCCGGACATACTGGCGGAGATCTCCACCGAACGGGCCCGCCCCGTCCAGGTCATCGTCGGCTTCGCCGCGGAGACCGACGACGTCCTCGCCAACGGCCGCGACAAGCTGCGCCGCAAGGGCTGCGACCTGCTCGTGGTCAATGAGGTGGGGGAGCGCAAGACCTTCGGCTCCGAGGAGAACGAAGCCGTGGTGCTCGCCGCGGACGGCGGCGAGACGCAGGTGCCTCACGGACCCAAGGAATCCCTCGCGGACACCGTGTGGGACCTTGTTGTGCCGCGACTCGGGTGAATTCTTGGATTCGCCCAGTGGATGTATGAAACCCCATGAAAGCCAGCGAAACCCTCGCGAATTGGGGCTGATCGGCCTACAGTTTTCAGCCGAGTCACAGGTCACAGAGCTCCCACGGAGCGAGACGGGTGGTCCGGCGGGGGAGGGCGACCGATAAACTGCTCGTGGAACGTCGCGGGGCGCAGCCCCCGGCCGGTCCAAAAATGATCAGCCAGCAGCCGCTGCAACCCCAGGGAGCGATGTGTCCCGCCGTCTCTTCACCTCGGAGTCCGTGACCGAGGGTCACCCCGACAAGATCGCTGACCAGATCAGCGACACCATTCTCGACGCCCTTCTGCAGGAGGACCCGACCTCCCGCGTTGCCGTGGAGACCTTGATCACTACCGGCCTGGTGCATGTGGCCGGCGAGGTGACCACCAAGGCGTACGCCGACATCCCCACGCTCGTGCGGAACAAGATCCTTGAGATCGGTTACGACTCCTCGAAGAAGGGCTTCGACGGCGCGTCCTGCGGCGTCTCGGTCTCCATCGGCGCGCAGTCGCCGGACATCGCGCAGGGCGTCGACACCGCGTACGAGAAGCGCGTCGAGGGCGACGAGGACGAGCTCGACAAGCAGGGCGCCGGCGACCAGGGCCTGATGTTCGGCTACGCCTGCGACGAGACGCCCGCGTTGATGCCGCTGCCGATCCACCTGGCGCACCGGCTCTCCCGCCGCCTCTCCGAGGTCCGCAAGAACGGGACCATCCCCTACCTGCGCCCCGACGGCAAGACCCAGGTCACCATCGAGTACGACGGTGACAAGGCCGTGCGGCTGGACACTGTGGTCGTCTCCTCGCAGCACGCGTCCGACATCGACCTGGACTCGCTGCTCGCCCCCGACATCCGCGAGTTCGTCGTCGAGCATGTGCTGAATCAGCTCGTCGAGGACGGCATCAAGCTGGACACCGACGGCTACCGGCTGCTGGTCAACCCGACGGGCCGGTTCGAGATCGGTGGCCCGATGGGTGACGCGGGCCTGACCGGCCGGAAGATCATCATCGACACCTACGGTGGCATGGCCCGCCACGGCGGCGGCGCGTTCTCGGGCAAGGACCCGTCGAAGGTGGACCGCTCGGCCGCGTACGCGATGCGCTGGGTCGCCAAGAACGTGGTGGCCGCCGGCCTCGCGGCACGCTGCGAGGTCCAGGTCGCGTACGCCATCGGCAAGGCCGAGCCGGTCGGACTCTTCGTCGAGACCTTCGGCACGGCCACGCTCGAGGTCGACAAGATCGAGCAGGCCATCGCCGAGGTCTTCGACCTCCGTCCGGCCGCCATCATCCGCGACCTGGACCTGCTGCGCCCGATCTACGCACAGACCGCGGCGTACGGCCACTTCGGCCGCGAACTCGCGGACTTCACGTGGGAGCGCACGGACCGCGTGGACGCGCTGCGCAAGGCCGCGGGGCTGTAGGGCTCCGTAAGCCACAACGCCCATGTGACGGCCCCGGACCGCAAAGGTCCGGGGCCGTCGCGCGTACCGGGGTTCGGGCGGGCGGCCGTGTCAGTGGCGTCTGGTAGGAATTTGGCTGTGAGCAGCGACAACAAGCAGCCCGAAGAGCCCGCCGCCGGTGGGCCGGAGCAGCTTGCGCTCATCCGGGAGACCGTGCGCAAGGCCAAGGTGCCCAAGGCCAAGCCGCGGACCTGGCGTGGGGCCGCGCTGGCCAAGGAACTGCCCGTGGCGCGCGTCATGGTCAACAAGGGCGTGCTCCATCTCGACCAGTACTTCGACTACGCCGTGCCCGAGGAGCTGGACGCGGACGCGCAGCCCGGAGTGCGGGTGCGGGTGCGGTTCGGGGCCGGGGCGCACCGGGTGCGGGAAGGCCGGCGTGAAGGCGGCGGGCTGATCGACGGGTTTCTCATCGAGCGGCGCGCGGAGTCCGACTACGCGGGAGCGCTCGCGGCGCTCGCCTACGTGGTCTCGCCCGAGCCGGTGCTCAGCCCCGAGATGCTTGCCCTCGCGCGCGCGGTCGCCGATCGGTACGCCGGCAGCCTGGCGGATGTGCTGCAGCTCGCCGTCCCGCCCAGGAACGGGCGGGCCGAGTCGAAGCCCTCGCCGGAGCCGCTGCCGTCGCCGGCCGCGCCGGAGGCAGGTAGCTGGGGGCGGTACGGGCGTGGGGCGGCGTTTTTGGAGGCGCTCGCGAGTGGTGGCGCGCCGCGGGCCGTGTGGACCGCGCTCCCCGGGCCGCAGTGGCCGGACGAGCTGGCGCGGGCCGTCGCGGCAACGCTGGCCTCCGGGCGGGGCGCGCTGGTGGTCGTGCCCGACGGGCGGCGCGCGGCGCGGGTCGATACCGCAGTGATCGCGCTGCTGGGGGAGGGGCGGCATGCGGTGCTGACCGCCGAGTCCGGGCCCGAGAAGCGGTACCGGCAGTGGCTCGCCGTGCGCCGGGGGTCGGTGCGGGCCGTCGTCGGCACCCGGGCCGCGATGTTCGCACCAGTCCAGGATCTCGGCCTCGTCGCGATCTGGGACGACGGCGACTCGAGCCACAGCGATGAGAACGCACCGTTCCCGCATGTGCGCGAGGTGCTCGAGCTGCGGGCCAGGCACGACTCGTGCGGCTTTCTGCTGGGGAGTACGAGCTGCACGGTGGAGGCCGCCCAGCTGGTGGCGAGCGGGTGGGCCCTGCCGCTGATCGCCGACCGGGAGCAGGTGCGCAGCGCCGCGCCCTTGGTGCGTACCGTCGGGGACGGCGAGCTGGCGCGGGACGAGGCGGCGCGGGCGGCGCGGCTGCCCAGTCTGGCCTGGCGGACCGTACGGGACGGGCTGAAGAGCGGGCCGGTGCTGGTGCAGGTGCCGAGGCGGGGCTATGTGCCGAGGCTGGCGTGCGAGCGATGCCGGACGCCCGCCCGGTGCCGGCACTGCTCAGGACCCCTGGAAGCGCCGGACGCGCACGATCTGAAGTGCGGCTGGTGCGGCCGCGGTGCGCCGGACTGGCACTGCGTCGCGTGCGGGAGTACGAAGCTGCGCGCCCAGATCGTCGGTGCACGGCGCACGGCGGAGGAGCTCGGCCGGGCCTTCCCCGCCGTCCAGGTACGTACATCGGGCCGGGACCATGTGCTGGACACCGTGCCGGGGCGCCCCGCGCTGGTGGTGAGCACGCCCGGCGCGGAGCCCGTCGCGGACGGCGGATACGCGGCGGCGCTGCTGCTCGACGGCTGGGCGATGCTCGGACGGCCCGATCTACGGGCGGGCGAGGATGCGCTGCGGCGCTGGATGGACGCTGCCTCGCTGGTGCGCGGGCAGAGCGAGGGCGGCACGGTGGTGATCGTCGCCGAGCCGACGCTGCGGCCCGTGCAGGCTCTGGTGCGCTGGGACCCGGTGGGACACGCGCAGCGCGAGCTCGGCGAGCGGGCCGAGCTGGGATTCCCGCCGGTGTCTCGGATGGCCGCGGTGACCGGCCGGGGGGAGGCGATCGCCGCCTTCTTGGCGACGGCCGAGCTCCCGGGCGACGCCGAGGTGCTTGGCCCTGTTCCGGTGCCGGCCACCGACCCCGGCAGGCCCCGCAGGCCGGGTGATCCCCCGCTGGGTGAGGTGTGGGAGCGGGTGCTGCTGAGGGTTCCGCCGGGCAGCGGTTCGGCGCTCGCCGCCGCGCTGAAGACCGCACAGGCGGCCAGGACGGCACGCGGCGGCGGCGAGCCGGTACGGATCAGAATCGACCCGCCGGACATCGGCTGAGGCTGACGGCGGGAAGTCCCCGCCAACGAGGGCAGGACCCCGTACTGGAAGCGGCTGCCCCCGCCCCGAAGGGGGCAGGGGCAGCCGGCGGAAGGTCAGCCGTTGCGCGGGCCGGGGAAGGCGCTCGGGCGGACCTCCTCGCGGAGGGACTGGCTGCTGACCGTCGGCTGCGGCGGCATCGCACGGGCGGCGGGCACGGCAGGCAGTCCCGGGCCGACCGCCAGGGCATGGGTGGTGGCCGTCTCCGCGCCGTGGTCCAGATCGGCCGGACCCGCCTGCTGCGCGGCCCGCCGCGCGCCGTAACGGCGGTGCACCGCCTGCTTGGTGACCCCGAGTGCCGAGCCCACCGCGTCCCACGAGAAGCCCAGCGAACGGTCGAAGTCCACCGCGGCGGTCACCAGAGTCTCGACGCTGTCCCGCAGCTCCTGTGCGAGACGGACGGTCGGAGCCGGGGCCCTGCCGTAGACGACGAAGCCCGTGGAAGGGCCTGAGCGGCGCGGGCGGTAGACATTGCCCAGCTGGGCGGTGAGCGTGCGCAGAGCATCCACCTGCCGGCGGACCCGCTCGATGTCCCGCACCAACAGATGCAGGCTTGCCCGGGCTTGGGCGTCGTGGGTTGCGTGGTCGGCCATGGACAAGCCTCTCGAACCGGCGTTGAAAAGGGGCCGGGCAGCATCGTGGCGGCCCGCTTTCGGTCAATCTCTCTTGACCAACGCTCAACCCGGCGATGTGGTCACGCTGCGGGGGCGTATGCGTATGTGCGCGGGGCGCACAGTCCTCCGTACGCCCCCTGCTGCCCCGCGCATAGACTGGTGCGCTGCTCGTCACCGCACCGCATGCACGCCAGTTACCTGCACGTATCAGCCTGAGAGGCAGTCAGCCACCGATGAAGCTCGTCTTCGCAGGCACCCCCGAGGTCGCCGTACCCGCCCTGGACGCACTGATCGCCTCCGACCGGCATGAAGTGGCCGCCGTCGTCACCAGGCCGGACGCCCCCGCCGGGCGCGGCCGCCATCTGGTCGCCAGTCCGGTCGCCCAGCGGGCCGAGGAGGCCGGGATCGAGGTGCTCAAGCCGGTCAAGCCGCGGGACGAGGAGTTCCTGGCGCGGCTGCGCGAGATCGCGCCCGACTGCTGCCCGGTCGTCGCCTACGGTGCGCTGCTGCCGAAGGTGGCGCTGGACGTGCCGGCCCGCGGCTGGGTCAATCTGCACTTCTCGCTGCTGCCCGCCTGGCGTGGCGCCGCACCCGTCCAGCACGCCATCATCGCCGGGGACGAGGTGACCGGCGCCTCCACCTTCCTGATCGAGGAAGGGCTGGACTCGGGCCCGGTCTACGGGGTGATCACCGAGCAGGTGCGGTCCACCGACACCAGCGGCGATCTGCTCACCCGGCTCGCTTTCGCCGGCGCCGGGCTGCTTGTCGCAACCATGGACGGCATCGAGGACGGCAACCTGCAGGCCGTGCCGCAGCCGGCCGAGGGCATCTCGCTCGCGCCGAAGATCAACGTCGAGGACGCCCACCTGGACTGGACGGCTCCGGCGCTCCGCCTCGACCGCCTCGTACGCGGCTGCACGCCCGCTCCCGGTGCCTGGACGGTCTTCCGTGGCGAGCGGCTCAAGCTGATCCAGGCGGCGCTGCTGCCCGACCGCACGGCCCTCGCGCCCGGACAGCTCTCGGCCGGCAAGAACAATGTGTACGTCGGCACCGGATCGCACGCCCTCGAGCTGCTCTGGGTCCAGCCGCAGGGCAAGAAGCCGATGCGGGCCGCCGACTGGGCGCGCGGGGTGCGGATCGCCCCGGGCGAGCGGGTGGGAGCCGCGGACGTAGGCTGAGGGGGTTCGACCCTTTCAGCTGAGAGGGGTTCGACCCTTTCAATCGCGGAGCACCTTTGAACGAGCAGGCACATCGCCGTCCCCCGAAGCCGTACCGCCGCCCCAAGAAGGATCCCGTGCGGATCCTCGCCTTCGAGGCGCTGCGGGCCGTCGACGAGCGGGACGCGTACGCGAATCTCGTTCTGCCGCCCCTGCTCAAGAAGGCCAGGGAGAAGGACGATTTCGACGGGCGGGACGCGGCGCTCGCCACCGAGCTCGTGTACGGGACGCTGCGCCGCCAGGGTACGTACGACGCGATCATCGCGACCTGCATCGACAGGCCGCTGCGCGAGGTCGACCCGCCGGTGCTCGATGTGCTCGCGCTCGGTGCGCACCAGCTGCTCGGGACGCGGATCCCCTCGCATGCCGCGGTCTCGGCGAGCGTGGAGCTGGCCCGGGTGGTGCTCGGCGACGGGCGGGCGAGGTTCGTCAACGCCGTACTGCGGAAGATCGCCCAGGACGACCTCGACGCCTGGCTGGAGCGGGTCGCGCCGCCGTACGACGAGGACGCCGAGGACTATCTGGCCGTGGTGCACTCGCATCCGCGGTGGATCGTCTCCGCGCTGTGGGACTCACTCGGCGGCGGGCGCGCCGGGATCGAGGACCTGTTGGAGGCCGACAACGAGCGGCCCGAGGTGACGCTCGTCGCCCGGCCGGGACGTTCCACGGCCGATGAGCTGCTCGAGGCGCTGGGGGAGGAGTCGGGGCTGCCGGGACGCTGGTCGCCGTACGCCGTGCGGCTGGCCGAGGGCGGCGAGCCCGGCGCCATCGACGCCGTACGGGAGGGGCGGGCCGGAGTCCAGGACGAGGGCAGCCAGCTTGTCGCGATCGCCCTGGCCAACGCGCCGCTGGACGGTCCCGACGAGCGCTGGCTCGACGGCTGCGCGGGACCCGGCGGCAAGGCGGCGCTGCTGGCCGCGCTCGCCGCGCAGCGGGGTGCGTCGCTGCTGGCTTCCGAGAAGCAGCCGCACCGGGCCCGGCTGGTGGAGCGGGCGCTGGCCGGCAACCCCGGCCCGTACCAGGTCATCACGGCCGACGGCACCCGGCCGCCGTGGCTGCCCGGCTCGTTCGACCGCGTACTGATGGACGTGCCGTGCACCGGGCTCGGCGCGCTGCGGCGCAGGCCCGAAGCCCGCTGGCGCAGGCGCCCCGAGGACCTCGAGGGCTTCGCGCCGCTCCAACGTGCGCTGCTGCGCGAGGCGTTGAGTGCCGTACGGGTCGGGGGAGTGGTCGGATACGCGACCTGCTCGCCGCATCTCGCGGAGACCCGGGTGGTCGTGGACGACGTGCTCAGGGGCCGAGGGGGCCCGGCCGTGGAAGCCGAACTGCTCGACGCGCGGCCTCTGATCCCGGGCGTTCCCGCGCTGGGCGAGGGACCCGACGTACAGCTGTGGCCCCATCTGCACGGCACGGACGCGATGTATCTCGCGCTGCTGCGCCGTACGGCCTGAGGCGTACAGCCAGCCCAGCCAGCCGGAGGTGTACTTCAATTCGCTGCCTTACGGACGCGAACAAGGTCCGGAATTCCTCTCGGTGCATGACTTCTCGTTACGATGAACCGCATGTTTCACGCCACATCAGAGTGGCTGGATCAGCGAGGGTCGGGCTTTGGTGCGGCCAACAACCAGCCCGTGTGTTCCATCCTGGACAACAACACGAGCTCGGCCAAGTGCACAGAGCTCAAGCTGTGTTCGAACATCATCGCCGACGGATGCACCCAGGACTCGGGCGCTTTCACCCAGTACGCGGGCCCCGTCCATCAGAAGCGGGGAGGCTGTGGGGAGGTCACCGCGATCATGAAGACATCTTCCGGTGCATCGACCGCACTCATTGACGCCGTCCGCGGCACGACCGCCTGCTGACGGCGTTTCCTGCGCCAGTCCGGCGCGGCGCTTCTCCCGGTCCGCACTCTTCCGCGGCCGGGAGCACCGCCCTCCTGCCGTCCTGTCGAGGGGCCTGTGGTGCGTCGGTGATGATCACCAGGGGTCGTCGCTGTCCGCGTGCCCGTCCCTTGTGCGCGTCCGCCATGACGCCCCCAATTACCCCTGGTGCCGGGCCGAATCACCGGGATTGCACGGACTGTGCTGATTCGTGGAGCCTCTGGTCCATACCGGGAGCCCTACTGGGGAGGGGAAGCGCCCCGGAACGTGGCAGGCTTGGCCCATGGCCGTTCAGATCACTCCCAGCATCCTCTCCGCCGACTTCTCCCGTCTGGCGGAGGAGGCCAGAGCCGTCGAGGGCGCCGACTGGCTCCATGTCGATGTCATGGACAACCACTTCGTGCCCAACCTCACCCTGGGCGTGCCGGTCGTGGAATCCCTCAGCCGCGCGACGGACACCCCGCTGGACTGCCATCTGATGATCGAGGACCCCGATCGGTGGGCCCCGCAGTACGTCGAGGCGGGGGCCGGATCCGTCACCTTCCATGTCGAGGCAGCCGCCGCTCCGGTACGGCTGGCGCGCGAGATCCGGGCCAAGGGCGCCCGCGCGTCGATGGCGCTCAAGCCCGCCACCCCCATCGAGCCGTACGAGGACCTGCTCCCCGAGCTCGACATGCTGCTGATCATGACCGTGGAACCCGGCTTCGGCGGCCAGGCGTTCCTGGACATCATGCTGCCCAAGATCCGCCGCACCCGGGAGCTGATCTCCAAGCACGGCCTCGAGCTGTGGCTGCAGGTCGACGGCGGGGTTTCGGAGGCGACGATCGAGCGCTGTGCCGAGGCGGGCGCGGACGTTTTCGTCGCCGGTTCCGCGGTGTACGGGGCGCAGGACCCGGCGCAGGCGGTGCGGGCACTGCGCGGCAAGGCGCAGCAGACCGTCACCTCGGCGGCCTGGGCTTGCAACCACTGAGCCACAAGCAAGTGAACTCGGCCCATCAGGGCCGATCAAGGACCGGCGGATCTGACAGGATGACGGATCCGGAGTGTGTACAGCAGTGAGGAGATCGCGGTGTCGACGGGCCGGTCAGCCATGCGGATGGGACCCGCGGAGCTGGTGCAGGCGGCGGCCATGGCCCGCCGCTTCTATCTCGAGGGCAAATCCAAGATCCAGATCGCGGAGGAGTTCGGCGTCAGCCGCTTCAAGGTCGCGCGGGTTCTGGAGACGGCGCTCGAGCGTGATCTCGTACGGATCGAGATCCGCGTACCCGCCGAGCTGGACGCAGAGCGCTCCGACGCGCTCCGCGCCCGCTACGGCCTGCGGCACGCGGTCGTGGTGGAGTCCCCGGCGGAGGGTGAGGACGAGTCGCCCGACCCGGAGAACCTGGGCGAGGTGGCCGCCGACCTGCTCGGCGAGCTGGTGAACGAGGGCGATGTGCTGGGTCTGGCCTGGGGCCGGTCCACCATCCATATGGCGGCCGCGCTCGACCGGCTGCCGCCGTGCACGGTCGTCCAGCTCACGGGCGTGTACGACGCCGGGACCGCCGAGCGCGGCTCCGTCGAGGCGGTACGGCGTGCCGCGCAGGTCTCCGGCGGCGAGGCCCACCCCATCTATGCCCCGATGCTGCTGCCCGACCCGGCGACCGCCGCGGCGCTGCGCAACCAGACCGGGATCGCCCGCGCCTTCGAGTACTTCGACAAGGTCACCGTCGCTGCGGTCTCCATCGGCTCCTGGGAGCCGGGTATCTCGACCGTGCACGACATGCTCACCGACGAGGAGCGCGCGCACTACGCCTCGCTCGGCGTCGCCGCCGAGATGTCCGCCCACCTCTTCGACGCGGAGGGCCGTCGGGTCGGCCGCGACCTGGGCGAGCGGTGCATCACGGTCGAGGCCGACCGGCTGCGCCGTATCCCCGAGGTGGTGGCGATCGCGGGCGGCCAGCGCAAGGCGGAGGCGATCGCTGCCGTGCTGCGCTCCGGCCTGGTCACCAGCCTGGTGACGGACACCGCGGCAGCCGACCAGCTGCTGATGGCCCCGCCCGGACCGCGGCCCGCACTCGACCGGGCTGACCCGGACGACTGATGGGACGGTTCGCAGGACGACTGCCGGCCCCGCCGTCGGGGGCCGGCAGCCCGAGTCACGGCCGCGCTTCGTGCACCGGGTTGAACGGTGTCTCCGACCGGGTCCAGTGCGTAACTGCCGGACTGTGAGAAGGCGTTGGGCAGACGGAGGCACGCCCCCAAACGAGAGTGACGCGGCCGACCGGGTCACCCATGTCGTGCAGAGCACCGTCCTGGGCTCATTGTCCGATCCGCCTGTGCCCATTCATGCCTCCCACAGCCTTGGTGCACGCCGTTCGGCCGCGTCGCAGGCGTTCGGTCCCGCACCCGGACACCCACGGCGGACGCGTTTGGAGGATCCTCTCGACCACACGGCCGTGAGCTGGACTTTTCTCCCAGGCCACACATGCGCATGGGCATGGGACAATGAAGTACGTGCGATTTCCCCGGCTGAAATGACCGGGGGCCAACTCCGATCGACTGGGATGATCAGCACGTGCGTTTCCTCAATGACCTGAAGCCGCCGTACGACCTCACGTACGACGACGTTTTCATGGTGCCGAGCCGCTCCGCCGTCGGCTCCCGCCAGGCTGTCGACCTCTCCGCTCCCGACGGCACCGGCACGACCATCCCGCTGGTCGTCGCTAACATGACCGCCATCGCGGGCCGCCGTATGGCCGAGACGCTCGCCCGCCGCGGTGGCCTCGTCGTCATCCCCCAGGACATCCCGATCGACGTCGTCACCGACGTCATCTCCTGGGTCAAGACGCGCCACCTCGTGCTCGACACCCCGATCGTGCTCGCCCCCGGACAGACCGTCGCCGACGCGCTGTCCCTGCTGCCGAAGCGCGCGCATGACGCGGGCGTCGTCGTCGACGCGGACCACCGGCCGATCGGCGTCGTCACCGACGCCGACCTGTCCGGCGTGGACCGCTTCACACAGCTGTCCGAGGTCATGTCCAGGGACCTGCTGCTGCTCGACGCGGACATCGACCCGCGCGACGCCTTCAACAAGCTCGACGCCGCCAACCGTCGCTACGCCCCTGCCGTGGACAAGGACGGCCGGCTGGCCGGCATCCTCACCCGCAAGGGCGCGCTGCGCGCGACCCTCTACAGCCCCGCCGTCGACAACGACGGCAAGCTGCGCATCGCCGCCGCCGTCGGCATCAACGGCGATGTGGCGGGCAAGGCCAAGCAGCTCCTCGACGCGGGCGTCGACACGATCGTCGTCGACACCGCGCACGGCCACCAGGAGTCGATGATCACTGCGATCAAGGCGGTCCGGGCGCTCGACCCGCAGGTGCCGATCGTCGCGGGCAACATCGTCGCCGCCGAGGGTGTACGCGACCTCATCGAGGCCGGCGCGGACATCATCAAGGTCGGTGTGGGCCCCGGCGCCATGTGCACCACCCGCATGATGACCGGCGTGGGCCGGCCGCAGTTCTCGGCCGTGCTGGAGTGCGCCGCCGAGGCGAAGAAGTTCGGCAAGCACGTCTGGGCCGACGGCGGTGTGCGCCACCCGCGCGACGTCGCGATGGCGCTCGCCGCCGGCGCGTCCAACGTCATGGTCGGCTCCTGGTTCGCCGGTACGTACGAGTCGCCGGGCGACCTCCAGCAGACCGCCGACGGGCGTCTGTACAAGGAGTCCTTCGGCATGGCGTCCGCCCGCGCCGTCCGTAACCGTACGAGCGAGGAGTCGGCGTACGACCGGGCCCGCAAGGGACTGTTCGAGGAGGGCATCTCCACCTCCCGGATGTTCCTCGACCCGACCCGGCCCGGTGTCGAGGACCTGATCGACTCGATCATCGCGGGCGTCCGCTCCTCCTGCACCTACGCCGGCGCCGGCTCGCTCGAGGAGTTCGCCGAGAAGGCGATTGTCGGCATTCAGAGTGCCGCCGGCTATGCCGAGGGCCAGCCCCTGCACGCCAGCTGGAGCTGACAACTTCCATCCGTGTCCGGCCCGTGCGCTCGCCGCGCGGGCCGGCGGTGTTTTGGCATCAACTCGCTTTCCCCAGGCATGTGTGGAGCAAGCCGGGGTATACGCGCTCTGCACTGACAACGGAGCAGGGGAGGACGAAGTGTCCACGGCGAGCACGGTCCCGGCCGAACGCACGCAGCCTGGAACACAGCGCCCGAACATGGCGGAGCTGGATCTTCCGGACGTGGCGAACCCGGGGGAGGTGGCACCCAAGGACGCACGTGAGATCTCGAAGCTCTTCTTCGTTCGGCTCGCCTCGCTGGAGGAGGGAACGCACGAGCATCAATACGTACGGAACACACTCATCGAACTCAACCTGGCGCTCGTCAGGTACGCGGCCGGCCGGTTCCGTAACCGCGCGGAGCAGATGGAGGACATCGTCCAGGTCGGCACCATCGGCCTGATCAAGGCGATCGACCGGTTCGAGCTGAGCCGCGAGGTGGAGTTCGCGACCTTCGCCATCCCGTACATCGTCGGTGAGATCAAGCGGTTCTTCCGCGACACGAGCTGGGCCGTGCATGTGCCGCGCCGGCTGCAGGAGTTGCGGATCGATCTGGCGAAGGCCACCGACGAACTCTCCCAGCAGCTCGACCGCGCGCCGCGCACCGCCGAACTGGCCGAGCACCTCGGGCTCGACGAGGAAGAGATCATCGAAGGCGTGGTCGCCAGCAACGGCTACACGGCCGGCTCGATCGACATGCCCGTGGATGACGCGTCCGACCACGCGTCGACGCCGCTGTCCGACCGGCTCGGCGCGCCCGACGCCGATCTGGAGATCGCGGAGAACGTCCAGGCGCTCAAGCCCCTCATCGAGGAACTCGACGACCGCGACAAGAGGATCCTGCAGATGCGCTTCGGAGAGGAGATGACCCAGTCGGAGATCGGTGTGGAACTGGGCGTTTCCCAGATGCATGTGTCCAGGCTGCTGACGCGCATCACCTCACGGCTGCGTGAGGGCCTGCTTGTGGTGGAGTGAGACTCCACCCCACGCATCACCATTCCCCCCACGGGAGAAGCGGCGTCCCGACCACCGGGACGCCGCTTTCGCCTGCTGTCTTCGGCGTGCGCGATTCCGTGTGCTGCAGTCCGCGTGCTCCAGTCCGCGTGCTCCGGGACCGTGTGCTCCGGGTCCGGGAATCAGCAGCGTCGGCTCTGGGATCAGCAGCTGGACTGAGGCGACACCGGCCGCATCCAGGTCGCCTGCACCCGCTTGCCGTGCGGCAGCGGGCGGACCTCCACCTGGCCCGCGAGCCGGAGCACCATGTGCCAGCCGAATCCGCCGCCGCCGGTGAAATCGGGCTCGCGCGGTACGGGCGGCAGCGGGCTGGAGTCGTCCATCTCCACCACCAGCGTGTCCTGCCCCGCTGTCAGATGCAGCCGCCACCAGCCGGCGGTGTGCCGCAGCGCGTTGGCGACCAGCTCGGAGACGACGAGCAGCACTGCGTCCCCGTCGGCCCAGGGGCAGTAATGCAGCAGGAAGTCCGCGGTCGCGCGGCGGGCTCCCGAGCTGTCTCTGTGTGGCGAATCCTCGATCACCACATGCGGCTCTGCGTTCATCACCGCTCGCATACCCCAGATGTCGCTCTTCAGCCCATGTTCTTTAACTATCGGACGGTTGGGTTGACGGGAGCGCCGCCCGGAGCGCGTCGGCGACCGCGGCGGCCAGCACGGCATGGCCCTCGTCATTGGGGTGCACCCCGTCGGCCAGCTGCCCGGGACCGAGCAGATCGCGTCCTGGCAGGAGCGTGAGCCGCTGGTCGCCGGACCCGTCGCCGATGCGGTCGCGGACGGCCTCCTCCATTGCCGTACGCAGCTCGGCGAGAGTGGCTCCGAGCGGGTTCGGGGTCTGCTCGGCGTCGGGGCGCAGTACGGGGGAGACCAGCAGGAGCGGGATGTCCGGATGTCCCTGGCGTACGAGCTCGATGAACGCGCGCGTCGTCTCGTACAGCAGCGGGACCGAACAGGGGATGCCGGTCCAGCAGTTGGTGCCGAAGGCGAGGGTGATCACATCGGCGGGCGCTGCCGCCAGCTGCTGCGCCGTGGCCAGTTCGCCCCGGGCCGCGCCCGCGTATCCGAGGTTGACCGTGTCCAGGCCGAGGATGCGGCCGGCGACCGCGGGCCAGGAGTGGGCTGGGCGGGTGGACCACCAGCCCTCGGTGATGGAGTCGCCGTGGACGAGCCAGCGCGGGCGTGGCGCGGCGGGCGCGACCGTGCCACCGATCGCTCGTACTCCCAGGATCACGGGGGACTGGGCCTCGGGCGGATGGACGGTGAACGGGCCACTGGTGCCGCCGGGCAGGCTGATCGTGACGACTGCCTCCTCGGCCGGGTCGGTGAAGGTCTCGGACACACAGCCGCCGCCCTGCCAGAGCGCGAAGCAGTGCGCGAGATCCCGCAGCGCGTCGGTCGGACCCGGCACGGTGGCGCGGTAGCGGATCTCGACCGCGTCCGCGCCGTCTGCCGTGAACTCCAGCCGTACGCCGATCGGCAGTGCGGCCCGCTCGCCGGCGTCCCACGCCAGCCGGGCCAGATCGGCCGGGTCCGCGCGCACCGCGCGCCCACGGTCCAGCCAGGCCACGCCTCGCAGAAAGGGTCCGGGGTCGAGCCAGGTCACGCGGGCCTCCCAAGGTCGGGTGCGGAAACCGCACGATCACTGTCCGGTCCAACACCGTGCAGTCCAACGCTGTCCACTCCGGTGCGGCACCATGCGGCAGACACGACGAGGTATCAATGGAGTTCGGCATCGGACCGCTCCGGCGTTCCCCGCCGTTACCTGCAGGAACATTGCGTTGCGCATGCCAAATCGCGTAGCTTGACTGCGCTTACCGGGGGGTAACCACCTGCCGATCAGTTGCCCCCGATCCGTTGTTCTATGTGCTCTGGGGAGACCATGCGCCGGCGATTCCGCCGCCCCACGATCCGCGGCCGGATCGTGACTCTGACGGTCATACCCGTCATCGCTCTGATGGGGCTGTGGACCTTCGCCATGGTCTCGGTCACCGGCGACCTCCGGGCCCTGATCCGGGTCCAGAGTGTGTACGAGGACTTCGGCACCCCGGTCGACACCGCTGTGGGGCAGATCCAGATCGAACGCAGGCTCACCGCCGCGTATCTGGGAGCGGGGCGGAAGGACGGCTCGGCCGCAGTCGCGGCCCTGACCGCGCAGCAGCGTTCGACCGACCGGGCCGTCGGCGCCATGCGTGACGCGATCGGCGACCGGGAGCGGCGTGCGGACCTCTCCGAACGCCAGCGGCAGTCCCTCGACGCGATGGCCGGCGCCGTCGACAGCCTGGAGGACCTGCGTGAGCGGGTGCTGGCCCGGACGATCTCCTGGGACGACGCCGTCGACGCGTACACCGTCCTCGTCCAGCCGACTTTCGACGTGCAGTCCACGCTCACCGCCCTGCAGGCCGGCCAGCTCGCCCGCGAAGGGCAGGTCGTCATCGAGCTGGTGCGCGTGCGGGAGTTCGTCTCCCGTGAGGACGCCCTGGTCGCCGGGGCGCGTGCCGCGGGCAGTCTGACCGACGGCCAGTACGACGCGCTCACCGCCACCATCGAGGACCGGCGGGTCTTTCACCGTACGTACGTCCCCGACCTCCCGGGCGACTCCAGGAAGCTGTTCACGGACTTCGAGGCGAGCGACGAGTACCGGGCGCTGACGGCCGGCGAGGACGCTCTGCTGCGGGCCGGCGCGTCCGATGCCGGCAAGGCCATGGCCGCCGACTCCTGGCGGACCACGACGGACCGCGCGGTCAAGCGGTACATGCTGCTGTGCACCGATTCGGCGCTGAACACCGCCGACCGCGGCCGGGCTTTCGCCTACCGGGAGATGGTCAAGGCCGCGGTCGTGGGTCTGCTCGGACTGATCGCGGTCGGGCTGTCGATCTGGTTCTCGGTCGCCAGCGGCCGGCGCATCTCGCGCCGCCTGGAGGAGCTGCGCGACGCCGCCGACGTGCTCGCCACTCAGCAGCTGCCCGATGTGATGGAACGGCTCGGCGCGGGCGAGGAGGTGGATGCGGCCGCTGCCGCACCGCCGCTGGACTTCGGCGACGAGGAGAAGGGTCCTGACGAGATCGGTCAGGTCGGCCGGGCACTCAACACCGCCCGGCTGGCAGCCGTCGAGGCCGCCGTCAAACAGGCGACCCTGCGCCGCGGCGTCTTCGCCGTACTGCTCAACATCGCCCGCCGCAACCAGGCGCTGGTGCACCGGCAGTCGAAGCTCGTCGACACTCTGGAACGTCGCACCACCGACCCGGACACGCTCGAGGACCTGTTCCGGATCGACCATCTGACGACCCGGATGCGACGCCATGCGGAGGGGCTCATCATCCTCTCCGGTGCCACGCCGGGACGACGCTGGCGCAAGCCGGTACCCGTGGTGGACATCGTGGCCGCCGCGGTCGGCGAGATCGAGGACTACACCCGGGTCGTGGTGCCGCCGATGCCGGCCGTGGGCATCAGCGCGGAGGCTGTCGCCGACGTGGTGCACCTCGTCGCCGAGCTTGTCGAGAACGCCGCCGTGTTCTCCCCGCCGCACACCCAGGTCACCATGCGCACCGGCCAGGCCCGCAACGGATTCGTGCTGGAGATCGACGACCGCGGCCTCGGTATGGACGCGGACGAACTGGACCAGGCGCACCAGACGCTGGCGCGGCCCCGCGACTTCGACCCGGCACAGGACGAGCGCCTCGGCCTGTACGTCGTCGGCCGGCTCGCCGAGCGGCACGGTATCGGGGTCACCCTCACCCGCTCGCCGTACGGCGGCACCACGGCCGTGGTGCTGCTGCCCCACCCGATCCTCGCCCCCGTCGAGCCGGTCCCGCCCGCCCGGGCCAAGGAGCCGGCGGGCAGGCCGCAGCCCGCCCCGGTCCGGGCCCTGCCGACAGCCGCACCCCGGGCGCTGGAAGTCGTGCAGCCGACGCACGACCGCGCCAAGGAGGAGCCGCAGGCGCAGCCCGCCGCGCAGCCGCCCGAGCCCGGCCCGCCGCTGCTCGGACTGCCGACCCGGGTGCGCCAGGCATCGCTCGCCGCCCCGCTGCGCGACGCACCCTCCGCAGCGGCCGAGGACCCCGACCGTGAGGTGTCCCCGGAAGAGATGCGCTCGATCTTCGGAGCCTTCCAGCGCGGTCTCGACCGCGGCCGCAAGGGCGATCCCGCAGGAACCGCGTCGCCGGGGGCCGAGCCGCGCTCCCGTACGACCGATGAAGGGACGGACGATGATGGCTGACGAACCCACGGGCGACCCGGCGGGCCTCGGCTGGCTGCTCGACGATCTACTGGCCAGGACCGACCATGTACTCCAGGCGGTGCTGCTGACCGCGGACGGTCTGGTCAGCAGCGCCTCCAAAGGCATGGCCAGGAAGGACATCGAACATCTCTCCGCCGTCTGCGCGGGCTTCCACAGCCTCGCCAAGGAGGCCGGCGACCGCTTCGAGGCCGGGTCCGTGCGGCAGACGATGGTGATGCTCGACCACGCCTTCCTCTTCATCACTCCGGCCGGCGACGGCAGCCGGCTTGCGGTGCTCTCCGACCCCGAGACCGACGTCGGACAGCTGGCCCACGAAATGTCGCTGCTGGTCAGGCGGGTGGGTCGGCATATGGCCGTCCCCACGCGCTCGGCCCCCGAGGCCACCGACACCTAAACCGTGAGCGACCACTGGTACGAGGACGAGACCGGCCCTCTGGTGCGGCCGTACACCGCGACCGGCGGCCGGACCCGTCCCGCCGCTGAGCACAGCATCGATCTGATGTCGCAGGTCACGGCTGTGGACCCGACCGGATCCGAGCCGCGGCTCGATCATGCCCGCAGCTCGCTGCTCGAGCTGGTGCGCCGCGAGCCGCGCCCTGTTGCCGAGATCGCCGCCGACGCGGATCTGCCCCTCACCGTCGTACGCGTCCTGCTGGCCGACCTGGTCGAGGCCGGACTGATCCGGGTCTCCGCTCCGGTCACCCACGAGGGTCTGAACGACCCGGAGCTGCTGCGCGAAATCGTCGACCGCCTTCGGGAGCTGTGAGGCATTCGTTCACCGGTGCGCAATGTTTCCCCGTGCCGTCCGTCATCGCGCAATGATCGTTCGCAGATGCGCAACAACCCTGCATTACGGGCATGAGCGAGAGCCTCGTAGGCTCACTCTCCGTACCAGGAGTGGCGGTGACCGTCTGCTCGGCGGTTCCTCCCCTCATGCGCGGGCTTCTCCGCCATGCCCGCGGGCCGCCGGTCACCCCGCCGCCGACCCGCAGCCATGAAGGAGCCCCGGAGTGCTTGACCACGGCGAAGCCCCACCCGCGACCGCGCCGTCCCCCGCCCGGAGCCAGGGCCTGGGTGCCCGGCTGATGCGGCGCAAGCCCGTCGAGCAGCTGGTCGCCGAGGGCGGCCAGGGCGAGGGCGGCTCGCTGCGTCGCTCGCTCACGATGTGGCAGCTGACCATGATCAGCATCGGTGCGACGCTCGGCACCGGCATCTTCGTCGTGCTCGGCGAGGCCACGCCGCTGGCCGGCCCGGCCGTCGCGATCTCGTTCGTCATCGCCGGTCTGACCGCTCTGTTCTCGGCCCTCTCCTACGCCGAGCTGGCCGGATCGATCCCGGTTGCCGGCTCCTCGTACTCGTACTCGTACGCCACCATGGGCGAGATCGTCGCCTGGATCTGCGGCTGGTGTCTGATCCTGGAGTACGGAGTCTCGGTCGCGGCCGTGGCCGTCGGCTGGGGGGAATATCTCAACGAGCTGCTCGACGGCACGATCGGTGTGACCATCCCCGCAGCGATCTCCGCCCCGTTGGGCGAGGGTGGCTTGATCAACCTGCCGGCGCTGGTCGTCGTGCTGCTCGCCATGTCTTTCCTGATGGGCGGCGCCAAGGAGAGCGCCCGGGTCAACACGATCATGGTCGGCGTGAAGATCGTGACGCTGCTGCTCTTCATCGGCATCGGCTTCATGGGCATCAAGGCCGGTAACTACACCCCCCTCGCCCCGCTCGGCGTGACCGGGATCAGCGCCGCCGCGGCCAGCCTCTTCTTCTCGTACATCGGCTTCGACGCGGCCTCCACCGCCGGCGAAGAGGCCAAGAACCCCAAGCGGGACCTCCCGCGCGCGATCATGCTGTCGCTGCTGATCGTCACCGTGCTGTACTGCCTGGTTGCGCTCGTCGCCGTCGGCGCCATGCCGTGGCAGGACTTCGAGGGCACCGAGGCCGCCCTGGCCCAGATCATGAAGGACGTCACGGGCCAGAGCGTCTGGGGTGTTGTGCTCGCCGCGGGCGCGGTCGTCGCCATCGCCTCCGTGGTCTTCGCGGTGCTCTACGGCCAGACCCGCATCCTGTTTGCGATGTCCCGCGACGGCCTGGTTCCCAAGCTGTTCGCCAAGGTGAACCCGCGTACCGGTGCCCCGCGCGCCAACACCGTCATCGTCTCGCTCTTCTGCGGGGCCCTTGCGGCCTTCATCCCGCTGGGCGAGCTGGCCAACGCCACCAGCATCGGCACGCTCTTCGCCTTTGCGCTGGTCAACGTGGCCGTGGTGATCCTGCGCTACAAGCGCCCCGACATGAACCGCACGTTCACGGTGATGCTGTTCCCGGTCACCCCGATCCTCGGCTTTATCTTCTGCGGCTACCTGATGTACACGATGCCGGGCACCACCTGGATGGTCTTCGGTGGCTGGATGATCGTCGGCCTCGTGTTCTACTTCGGATACGGCATGCGCCGCTCCCGACTTGCCACAGCAGAGAAGTGATCCACCCGCAGTGCGACTGAACGATCTCGACGAACGCATCGTCCACGCCCTCGCCGAGGACGCCCGCCGCTCCTACGCGGACATCGGCTCCGAGGTCGGCCTCTCCGCGCCCGCCGTCAAGCGACGGGTCGACCGGCTGCGCGCCGAAGGCGCCATCACCGGATTCACCGTTCGGGTGGACCCGGCGGCGCTCGGCTGGGAGACCGAGGGCTACGTCGAGATCTACTGCCGCCACAACACCTCGCCCGACGCCATCCGCCGGGGCATGGAGCGTTACCCAGAGGTCGTGTCCGCCTCCACCGTCACCGGTGAGGCGGACGCGATCGTCCAGGTATTCGCCTCCGACATGCGCCACTTCGAGCGAGTGCTCGAGCGGATCGCGGGCGAGCCGTTCGTGGTGCGCACCAAGTCGGTGCTGGTGCTCTCCCCGCTGCTGCGACGGTTCTCGTCGGGCGCGCCCGCGTGAGCCGTCAGAGCTTGGGGTGCCAGGGCAGCACCTTGAAGTCGCCCGTCCCGGCCTTGACCTTCTCGAACGGCGCCGAGCCCACGCACTTGGGCAGGTCCTCAGTCTCCACGGGACTTCCCGTGGAGGCCCAGCTGTAGCCGAGCCGGTCGTTCCTGCCCAGGTCGTGGACCGTGATACCGACCCGCTTGCCCTTCGCGCCCTCCAGGTCGGACGTGGTGATGACACCGCTCACCACGGCCACCTTGCCGCCGGTCAGCAGGCAGTCGACCCTGGCCTCGGCGAAGGCGCCCTTGCCGTTCAGATAGTGGCTGAAGCGAAAGGTGCCGGTCGCCTTCATCGGGTCGTCGTTGTCCTTCGCCGCCAGATGTGCGTCGAAGGTGAAGGTGATGTCGTCGCCGAGCGACCGGTACAGCTTCGCGGAGCCGGTGAGTACGGCTGCCTCGCGGGTCCCGCCGTCGCCATCCCCCGAGGCGACGGCGGAGCCCGCGGCCCCGGCGGTGATCAGCAGCGCGCCCCCGATGGCGGCGATCTTCGTACGACGGTGAGCGATGCGGCTCATGACAGGCCCTTTCTGCAGGTGATCCAACGCCCACCACTCTTCCGGCGGCGGCTTCCCGGCACATCGAGCCAGAGGCTGCACCGGTGCTCCGCCGCCCGGCGGGGGAGCACCCCGTTCGTCTCCGACCGTGGTCTGATCCCGGCGCACGCAACGAATCACCGCCGCGGGTGCACATCGCGCAAT
This sequence comes from Streptomyces sp. NPDC048479, assembly GCF_040651435.1. Classification (NCBI taxonomy): domain Bacteria; kingdom Bacillati; phylum Actinomycetota; class Actinomycetes; order Kitasatosporales; family Streptomycetaceae; genus Streptomyces; species Streptomyces sp. NPDC048479. The sequence continues at coordinate 307,936 of NZ_JBEZKA010000005.1, forward strand.
GGATCGACCAGCGACGCGCAACGGTCCCGCCTTGTCCGGGCGGGAGTCCGGACCGTACCGTTTTTAACGTCTTCTTCACCCCGCATACATCGCCCCCCGAGGTTGCTCATGCCCCCGCTGCGCACCGCACTGCTCCAGAGTTCCGGCCGACCGGGCTCGGTCGCCGAGAACCTCAAGGTGCTCGACGATGCCGCGAGCAATGCCGCTGCCGCCGGCGCCCGGCTGCTGATCTGCCCCGAGATGTTTCTGACCGGGTACGCGATCGGTGACCAGGTCCCGGTGCTGGCCGAGCCCGCCGACGGCCCCGGCGCCCGGTCCGTCGCGGAGATCGCCGCGCGCCACGGCATCGCGGTGATGTACGGATACCCGGAGCGAGACGGCGAGCGGATCTTCAACTCCGCGCAGCTGGTCGGCCCCAACGGCGAAAGCCTCGCGAACTACCGCAAGACCCATCTCTTCGGCTGCTTCGAGCAGCAGTGGTTCACTCCGGGCGAGCAGCCGGTCGTCCAGGCGGAACTCGGCGGGATCCGGATCGGCATGCTGATCTGCTACGACGTGGAGTTCCCGGAGAACGTCCGGGCGCATGCTCTCGCCGGCACCGATCTGCTGCTGGTGCCCACCGCCCAGATGCACCCCTTCCAGTTCGTCGCCGAGTCCCTCGTGCCGGTGCGGGCCTTCGAGAGCCAGATGTACATCGCGTACGTCAACAGGACCGGACCGGAGGGCGAGTTCGAGTTCGTCGGACTCAGCTGCCTCGCGAGCCCCGACGGCGCCGTAAGGACCCGTGCGGGCCGCGGCGAGGAGCTCGTCATCGGCGAGGTGGACCCCGGTCTGCTGAGAGCCTCGCGCGAGAGCAATCCGTATCTGCGTGACCGCCGCCCCGGCCTGTACACCTCCCTGGTCTGAACCCTTCCCGCTTGCCGCTCACGCTTTCCCCGCAAGGAGTCCGTACCCCATGACGTCCACGGTGCCCACCACTGCTGTCCAGCACACCGACGAGCAGCCGCCGATCACCATGTTCGGTCCGGACTTTCCGTACGCGTACGACGACTTCCTCGCCCACCCGGCCGGCCTGGGCCAGATACCGGCGACCGAGCACGGCACCGAGGTCGCGGTCATCGGCGGTGGACTCTCCGGCATCGTCGCCGCGTACGAGCTGATGAAGATGGGCCTCAAGCCCGTCGTCTACGAGGCTGACCAGATCGGCGGCCGACTGCGCACCGTCGGCTTCGACGGCTGCGATGACGAGCTGAGCGCCGAGATGGGCGCCATGCGCTTCCCGCCCTCCTCCACCGCGCTGCAGCACTACATCGACCTGGTCGGCCTGACCACGCAGTCCTTCCCCAACCCGCTCGCCCCCGTCACCCCGTCCACCGTCGTCGACCTCAAGGGCGAGTCGCACTACGCGGAGACCATCGACGACCTGCCGCAGGTCTACCGCGATGTGATGGACGCCTGGAACGCCTGCCTCGAAGAGGGCGCCGACTTCTCCGACATGAACCGCGCCATGCGCGAGCGCGATGTGCCGCGCATCCGCGAGATCTGGGCGAAGCTGGTGGAGAAGCTCGACAACCAGACGTTCTACGGCTTCCTCTGCGAGTCCGAGGCCTTCAAGTCCTTCCGGCACCGCGAGATCTTCGGCCAGGTCGGCTTCGGTACCGGCGGCTGGGACACCGACTTCCCCAACTCCATCCTGGAGATCCTGCGCGTCGTCTACTCCGAGGCCGACGACCACCACCGCGGCATCGTCGAGGGCAGCCAGCAGCTGCCGTTGCGGCTCTGGGAGCGCGAACCGGAGAAGATCGTGCACTGGGCACAGGGCACCTCGCTGTCCTCGCTGCACGACGGCGAGCCGAAGCCGGCCGTGACCCGTCTGCACCGCACCGCGGGCAACCGGATCACCGTCACCGACGCCTCCGGCGACATCCGTACCTACCAGGCGGCCGTCTTCACCGCGCAGTCCTGGATGCTTCTCTCCAAGATCGCCTGTGACGACTCGCTCTTCCCCATCGACCACTGGACGGCGATGGAGCGGACCCACTACATGGAGTCGTCCAAGCTCTTCGTCCCGGTCGACCGGCCCTTCTGGCTGGACAAGGACGAGCAGACCGGCCGGGACGTCATGTCGATGACGCTGACCGACCGGATGACGCGTGGCACGTATCTGCTGGACAACGGTCCCGACAAGCCGGCCGTCATCTGCCTCTCGTACACCTGGTGCGACGACAGCCTCAAGTGGCTGCCGCTGTCCGCGAACGAGCGGATGGAAGTCATGCTCAAGTCGCTCGGCGAGATCTACCCGAACGTCGACATCCGCAGCCACATCATCGGCAACCCGGTCACCGTGTCCTGGGAGAACGAGCCGTACTTCATGGGCGCGTTCAAGGCGAACCTGCCCGGCCACTACCGCTACCAGCGCCGTCTGTTCACGCACTTCATGCAGGACCGGCTGCCCGAGGACAAGCGCGGCATCTTCCTCGCGGGCGACGACATCTCCTGGACGGCGGGCTGGGCCGAGGGCGCCGTGCAGACCGCGCTGAACGCGGTGTGGGGCGTGATGCACCAGCTCGGCGGGTCGACGGATGCGTCCAACCCGGGCCCCGGCGACCTCTACGACGACATCGCTCCGGTCGAACTGCCGGAGGACTGAGACCAGCCGTCCGGGGCCGGCCGCGATCCGGCCGGCCCCGGACGGTGATCAAACGATCAGACCTGGCCGGTCAGCGCCAGGGCGTGAGCAGACAGCGCCCGACGAGACCGACGCCTGTGTCCAGTCGCTCGGTGAACTCCTCGGCCAGGCCAGGGAGTTCGCGTACCCCCCACAGCAGCCGGGCTGCCGACCAGGCGCCGTCCCTCGCCCGCTCCAGGCTCCACGAACCCAGCAGATGTGTCAGCGGATCGGCGATCTCCAGCAGATCGGGACCCGGCATCAGTTCCTCGCGGATGCGCTCCTCGAGCAGGATGAGGATGTCACCGACGCGATCGAACTCGCCCTCCAGATCCACCGGTTCGCAGCCGAGCGTCCGACAGCTGTCCACCACCGCGAGCGCCAGATCGTGCCCGATGTGCGCATTGATGCCGGCGAGGGCGAACTGCAGCGGCCGTACGCCGGGATGGCGCCGGTACTGGAACAGCGGCCGCCAGCAGGCCGGCGCCCGGCGGCCCGCGGCCGCCGCGTCCACGGCCGTCAGATAACGCTGGGCGAAGAGCACGTCCAGTGTGACGGCAGCCCGCCGGTCGGGGAATTCACCGTCGTCGATACGTCGTTCAATCTCCTCCGTCACCGCCAGATAGACCCGGTTGAAGACGGCGACCCCGTCCGTGGCCGGCCAGTCGTCGCGCAGCGCGTGCATCCGCTCCACCACCGAGTCGACCGGGGACGTGCGGAGATCGGCCCGAGTCGCGAAGTGTTCCATCTGCGCCATGCAGGCAGCGTCCCAGCCGACGGCCGGATGGCACGGTGACGGGCCGGGGCTTCCCCAGAACGGAGGACCTACGGCTGGGTGTCGTACGTAGACGTGCCCGAATCCAGCAGGGGCTCCTGTCGCTACCGCCGAGTTCGAAGCAGGAAGATCGCCGTCGCGACGCCGGGCATCATGATCGCGAGGTCGGGGTCCAGGCCCATCAGGACCGGCGCTACGAAGGACGCGCCGAGCATGGGCACCACATGCCGGGCGCCGAGCCCTGCCGTGCTGGGCCAGGACAGCCGCTTGTCGGGGCGTACGACGGCGCCGGGAGCGGGAGTCCGCCCGTCGCCGTGCAGGGTCCAGCGCATGCCGAGGTTCACGGGCCGCTCCACTTCGACGGGTGTTCGATGATCGGCGCAATCGTCATGCGGCGGCCGGGCCGGAGTCCCATCCGTGAATCGTGCGCTCGGCATTGTCACTCGTACCTGGCGGCCCTACGCTCACACGGTCCCGTTCATGAATCACGTTCACATATCTGATGGGAGCGCTCGATGACCGGAAGCCCCCGACGGCGCCTGGGAGTTGTGCTCACCGCCGTCGCCGCCTGCGTCACCGTGCTCGTACCGATCGCGTCGTCCCAGGCCGCGGCCACGTCCGGCTCGCATCGGGTGCCGAAGACGGTGGTGATTGACGGCAAGCAGCTCAAGGAGGCCAAGTCGCGCCTCGACCACGGCGATCCGGCACTGCGCAAGGCGGCCCAGGCCCTTGTCGCACGCGCCGACGGCTGGCTCGGGCAGGGGCCCTGGACCGTCGTGGACAAGCCCAAGCCCGCACCGGGCGGCGATGTCCACGACTATCTGAGCCAGGCGCCCTACTGGTGGCCCTCGCAGCCCAAGACGCCCGAGAATCCTTGGGGTTGCCCCTACGTCCAGCGCGACGGCGAGCGCAATCCCGAGGTGGACACCGGCACCGACCGCCCCGACATCGGAAAGGTCGTGAACTCGGTCAGCACGCTGAGCCTGGCCTGGTACTACACGGGCAAGAAGCAGTACGCCGAGCATGCGTCGACGATCCTGCGCACCTGGTTCGTGGACCCGGCGACCCGGATGAACCCCAATCTGAACCACGGGCAGTTCATCCCCTGCAAGTACGACGGCCGGGCGATCGGCGTCATCGACTTCTCCCAGCAGTACACCAGCGTCCTGGACGCCATCGCGATCCTCGACACCGGGGCGCCCGGCTGGTCGAAGGGCGACCGGACGGCGATGCGGGCGTGGAACACGTCCTTCCTGGACTGGCTGGTGAACTCTCCCTTCGGCAAGGAGGAGTCGGCGGCCAAGAACAACCACGGCACGTTCCATGACATGCAGGTGGCCGCCCTGGCCCTCGCCACCGGCGACAAGGACCTCGCGCGCAAGGTCGTCCTCGACGCCCGCGGCAAGCGGATCGACCCCCAGATAGCCGCCGACGGCAGTCAGCCGCAGGAGCTCGCCCGGACCCGCAGCTGGCACTACTCCACCTTCGACCTGGTCGCGTACACCCGGCTCGCGGCCATCGGCAAGCACGTGGGTGTGAGCCTCTGGGCCTATCAGGGGCCGCAGGCGCAGAGCCTGTTCAAGGCGGTCGACTATCTGCTGCCCGCCGCGACCGGGGCGGCCGCCTGGCCGCACCCCGAGCTCGAGTTCTACCGGTACGCGGCGAGTGATGTGGTTCATGCGGCCGCCGACGCCGGTGACCGGCAGGCCAAGGCTGCGGTCCCGCGCCTGGAGACTCCGCCGGGCGGGGACCTCTGGGCGCTGCGGCCCGCGGCGGAACAGCTCGACTCCATCGCGGGCTGAGCGGCGCGCGCTCCGCACCGGCGGGGTTCCGCGCCGGCGGGGCTCCGCACCGCACCCCGCTCCTCAATCGCCGGAGGGGCTGAAATCAGCCCGCGTCACCGTGTCCGCGACGCCCGGCCTCGCGCTCTCCCGACCGGCCGAGCGCAGCACCCCCGCGCCCGCGACCAGCCCGCACGCCAGCGCCGTCACGAGGCCGAAAGAGACCACCAGACTCGTCGCGTCGGCGACCGCGCCGATCGCCGAGGGAGCGATGAGTCCCGAGGTGTACGTGATGGTGGCGACGCCTGCGATGGCCTGACTGGGATTGGGGCCGCTGCGCCCGGCCGCCGCGAAGGCGAGCGGCACGACCACAGCCACACCGAGCCCGATGAACGCGAAGCCGGTCATCGCCACGGCCGGATGAGGCGCCACGACCACCAGCAGCCCGCCCACGGTCGCCAGCACACCGCCCACCCGCACCGTGCGCACCGGGCCGAAGCGGTCCACGATCCGGTCGCCCGCGAGCCGCGCCACCGCCATGGTCAGCGCGAAGGCCGTGGTGGAGGCGGCCGCGAGACCGGCCGAGGTGTCCAGTACGTCCCGCAGGAAGACCGCGGACCAGTCCAGGCTGGCGCCCTCCGCGAACACCGCGCAGAACCCGACCGCGCCGATGACGATCGCCGACTTGGGCGGCAGGGTGAAACGCGGCGGCGGCTCCTCATGGGGCGCGCTGCGCAGGTCCAGTACGTCCTGACAGGCGATCAGCCCGAGCGCGGTCAGGACCGCTGCGGCGAGGGCGTGGTGCAGCCGGGCGTCGCTGCCGAGATGTGCGGCGAGTGTGCCGCCCGCGGAGCCGATCAGCGCACCGGCGCTCCACATGCCGTGCAGCCCGGACATGATCGAGCGGTCGAGGCGGTTCTCGATCTCGACACCCAGGGCGTTCATCGCCACGTCCGACATGCCCGCCGTGGCGCCGAACACGAACAGCGCCGTACAGAGGGAGAGCAGATTCGGGGCGAGGGACGGCAGGGTCAGCGAGAGCGTCCACAGAGTGATCAGGCCGCGCAGCGCGTTGCGCGCGCCGAAGCGGTGGCTGATCGCGCCGGCCAGCGGCATCGCCACGGAGGCGCCCAGCGCCGGAAAGGCGAGCGCGAGACCGAGCTGCCCCGCGCCGACCGCCGCATGCTCCTGGATCCAGGGAATGCGGGTGGCGAAGCTGCCGGTGACCGCGCCGTGCACACAGAAGACGGCGGCTACGGCGAACCGCGCGCGCTTCAACTGGCTCCGTCCGAAGACCCCTTCGCCGGCCATGTCCGTGCCCCTCCCCACAGAAGCCCCGCGTAAACTATCAGGAAACCTGCCTGATAAATAGTGGCGGCAGCGATGGAAGGATTCCGGCATGCCCGCATCTCCGAGCACCGCCCGGGCCATCAACGACCGGCTCGCCCTCCGACTGCTGCAGCAGGAAGGCCCGTTGACGGCAGGGCAGCTGAAGACCATGACCGGACTCTCCCGTCCCACCGTCGCCGATCTGGTGGAGCGGCTGCAGCTGTCCGGTCTGATACAGGTTGTCGGCGAGGCGGGCGCCGAGCGCCGCGGCCCCAATGCCCGGCTGTACGGGATCGTCGCCGACCGCGCGCACCTGGCCGCCCTCGACGTACGCACCCAGAGTGTGACCGTCGTAGTCGCCGATCTGCTCGGCGTCACCCTCGCCGAGGCCTCGCTGCCCATCGGCGGCGACACCGGCACCGGGCCCGCCGGCGAGCGGGCGGTCGCACTCCTGGAGCGGACGGCCAGCGAGGCGGGCGCGGCCCGCCTGCACAGCGTCGGGATCGGGGCGCCCGGCCTGATCGATCCGGTCACCGGCGAACTGCGCGACACCTCCGGCCTGCCCGCCTGGCACCGCCGTCTGGTCGCCGCGCTCCAGGAGCGGCTGCCTGCGAGGGTTCTCGTCGAGAACGAGACCAACCTGGCGGCCGTGGCCGAACAGCGCCTCGGCGCGGCCCGCGACCGCGACACCTTCGCGCTGCTGTGGCTCGGCCACGGGATCGGCGCGGCCCTTTTCCTCGACGGCAGACTCCGCCGAGGCGCGTCGGGCGGCGCGGGTGAGATCGGCTTCCTGCCGGTACCCGGCACGGCGGGACTGCCGAGCGGGGTCGACTGCGAGGGCGGCTTCCACTCGCTGGCCGCGTCCGCCGCGATCTGCGCGCTCGCCCGCCGGCACGGCATCGAGGTGCCGCAGTCCCAGGAACCGAGGGCCGCGGCGGTCGTACGGACAGCCGTGACGGCCGGCCGGGACGACTTCCTGGATGCCCTCGCCGACCGTCTCGCGCTCGGCGCGGCCGCGGTCGCCTCCGTCCTCGACCCGGGCTGTGTGGTCCTGGGCGGCGAGGTCGGCCATGCGGGCGGCGCGGAGCTGGCCGCCCGGGTCGAGGCCCGACTGGCCGAGCTCTCGCCGCTGCATACGGAGGTACGGGCGGGAAGGCTCGGCGGCGCCGCGGTCCTGAGCGGAGCGCTGCTGTCGGCGCGCGAGGCGGCCCAGGACGAACTCTTCGCACCGGGCGCACAAGTGCGCGGCGGGCCGCGATCGTTGTGACCGGGCCCGCCCGGCGGCGGGTTCGTCCTCAATCGCCGGAAAGGCTTGAAATCAACCCAGTCGCTGCGCCAGGAACCGCTCGAATGTGACCTTGCCGACAGCCCGTTCGGGCGTCAGCTGCTTCATGCCGTAACAGCCCAGCGGCAGCCGGTCCATGCCGGCCCGGCGTGCGGCGTCCAGCAGTCGCGCAGCCGCCTTGTCGTCACCGCCTCGCGGAGTGGAGGCGCAGTGGACGATCGCTTCCACGCCGTCGACCGTCGCGTCCAGTCCGGTCCCGTCGCGCAGATCGACGCCGTACGGCCGGGAATGACGGCTGAGCACCCGTACCTCGTGGCCGCCCTCACGCGGCCGCTCGGACACCGAGCTGCCCAGCGTTCCCGTACCGCCCGTCACCAGGATGGAGGTCATGGGGCCGGCGTGTCGGACCGGCCCGGGAGCCCGGCGGCGGCAAGGGCCTGGACTCCGCCGCCGGGCGGTCGACACCCCGCGGTCCGCGGAGGTGCCGCAGAGATTAAATGGACTAGACCAGGGTGGTCAATAGGTCGGAATCAGCCATTCGACACGACCTTGTGAGTCAGCCCACAGCTGTTCACTCGCATGGCCCATCGCCGGGCGTGGCACACTGGCCCTGTATCAGCAGCAGCGCACTCCGGGGTCGGTGTAATTCCGAACCGGCGGTTATAGTCCGCGACCCGTCCGCATCCAGCGGCCGGTTGACCAGGTGAAATTCCTGGACCGACGGTGAAAGTCCGGATGGGAGGCAGTGCGCGGCGGGCGACCTTTCCGGTACGCCGGCCGTAGTGGCTGATCGCCGTACTCGGCGATCGGTGCGCTCGGCCTCGGCGTCGCTGTGAATCATTGTCCCGCTCTCTGTCGTCATCGACAGGCCCCGGAGTCCGTGCCCGAAGAGGCAGGAGGACCCGGTGGCCACCGCAGCCGACGCAGACGCCATGCGCCGAGCGATCCAGCTCGCCGCCCGCGGACTCGGCTCCACCAGCCCCAACCCGGTCGTCGGTTGCGTCATCCTCGACGCCTCCGGACAGCCTGCCGGTGCCGGCTTCCACCAGCGCGCCGGCGGCCCGCACGCCGAGGTCCACGCACTGCGTGAGGCCGGAGAGCGTGCCCGTGGCGGCACCGCGTACGTCACCCTCGAGCCCTGTAACCACACCGGCCGCACCGGCCCGTGCGCCCAAGCGCTGGTCGAGGCCGGGATCGGACGGGTCGTGTACGCGGTCGGCGACCCGAACGCGCAGGCCACCGGTGGCGCGGACACGCTGCGCGCCGCCGGAGTCCAGGTCGAGCAGGGCCTCCTCGCCGACCAGGCCGAGGCGGGCAACATCGCCTGGCTCACCTCCGTACGCCTCGGCCGCCCCTACGTCCTGTGGAAGTACGCCGCGACCCTCGACGGCCGTATCGCCGCGCAGGACGGCACCAGCCGCTGGATCACCTCGCCCGAGTCCCGCGCCGACGTCCACCGGCTGCGCGCCGAGGCCGACGCGGTGATCGTCGGCTCCGGCACGGTCCGCGCCGACGACCCGCACCTCGCGGTCCGCGGCATCGAAGGCGCCGTCCAGCCGCTGCGCGTCGTCGTCGACACCGAGGGCACCGCCGTCAAGCCCGGCGCCCGCGTCCTCGACGACGCCGCGCCCACGCTGATCGCGGTCGCCGGGGACGCCGAGACCGGACTGCTCGATGTCGTACGGCTGCCTCGCGAGGCGCACGGCCTGTCCGTACCGGCCCTGTTGGAAGCCCTGCACCAGCGAGGCGTCCGCTCCGTGCTCCTCGAGGGCGGCCCGACGCTCGCCGGAGCCTTCGTCGCCGCGGGAGCCGTCGACAAGGTCGTCGGTTATCTCGCCCCCGTACTCCTCGGCGCCGGCCGCACCGCCCTCGCCGACGCCGGAATCTCCACGATCACCGAAGCGTTGCGGCTCGACATGACGGAGACCGTCCGCGTCGGCCCTGATCTGCGTGTTACTGCCACCCCCGCCAAAGCCCCGAAGGAGCGCTGAGTGTTCACCGGAATCGTTGAAGAACTGGGTGAGGTCACCGCCGTCGAGAATCTCGGCGACTCCTCCCGCTTCCGACTGCGCGGCCCCGTCGTCACCGAAGGCGCGAAGCATGGCGACTCGATCGCCGTCAACGGCGTCTGCCTCACCGTCGTGGACTTCGGCGACGGCGAGTTCACCGCCGATGTGATGGCCGAGACCCTCAAGCGCTCCAGCCTCGGAGCCCTCGAGGAAGGCTCCCGCGTCAACCTGGAGCGGCCGATGGCCGTCGGCGGCCGGCTCGGCGGCCACATTGTCCAGGGCCATGTGGACGGTACCGGCACCATCGTCGAGCGGAAGCCCTCGGAGAACTGGGAGATCGTGAAGATCTCGCTCCCCGCCGACCTCACCCGCTATGTCGTCGAGAAGGGCTCGATCACCGTCGACGGCGTCAGCCTGACCGTCGTGGACGCGGGCCCCGACTACTTCACCATCAGCCTCATCCCCACCACCCTCGCGCTGACCACGCTCGGCATCAAGCAGAGCGGTGATCTCGTCAACCTCGAGGTCGACGTCATCGCCAAGTACGTCGAGCGACTGCTCGGCGCCGAGGCCGCGAACGCCGCAGACGCCGCAGACGCCGCAGACGCCGCGGACGCCGCGGACGCCGCAGAAACCAAGGAGACCGCCAAGTGAGCGCCCTGTCCTGGCTCAACGGAGAGGCCTTCACGGCCTTCGGCCAGCACATCATGTGGTCCGACATGATCGGCAACTCCATCGGTCTGATCGCACTCGCGCTCGGCTGGCGGCGCTCGATATGGACCTGGCCCGCCCAGTTCGCCTCTGGCGTCATCCTGGTCGGCGCGTACTCCTCCGCCCAGCTCAGCGGTGGCGTCGGCAAGCAGCTGCTGGTCATCGGCGTTGCCCTGTGGGGCTGGCGGCAGTGGACCCGCGGCCGCCGGCAGGCCCAGGACGGCTCGATCGCCGTCCGCTTCGCCGACTGGCGCGAGCGCGGAGTGCTGCTGGCCGGTGCGGTCGTCGGCACCCTGGCCGTCGGTGGGCTGTTCACCCTCTACCCGTCGCTGTCCTGGAGCCCGTGGGCCGACGCGTACATCTTCGTCGGGACCCTGGTCGCGATGGTCGCCCAGGCCCGCGGTCTGGTCGAGTTCTGGTTCGCCTGGCTGCTCGTCGACATCGTCGGCGTTCCGCTGGCCTTCAACAGTGGCCTGGCCTTCTCCGGCCTGGTCTACGTGGTCTACTTCGCGCTCGTCCTGTGGGGCATGCGCGACTGGTGGCTGCGCTCCCGCGGGAGCGTCAAGCCTGCTCTGGAAGGAGTGGCAGCATGACCTCCCGCCCGTCACCCACACCCGCCCCGGCCGAGGCTTCCTCAGAGCCTGCGGCCTGGGGAGACCCCCGTCGCGCCGCCTCGCCGACACCCACCTGGTACTCCACCGACAACGTCGAGGACTTCGCCCTCGACCCGGTGGAGCAGGCCATTCGTGACATCGCCGCAGGACGGCCCGTCGTGGTCGTCGACGACGAGGACCGCGAGAACGAGGGCGACCTCGTCATCGCCGCCGAGAAGGCCACGCCCGAGATCATCGCCTTCATGATGAGCGAGTGCCGCGGCCTGATCTGCGCCCCCATGGAGGGCGAGGAGCTGGAGCGGCTGGACTTGCCGCAGATGGTCGAGCGCAACACCGAGTCGATGCGGACGGCGTTCACCGTCTCCGTCGACGCCGGCCCCGCGTTCGGCGTGACCACCGGCATCTCCGCGGCCGACCGCGCCACCACCCTCCAACTGCTGGCCGGCGGCCGTGCCGAGGCGTCCGACTTCGTACGCCCCGGCCATGTCTTCCCGCTCCGCGCCAAGCCCGGCGGTGTGCTGGTCCGCAACGGCCACACCGAGGCCGCCGTCGACCTGGCCCGCCTCGCCGGACTGCGCCCGGCCGGCGCGATCGTCGAGATCGCGGGCGAGGACGGCGTGATGCTGCGACTGCCCGAGCTGATCCCGTTCGCCCGCAAGCACGGACTGACGATCATCTCCATCGAGGACCTGATCGCGTACCGCCGTACCTCCGAGCCGACCGTCAAGCGCGAGGCCGAGGTCAATCTGCCCACCTCCTTCGGCCAGTTCACCGCCTACGGCTACCGCTCCACCGTCGACGGCGTCGAGCATGTCGCGCTCGTCCACGGCGAGATCGGCGACGGCGAGGACGTCCTCGTACGGGTCCACTCCGAGTGCCTGACCGGCGACATCTTCCACTCGCTGCGCTGCGACTGCGGCCCCCAGCTGCAGGCCTCCATGGAGCACATCACCGAGGCAGGCCGCGGCGTCGTCGTCTATCTGCGTGGCCACGAGGGCCGCGGCATCGGCCTGCTGTCCAAGCTTCGTGCGTACGAACTCCAGGAGCGCGGCCGCGACACGCTCGACGCCAACCTCGAACTCGGCCTGCCCGCCGACGCCCGCGACTACGCCGCGGGCGCGCAGATCCTGGAGGACCTCGGCGTACGCAGCCTCCGGCTGATGACCAACAACCCCGACAAGATCACCGCGCTCGTCCGCCACGGCCTCACGGTCCACCGTCGCGAGCCGATGCCCGTCCAGGCGGGCGAGCACAACCTCCGGTATCTGCGCACCAAGCGGGACCGGATGGGACACGACCTGCCCTGGCTCGACGCCTCCAGCGCGTCCGCCTGCGGCAACCAGTAAGTCAGCAAGCGTCAAGGGAGAAACATGAGCGGCAAGGGTGCACCCGAACTGTCCGTACGCAACTGCGGCGACCTGCGGGTGGCGGTGATCGCGGCCCAGTGGCACGAGAAGGTCATGGACGGCCTCGTCGACGGCGCTCTGCGCGCACTGCACGAGCTGGGCATCGACGAGCCGACACTGCTGCGTGTCCCCGGCAGCTTCGAGCTGCCGGTGGTCGCCAAGGTGCTGGCGGGCCGCGGCTACGACGCGGTCGTCGCGCTCGGCGTCGTCATCCGCGGCGGCACCCCGCACTTCGAGTATGTGTGCCAGGGCGTCACCCAGGGTCTCACCCAGGTCTCCATCGACACCGGCGTCCCCATCGGGTTCGGCGTCCTGACCTGCGACACCGAGGAGCAGGCGCTGGACAGGGCCGGACTCGACGGGTCGAACGAGGACAAGGGACACGAGGCGGTCACCGCCGCCGTCGCCACCGCCACCACGCTTCGTACCGTCAGCGAACCCTGGCGCTGAGTGGCCCACCCGCCGCCCAGCACCACCCTTCAACGGAGGTGCTGCGCGCCCGCCTTTCTGCACCCCTTACGCTTGGGACCATCATGGCGAACAAAACCTTCGAAGAGCTCTTCGCCGAGCTGCAGCTCAAGGCGAAGAACGGCGACCCGGCCACCTCCCGTACCGCCGAGCTGGTGGACAAGGGAGTGCATGCCATCGGCAAGAAGGTCGTCGAGGAGGCCGCCGAGGTGTGGATGGCCGCCGAGTACGAGGGCAAGGAAGCCGCCGCCGAGGAGATCTCGCAGCTGCTGTACCACGTCCAGGTGATGATGGTCGCGCGCGGGATCTCCCTCGACGACGTCTACGCCCACCTCTGAGCACCGCCCCCGACTCCGTACGGAACACGCGAACAAAGGAAGCCCGTCTCATGCTGCGCATCGCCGTCCCCAACAAGGGTTCACTGTCCGGACCTGCGTCGGCGATGCTCCATGAGGCCGGCTACCAGCAGCGCAAGGAGTCCAAGGAGCTCGTCCTCGTCGACCCCGAGAACGAGGTCGAGTTCTTCTACCTGCGCCCGCGCGACATCGCGATCTATGTCAGCTCCGGCAAGCTCGACATCGGCATCACCGGCCGCGATCTGCTGCTGGATTCCGGCGCCAACGCCGAGGAGATCCTCCAGCTCGGCTTCGCCCGCTCCACCTTCTGCTACGCGACCAAGCCCGGCACCGCCACCGGAGTCGGCGACTTCGGCGGAATGACGGTCGCCACCTCCTACGAGGGCATCGTCGCCAAGCACCTCGCCGGCGAGGGCATCGACGCCTCCGTCGTCCACCTCGACGGGGCCGTGGAGACGGCGATCCAGCTGGGCGTCGCGCAGATCATCGCGGATGTCGTGGAGACCGGCACCAGCCTGCGCAACGCCGGTCTTGAGGTCATCGGCGAGCCGATCATGAAGTCCGAGGCGGTCGTCATCCGCCGCACCGGCGCGCCCGCCGACGACCCCAAGGTGCAGCAGTTCCTGCGCCGCCTCCAGGGCGTCCTGGTCGCCCGCAGCTACGTGATGATGGACTACGACTGCCGGGTCGAGCACCTCGAGCAGGCGGTCGCCCTCACCCCGGGTCTCGAGTCGCCGACCATCTCGCCGCTGCACCACGAAGGCTGGGTCGCCGTCCGTTCCATGGTCGCGGCCAAGGAAGCGCAGCGGATCATGGACGATCTGTACGACCTCGGCGCACGGGCGATCCTCACCACGGCCATCCACGCCTGCCGCCTCTGAAGGATGCCGGAAACCATGCCCGCCGCCGCACCTCAAGTCCCCGCGCTCCCGGTCACCTTCAGGCCGACCCGTACCCGGGTCGTTCTGCTGACCGTGGGCGTGGTGATGTTCGCCGTGATCACCGCCATCGCCCTGCTGCTGGAGAAGCTGAGCGCGGGGGAGCGGAGCAGCTTCATCTTCACCGCCCTGGTCTTCTTCGGCGTACTGGCCCTGCTGAGCCGACCGAAGGTCGTCGCCGACGAGAACGGCGTCACTGTCGTCAATCTCACCCGTACGCGCCAACTGGAGTGGGCCGAGATCCTGCGGGTGAATCTCCGCCCCGGCGACCCCTGGGTCTTCCTCGACCTCAGCGACGGCACCAGCCTGCCCGTACTGGGCATTCAGCCGGGTATCGCCAAGGCGCACGCCATCAGTGACGCGCGCGCCCTGCGGGCCCTCGCGGAGAGCCGAGGCACCCGCCCGGACGAGGACTGAGCGGCGATGCCCCTGCCGCGTCCGCGGCTCACCTGTCTACTCTGGTGACGGTGGCGACAAGCGCGCCCCGCCCCGCACCACCCGGCCCCCAGCGGCCCGCGGGGCACCTGCGACACGAGGAGTGACTCCCTCCAGCAATGGACGGATCGTCCGGTAGTACCTGCGCCGCCCCCTCCCAGGAGGCGGCGGCATGATCATCTCTCTTCTGCCGCTCGCGGCAGCGTTCCTCCTGATCCTCGCCAACGGCTTCTTCGTGGCGGCCGAGTTCGGCCTGGTCACGGTGGAGCGGCCCGATGCCGAGCGCGCCGCCGCCGAGGGCGACCGCCGCGCCCGCCGCGTCGTCAAGGCGCTGCGGGAGCTTTCCTTCCAGCTCTCCGGCACCCAGCTCGGCATCACCATCACCTCGCTGGTCGTCGGCATGCTCGCCGAGCCCGCGCTCGCCGGGCTGCTCCGCGGGCCGCTTACCGCGACCGGGCTGCCCGAAGGGGCCGTCTCCGGGATCGCGGTGGTGATCGGGATGCTGCTCGCCTCCGCCGTCCAGATGGTGATCGGTGAGCTCGTCCCCAAGAACTGGGCGGTTTCCCGGCCGTTGCAGGTCGCGCGCTTCGTTGCCGGCCCGCAGCATCTCTTCTCGACCGTCTTCCGCCCGGTCATCACCCTCCTCAACACCGTCGCCAACCGACTGGTGCGGATGCTCGGCGTCGAGCCCGCAGCGGAGCTGGCGTCCGCCCGCACGCCCGGTGAGCTGGTCTCGCTGGCCCGCCACTCGGCACGCGCCGGAGCGCTGGAGCAGGACACGGCCGACCTGTTCGTACGGACCCTCTCGCTCGGACATCTCACCGCGCAGCATGTGATGACCCCGCGGGTGAAGATGAGCGCGCTGCAGAGCGACGCCACCGCGGCCGATGTCCTCAACCTCACCCGCGCGACCGGTCTTTCGCGCTTTCCCGTCTACCGGGAGCGCATCGACGAGATCGTCGGCATGGTGCACCTCAAGGACGCCCTCGCGGTACCGGTGGACGAACGGCAGCGCACCCGGGTGGACCGGGTCGCCGTCCCGCCGCTCCTCGTGCCCGAGACGCTGCCCGTGCAGCAGCTGCTGGAGCGGCTGCGCAGCGAGCAGCCCATCGCCGTCGTGGTCGACGAGTACGGCGGCACCGCCGGTGTCGTCACGCTCGAGGACATCATCGAGGAACTCGTCGGCGAGGTCCGCGACGAGCACGACGACGAGGCGGACGCCCAGCCCGAACTGGCCTCCGTGGCCTCGGAGGACGGCAACCCCGCCTGGGAGGCCGACGGCAGCTGCCGCGTCCTCACGCTGCGCCGGATAGGCCTCGATGTGCCCGACGGCCCGTACGAGACGGTGGCGGGCCTCGTCGCCGATCTGCTGGGGCGCATCCCCGCCCCCGGCGACCGGGCAGAACTCCCCGGCTGGCGGCTCTCGGTGCGCCAGGTGGACCGCTACCGGGCCGAGCGGGTGCGCCTGGTGCGCACCGCCGATGTCCCGGCCGTGCCGGAGGCCGTGCGATGAGCGTCCTCCAACTCCTTTTCGCCATACTCCTGGTCCTGGCCAACGGCTTCTTCGTCGGCGCGGAGTTCGCGCTCGTCTCCGTACGCCGCAGCCAGATCGAACCGCTGGCCGCGGAGGGCTCCTCGCGGGCCAGGCAGGTGCTGCACGGACTGGAGAATCTGCCGCAGATGATGGCCGCCGCGCAGTTCGGCATCACCATCTGCTCACTGACTCTCGGCGCGGTCGCCGAGCCGACCGTGGCGCATCTGCTGGAGCCGGTCTTCCAGGCCGCGCATCTGCCCGAGGGGCTGATCCATCCGCTGGGTTACGTCATCGCGCTGGCCGTGGTCGTCTTCCTGCACCTCGTCATCGGCGAGATGGTCCCGAAGAACCTGGCGATGGCCGCTCCCGAGAAGACCGCGCTCTGGTTCAGCCCGGGCCTGGTCACCTTCGCCCGGCTGTGCCGACCGGTCACGGCGGCGCTCGGCGCCTGCGCCCGGCTGGTGCTGCGGGCCTTCCGTGTCGAACCGAAGGACGAGGTGGAGGCGGTCTTCACCATCGAGCAGCTGAACCGTCTGGTGGAGGACTCGGGCCAGGCGGGGCTGCTGGAGCCCGCGGAGCAGGAGCGGCTCGAGGACGCGCTGGAGCTGGGCAGCCGCCCGGTGACGGATGTGCTGATCACCCGCTCCGCCCTGGTGACGGTCGCCCCGTCGGTCACCCCGCGCCAGGTGGAGGAGCTGACGGTATGTACCGGCTACTCCCGTTTCCCGGTCTGCGGGGAGGGCGAAGGCCCGTTCATGGGCTATCTCCATGTCAAGGACGTCCTCGACATGGAGGAGAGGGAACGGGCCGTGCCTCAGCAGATCTGGCGACCCATGGCGACCCTGCGGGCCGAACTCCCGCTGGACGACGCCCTCACCGTGATGCGCCGTGCGGCCACCCACCTCGCCCAGGTCGCGGACGCGTCGGGGCGAGTGCTGGGTCTGGTCGCTCTGGAGGACGTCCTGGAAATGCTGGTCGGCGAGGTCCGCGACCCGTCCCACCGGGTGACGGTGCCCCGCGCGCCTGAGGCCGCCCTGGACACCGCCCTGGTCGGCTGAGGCCGAGGGCGTGTTTCAGAAGTAGCGCCGACTCAGAGCGGCGGATCCTGCGGGTCGCGGTCCACCGGACCGCGGCCCGACAGGACCTCGCCGTACGCCTGCATCAGATCGGGCAGCCGCAGCGTGGCGAGATCCTCGCGGGTCGGAGTGCCCGGATATCCGGACAGCCGTAGATCCCGGTAGGCGCAGCTCTTCTCGTACAGCGTGCGCAGAAAACGGCCGTTGCCGAGCTCGTCGATCCAGCCCTGGTCGACCACATGGCCGCTGATGGAGCGCAGCTCCTCACGCACCTCGTCGTCCCACACATCGCCGTTCTCGGCGGCGAGCACTTCGCCGATGGCGGTCAGTTCGAGGGGGCGGTACGAGGGGAAGTCGACCCGGGTGGTGAAGCGTGAGGACAGCCCGGGGTTGGTGGCGAGCAGCCGGTCCATGCCCTCGGGGTAGCCGGCCAGGATGACCACCAGATGGTCGCGGTTGTCCTCGGCCCGCTTGAGGAGGACCTGGAGGGCCTCGTCGCCGTACGCGTCACCCTTGGTGTAGCCGGAATTGAAGAGGCTGTACGCCTCGTCCACGAACAGCACTCCGCCGATCGCCGAGTCGATCAGCTCATTGGCCTTCACCGCCGTCTGGCCCAGGAACTCACCCACAAGATCGGCCCGTTGGGCCTCGACCAGATGGTCGCCGCCGAGCAGGCCCAGCGCGTAGAAGACCCGGCCGAGGATGCGCGCGACGGTGGTCTTGCCGGTGCCGGACGGGCCGGAGAAGACAAAATGACGTTTCGGCGGCTGCACCGGCAGCCCCTGGTCGGCGCGCAGCCGAGCCATCTTCAGCTGCGCGGACAACGCCTTCACCTGCCGTTTCACCGGCTCCAGGCCCACCATCCGCTCCAGCTCCGCGAGCGCCTCGGCGAGCAGTACCGGATCGGTGGGGCCCGCCGGGCCCGCCGGCGGAGTGGGCTGCGCGGGGACGACTGCTTTCGGCCTTATGCCGCCGGGCGGGACGATCGGCACGGCACCCGGGAGCTGGGTCTGCGGATCGGGGCCGAGCCGCGCCTCGGCCGTGAGCGGACCGTCCCCCTCTGCCTGCGCGTCCGCGGTGTCCTGCCCAAAGCCGGCCAGCGACACCGCCGCCAGTCCGGCCGACTCGTCGTACCCGTCGATCCCGTCGTACTCCGCGATCGCCGCCAGCCGCGCCGATGTGTCCATGAAGGCCGGATCGATCCGGTGCACTGCCCGGTACAGCGGCAGGGCGGCGGCGCTGCGGCCGGTGCCCTCGTGCGCCCGCGCCAGCCAGTACCGCAGCTCCTTGCGCTGCGGCTGCTCGCTGCGGCAGCGCATCAGAGCGGCGGAGAGCAGCGGCTCGGCCTGCCCGTACATCTCCAGACGCACCCGGGCCATCCCGCCGAAGAGTCCCGCCTCGATGCCCAGCAGCGGATCGTTGATCAGCGGTTCGGTATGGCGTACGAGCTGCTCCCAGTCCTTGACCAGATACGCGCGGCAGGCGTGCAGAAAGCGCACCTGGGGGTCGGCGTCGACCGGCGGCAGACCCGCGAGCGCCCGGTCCAGCTCCGGCACATGACGGCCGTCGAGCCAGTGGGAGGCGTGGGCGAGCAGCAGATCACGCGGGCTCTCGAGCACCGGCTGGACCCACCAGCCCAGCCAGTACCAGGAGTTGAGGGTGCGGCGATGGCGGGCGCGCTGCTCGCCGAAGCGCTCGCGGCTGCGGTACATGCGCAGCAGCGCGGTGGTGGTGTCGACGCGCAGGGCGTGCAGTCCGAGCCAGCCGTCGGCCATCTCGGGATCGATCCGGACCGCGGCCCGGAACTCCTCCTCCGCCTGCGGATAGGCACCCATGGTGTAGGCGTCCACGCCGCGCACCCAGGCGAGGTCGGCCGGGGCCGGTGCGCCCTGCGTGCCGATGTCCATCAGGTCCCCCACAAAAAGTGCACCTGTGATGTCCCGCCGGGCGGGCGCCCGTCGGCAGCGTACTGAACCACCTTGCCGTGGACGGGAATTGACCCCACCGAGGTGCATCGTACCTGCGCAAAGGGTGTGCGACTAAGGGCACGACAATCGCCCCGCTGACGGTGACCCAGGGTGAGCGGAGAGTGGGGTGCGGCGCCGGGGAAGAGGGGGAGAGGGCAGAACGAAGCCCCCGATCACGGGGGAACAACCGGGGGCTTCGCGTCTGCGGCGGCTCCGGAAAGCCGCACATTGAGAACGTAAGACCTGTACGCCCCCTCGGTCAAGCAGAGTTGAGGCACTCTTGAGGGCGATTTCCGACCGCTCGGTATGCCAGGTAAAAGCAGTAACTGTACGTGATGATCCGGTTCGGTCACGCTGTCGCAGAAGGACCCTGGAGCCACTCGTACCCCTCCTGACACTCGCGTACCAGGGCATCCGCGAACGGACGAGAAGGGTCCGCCAAGAAATGGCGTGTCTCCGCCATCGTCCAGCCGTCCCAGAATGCGGACAGCTCGCTCCCGTCCCGGTCCCGGCCTCGCTCCCAGGACTCCTGCGCGCTGCGCTCCATCCACAACAGCCTCGCGAGAAACGGGCGCAACGCCCGCCGCCCCGCCCCCACGCCCTCGATCAGCACGACAGGAGCCGCCTCCAGAGGGCGTGGGGACCCGAAGCGGCGCAGATTCCAGTCGTACGGGTCGTAGTGCGCGGTCCTGCCGCGCGAGAGCGGACCGATCACCTGGGTCAGCATCCGGTCCGTCCAGGCGAAGAACTCCTCGTGCGTGGCCAGGTCGTCGAGATGCAGCACCGGCACGCCGTCGCCGAGCGCCGCCGCGAGCCGGGACGCGAACGTACTCTTCCCCGAGCCCGCGTGGCCGTCCACAGCGACCAGCCGCACCGGTCCGCACGAGGGTGAAAGTGCGCGCAGCGCCGTGGCCTGCCGATCGAGGTCGTCCATCCCGCCAGCCTAGGAGGCCCGCTGTCCAAGAGGTCCGCCACCCTGTGAGTGCGGCGCACCCCGCCGCAGGTCACGTCAGTGGACCAGACCAATATTGGTGGAGCGACGCGGTCCGAAGTGCTGGCAGAAGTCCGCCGGGACCCGCGATAGTTGCTCCACTGTCGCGCACCTGACTTGGGGGGTCCCATGCCCAGACCTACTTCGCGCAGATCCGTGCTGAGCGCCGCGATCGCGGCAGCGGCGGGTGCGGGGGCGCTGTCCTCCGCCGCACCGGCGGCCGCCGCACCGGCCGCGGAGGCCGGCCGCACCGGCTCCGTCCCGCTGGTCGACAACCAGTTCTGGACCTCGTACACCGACTGGCGCTGCGGCACCGCGTCCGGCACCCGGGCCGTCGCCGGCCGCCGCCCCGGACTCGTCATCGCCGCCCCCGCCGGCCGCACCGACTACACCGATCCGCACACCGGCACCACCGCGACCTGGGAGTACGCCACCTGGACCTCGCCCGTCCATCGCTCGCGGGTGCCCGCGACCGAGGCCATCGCCTCCTGGAACGCGCACACCCCGGCCGGAACCTGGCTCCAGGTCGAGCTGCGCGGCAGCTACTCCGACACCACCTGGTCCCCCTGGTTCGTGATGGGCCGCTGGGCGGCGGGCGACGGGGACATCCGCAGGACGTCCCTCGACGACCAGAGCGACGGCAAGGCCAGCATCTGGACCGACACCTTCTCCATCGACGATGCGGCCGGCGGGCTGCGGCTGGTCTCGTACCAACTGCGGCTGACCCTCTACCGCAAGCCCGGCACCCGGCTCACGCCCACCGTGTGGCGGCTCGGCGCGATGGCCTCGGACATCCCGGACCGGTTCACCGTCCCCGCCTCCACGCCGGGACTCGCCCGCGAGCTGTCCGTACCGCGCTACTCGCAGAACACCCACGTCGGCCAGTACCCGGAGTACGACAACGGCGGCGAGGCCTGGTGCAGCCCCACCTCCTCGCAGATGATCATCGAGTACTGGGGCCGGAAGCCGTCGGCCGCCGACCTGGCCTGGGTGAACCCCGCGTTCGCCGACCCGCAGGTCTGCCACGCGGCCCGCTTCACCTTCGACTACCAGTACAACGGCTGCGGGAACTGGCCCTTCAACGCCGCCTACGCGGCCACCTTCAAGGACATGAGCTCGGTCGTCACCCGGCTCTCCTCGCTCACCGACCTGGAGACGCTCATCCGGGCCGGAATCCCGGCCATAACGTCTCAGTCCTTCCTC
Organism: Streptomyces sp. NPDC048479; assembly: GCF_040651435.1. Taxonomy (NCBI): domain Bacteria; kingdom Bacillati; phylum Actinomycetota; class Actinomycetes; order Kitasatosporales; family Streptomycetaceae; genus Streptomyces; species Streptomyces sp. NPDC048479. The sequence continues at coordinate 329,482 of NZ_JBEZKA010000005.1, forward strand.
AAGGAGGAGCTGACCGGCGCGGGCTACGGCACCTCCGGGCATCTGATGACCGTGATCGGCTTCACGGCCGACGGCGATGTGATCGCCAACGACCCCGCATCGCCCAGCAACGGCGCCGTACGCCGTGTCTACCGGCGCGCCGAGTGGGAGAAGATCTGGCTCCGCACCAAGCGCTACAACGCGAGCGGCAAGGTGGTCTCCGGCACAGGTGGCGTCTGCTATCTGTACTGGCACGCCCAGCCGACCCCCGCCCAGCGCCGGGCTCTGGAGGCCGTCGGTATCCGATGAGGCACCTGCCGGCCCCGGGCGCTGTGACGCACGTCGCTGCCCCGGGGGCGGTATCGCTGGCACTGTGGTCAGGTCACGGGGGGACGTCCATCCGCCAGACGACTGAACGAGACGCACCATGACTTCGACCGCCGCCGCCGTCACCGCTGCCCGCGCCGAGCCCCGCACCCGCACCGGCGGCCCCGAGGACTCCAAGGTCCTCGAGCACATTCTCGGCTGGACCCTTGTCGTCGTCCTGGCCATGCTTGTCACCCAGCTCGGACTGGTCTGACAGCCGCCCGGCATGGCGCAAGGGCGGGGAGCCCGCCGGCTCCCCGCCCTGCGGGCGGACGGCGCTACTTCTCAACAAGCCCTAGTTGATGGCCTTGATCAGCTCTCCGCCCGTGGTGTCACCGCTGAGCTCCCAGAAGAAGGTGCCGCCCAGGCTCTGCTGGTTCTTGTAGGTCATCTTCCCGGCGATGGTGGCGGGGGTGTCGTAGCTCCACCACTGGCTGCCGCAGTGCGCGTACGCCGTCCCGGCGACGGTCCCGTTGGCCGGGCACTTGGACTTGAGCTCCTTGTAGTCGTCGATGCCCGGCTCGTACTTGCCGGGCGCCGCTCCGGTCGCCGTGCCACCGGGCGCCTTCTGTGTCACGCCCGTCCAGCCGCGTCCGTAGAAGCCGATCCCGACAGCTTCGACGAGGGGATGCCGAGACCCTTGAGCTTGGTGATCGCGGCGCTGGTGTTGAAGCCCTGCTGGGGGATGCCGGTGTAGGAGGTGAGCGGTGAGTGCGGGGCGGTGGGGCCCTGCGCCGCCCAGGCGCCGAAGAAGTCGTACGTCATCGGGTTGTACCAGTCGACGTACTGGGCCGCGCCCGCGTAGTTCGCCTTCTCGATCTTGCCTCCGGACGAGGCGTCCGCGGTGATCGCCGCGGTCACCAGGTTGGAGCTGCCGAACTTCGAACGCAGTGCGGACATCACGTTCTTGAAGGCATCGCGACCGCTGGTGTCGCAGCTCAGACCGCAGGCGTTGGGGTATTCCCAGTCGATGTCGATGCCGTCGAAGACATCCTTCCAGCGGGGATCCTCCACCAGGTTGTAGCAGGACTGGGCGAAGGCGGCCGGGTTGGCCGCGGCCTGGCCGAAGCCGCCGGACCAGGTCCAGCCGCCGAACGACCACAGCACCTTGAGGTTCGGGTGCAGCTTCTTCAGCTTGCGCAACTGGTTGAAGCTGCCGCGCAGCGGCTGGTCCCAGGTGTCGGCGACGCCGTCCACGCTCTGGCCGGCGGTGTAGGTCTTCTCGTAGTCGGCGAACGAGTCACCGATGGCGCACTTGCCTCCGGTGACGTTTCCGAAGGCGTAGTTGATGTGGGTGAGCTTGTTCGCGGACCCGGAGGTCTGGATGTTCTTGACGTGGTAGTTGCGGTCGTAGACGCCCCATTCGGTGAAGTAGCCGACCACCTTGCTCCCGGCGGCGGCTGCCGCGGGCGCGGATACGGGCTTCGCGGCGGGGGCGGACTCGCCCGCGGAGGCGATATGGGCGCCGGTGATCAGGGTCGCGCCGAGCACGGCGGTACAGGCGGCGGCGATGAGCGCCCTCAGGCGGGCGCGGGGACGGTGTGGTCCGAGCATCATGTCTCCTCGTGGGGGAGGGAGAGCGAGTGGGGAGTGCTGTCGAGCTGCGGGCCTATGTGGCATGAACACGGTCATGCACTGCGGGGAACGGTAGAAGGACTAGACCAGTGGGGTCAATGGTTCGGACCAATTTCACCGGTCGGTCGGGCGGTATCGGAACGAGTCCTTGCAGCCCGTGACGCACGCCCGCTGATCGGGCATACTCAACGCGCCACAGCCGCCGTCCAGCCACTTTCGTGATCCGGAAGGGCAGCATCGGCTTGGCAGAAAGACCGGCGGCGCGCCCACACCCTTCGCGCGCGACCGCCGCAGCGCCCGACAGGGAGGAGAGCGCCGTAATGCCCGATCGCGCCCCGCAGCCGGTGGATCGTCAACTGCCCACCGAGGAGTCCAGGGATCTGATCGCCCTGGTACGCGACATCATCCAGCGGGAGATCGCTCCCCGGGCGGCCGAGGAGGAGGATTCCGGGCACTTCCCGCGCGAGGTCTTCTCTCTTCTGTCCGAGTCCGGACTGCTCGGCCTTCCGTACGACTCCGAGTACGGCGGCGGAGACCAGCCGTACGAGGTCTACCTCCAGGTCCTCGAAGAGCTCGCCGCCGCCCGCCTCACCGTCGGCCTCGGTGTCAGCGTCCACTCCCTCGCCTGCCACGCACTGGCCGGCTACGGCACCAAGGAGCAGCAGGCCGAGCATCTGCCCGCCATGCTCGGCGGCGGCCTCCTCGGCGCGTACTGCCTCTCCGAACCCGCCTCCGGATCGGATGCCGCGTCGCTGCGCACCAAGGCGGTGCGCGACGGGGACAGCTGGGTGATCACCGGTACCAAGTCCTGGATCACGCACGGCGGAATCGGCGACTTCTACACCGTTCTGGCCCGCACCGGCGGTGAGGGTGCCCGTGGCATCACGGCCTTCCTCGTCCCCGGCGACGCGCAGGGCCTGAACCCCGCCGCACCCGAGAAGAAGATGGGCATGAAGGGCTCGCCCACCGCCCAGCTGAACTTCGACGCCGTACGGGTGCCCGACTCCCGCCGGATCGGTGAGGAGGGCCAGGGCTTCGCGATCGCGCTCTCAGCGCTCGACTCGGGCCGGCTCGGTATCGCCGCCTGCGCCATCGGGCTCGCGCAGGCGGCCCTGGACGAGGCCATCGCCTACGCCACCGGACGGCAGCAGTTCGGCCGGCCCATCGCCGACTTCCAGGGGCTGCGCTTCATGCTCGCCGACATGGCCACCCGGATCGAGGCGGGCCGTGCGCTCTACCTCGCCGCCGCGCGGCTGCGCGATGCGGGACGGCCCTTCTCCCGGCAGGCCGCCATGGCCAAGCTGTTCTGCACGGACACGGCGATGAGCGTCACCACCGACGCGGTCCAGGTGCTCGGCGGCTATGGCTACACGCTGGACTTCCCGGTCGAGCGCTATATGCGTGAGGCCAAGGTGCTGCAGATCGTCGAGGGCACCAATCAGATCCAGCGCATGGTCATCGCCCGTCACCTCGCCGGACCCGAGACGCGCTGATCCTGTGACGCGCTGAACCGCCCGTTCCACACCGGCGGCGCCGCGAGCCTGCTCCACTCCGGGTCGCGGCGCCCCGGCACCGTCCGGCCCTTGCTCGCCCACTGACGGAGCAGCTCGCGGTAGATGGGCGGATCGGCCGGATGCGGAACCGATTCTTCCGGAACGGGTGTCGCAAGGCGGCGCCGGCCGTGACTTGTCGTGGCGTACTGCAGGGTCATGACTGGCCAACGCCCTGCGTCCCGGCCGGGTTACCGCCGAGAAGAATCGAGCGCGAGTTCGCGCCATACCCGCACGCGGTCCGCGGTAATACGAGTACGGCGCCGGGCTCTGGCCTCCCGCAAGGTTTCTGACGTACCGTCAATTTCCTTGCCGTCCAGGAGGTCAGCTGCCGCCCAGGAGGTCTGCCGTGTCCGACGACCGCCCGATCGCCCTCGACGAATACCCCGTACACCAGGCGCCGCTGTCGATGAAGCATCTCGTCACCGGCGACCGCAACGCCTACGACCGGTGCATCTTCCAGGTCTTCGACCACCAGGGCCGGGCGCTGCTCATGGCCGGTCTCGGCGTCTACCCCAACACCGGCGTCATCGACGCCTACGCCACACTCCGCCTCGACGACCGGATACACGCCGTACGCGCCTCCGACGCACTCACCGACGACCGGATGAACCTCACTGTCGGCCCGCTGCGGATCACCGTCGACGAGCCGCTGCGCCGTCTCACCCTGCACTGCGACGCCGACCCGGACGACCCCGGCTCCCTCTCGTACGACATCACCTGGCATGCGGACTTCCCCGCCGTGTGGGAACCGCACCACACTCAGCGCCGCGGCGACCGGCTCATGCTCGAAGGCCGCCGTTTCGTCCAGGCCGGCAGCTGCACCGGCACCATCCGCGCGGCCGGCGAGGAGATACCGGTGGCGGCGGGGGAGTGGACCGGCACCCGCGACCGCAGCTGGGGTGTACGGCCCATCCCCGGCGAAGAAGGCGGCCGCGCTGCCGAGGAGCTGCGCACCGAAGGCTTCCACTGGCTCTGGATCCCCGTCCGCTTCGATGACCGCTTCCTGATGGTGATCGCCCAGGAGGACGCCGACGGCTACCGCACGCTCAGCGAAGCCGTCCTCGTCCGCGACGGACACCACGACATCCAACTCGGCTGGCCCCACACCGACATCACCTACCGCCCCGGCACCCGCCACCCCGAACGTGCCGTCGTCCACCTCACCGACCCGGCCCGTAAACCCCTTGAGCTCGGCGTCGAGATCCTCGCCTCCTCACCGCTCGCCATCGGCGCCGGCTATCCGCCCGCCACCGACTGGCAGCACGGCACCTGGCAGGGCCGCGGCTGGAGGGACCGGCGCAGCTACGACCTCTCCGACCCCGCCGTCCACCCGATGGCCACCTACGGCGTCACGGACCACTCGGCCCGCTTCACCCTCGACGGGCGGACCGGCCACGGCATCTTCGAACGCGGCACCTTCGGCCGCCACGACCCGAGCGGCTTCAGCGGCTATGACTCGGTGGCCGGCTAGCCGCCCGGGCGGATGCCGGCGCCAGTGGATGAAGAGGGCGTGCGGAAGCGACGGCCACCGCCGAATGCGCTGTTCACCACGGCACAGCGCAATTGGACGCACCGACAGTGAGGAGTACCGCCATGGCAACGGCACCACGCCCTCGCACGACCACGCGCGACCCCGAAGAACTCGCCCGCCGTCTCACCGCCTGGCTGGATGCCCGGCTGCCCGGCGCCAAGGTCTCGGGCGTACGGGTCCCCGAGTCCAACGGCATGTCCAGCGAGACACTGCTCTTCGACATCGAGCACCCCGAACCACCCGTGCGCGCCTGCGCGTTGCGGCTCGCCGCCGACCCGGCCGCGTACACGATCTTCCCGGTGTACGACATGGCGCTGCAGTACCGCACCATGCGGGACGTTGCCGAGCACACCGACATACCCGTGCCGCGCGTGCTGTGGCTGGAGGAGCATCCCGGGGCGCTGGGAGCGCCGTTCTTCGTGATGGAGCGCGTCGAGGGCCGTGTTCCGCCCGACGTCATGCCCTATACGTACGAGGGCAACTGGCTGCATGCCGCGAGCGACGCCGAGCGCGCCCAGCTGGAAGAGGCCACGATCTCGCTGATCGCCCGACTGCACGACCAGCACCCGGTCCCACGACAGGAGAGCAGCGCGCTGCGCCGCCATGTCGATGCCCAACGGGCGTACTACGCCTGGGTGGTGGAGGGGTTGCCACGCTCACCGCTCATCGAGAGCGCCTTCGACCGGCTCGAGGCGCAGTGGCCCGAGGACGAGGGCGAGGCGGTCCGCAACTGGGGCGACGCCCGCATCGGCAACGTCATCTACGACGGGTTCGAGCCCGCTGCCGTAATCGACTGGGAGATGGCCGCCTACGCCCCGCGCGAGGTCGACCTCGGCTGGACCGTCTACCTCCACCGGTTCTTCCAGGACCTCACCGTCGGCTTCGGCCAAACGGGCCTGCCCGACTTCCTGCGCCGCGAGGCCGTAGAGCGCCGTTACGAACAGCTCACCGGCCACCGCCCGCGCGACATGGAGTTCCACACTCTCTACGCCGCGCTGCGGCACGCGATCGTCATGCTCCGGGTGGCCTGCCGGCAGATCCACTTCGGTGAGGTACAGGTGTCCAAGGACCCGGACAGCCTGATCCTGCACCACGCCGGCCTTGCCGCCATGGTGCAGGGAAGCTACTGGTGACCTACCGGGGCCTCGCCCTCGGACCGCTCAGGCCGCACGCCGCATATGCGGCACCTTGACCGGACGCGAGCCCGGACCGCCGACATGGGAGAAGGGCTGGGTCCGCCAGTCGAGCCCCTCAGGGAGCGTCAACAGCAGTGCGGTGTCCTGCTCCTGGACCTCGAGCGTCTCGTCCGCGGGACGCGCCTCGGCGGCCCTACGCCCCGTACCGGCGCACACGGTCAACCCGAAGGGATTCCACGGGGTGGGGCACAGTGCATGCTCCGGCAGGACGTCCTCGTCCGCCAGCAGTGCGATCGGCTGCGCGCAGTCCGGGCAGATCACCCGGTACATCTCGAAGGTGTTGTACGCGTCGAGCTCGTCGATCTCAGCCGGATCGGCCGAATCAACAGGCTCCGGTTCGGTACGTCCGCTGTTCTTCAGGTTCTGCATGGAGATTCTCCCCCTCGGGTGGGCCGACCAGGCACTTGCGGCCTCGACCAAAGCAAGCAATTCCCCACGCGCCAGCCAGGCAACCGCGTGATCACGACGGACCGGTCGGCAAACCTGTGGCATTCGTCACATGCCCGCCGCAGGTGCCTCTCCGTGTGGCCGCCGACTGTGCCGGAAGGGACCTGGGGCAATAGGTTGATCCGCATGGAGGAGCTGGATCGTCAGATCGTGGAATTGCTCGTCACGGACGGGCGGATGAGCTACACCGACCTGGGCAAGGCCACGGGCCTGTCCACATCGGCGGTGCATCAGCGCGTCCGGCGCCTCGAGCAGCGCGGCGTCATCCGCGGCTATGCCGCCGTCGTCGACCCCGAGGCGGTCGGGCTGCCGCTCACCGCCTTCATCTCGGTCAAGCCCTTTGACCCCAGTGCCCCCGACGACATCGCGGAACGCCTCGCCGACGTGCCGGAGATCGAGGCCTGCCACAGCGTCGCGGGCGAGGAGAACTACATCCTCAAGGTGCGCGTCGCGACCCCGCTCGAGCTGGAGCACCTGCTCACCCGCATCCGCTCGCTGTCCGGTGTCTCCACCCGTACGACCGTCGTCCTCTCCACCCCGTACGAGGCACGCCCGCCGCGTATCTAGGCTGTTCCCATGACCGACAGCACCGCCCCCCAGGCCGAACACCGCACCGTGCTGCTGCGCGGTGGAGAAGTCCACAGCCCCGCCGACCCCTTCGCCACCGCGATGGTCGTCGAGCGAGGACATATCGGCTGGGTGGGCTCGGAAGGCGCCGCCGACGCCTTCGCCGCCGGAGTCGACGAGGTGATCGACCTGGAAGGGGCTCTGGTCACTCCGGCGTTCACCGACGCACACGTACACACCACGGCGACCGGCCTCGCCCTCACCGGCCTCGACCTGTCCGGCGCCCGCACCCTGGTCGAAGCGCTCGATCTGGTACGGGAGCACAGCGCCGCACACTCCGCCGAGAAGGTCCTCCTCGGTCACGGCTGGGACGCCACGCGCTGGCCCGAGCAGCGTCCGCCGTCCCGCACCGAACTCGACCGGGCGGCCGGCGGCCGCCCTCTCTATCTGCCCCGGATCGACGTCCACTCGGCCGTGGTCACCACCGCCCTGCTCGACCTTGTCCCCGGCATCACCGATCTCGCCGGGTACCACCCGGACGCGCCGCTGACCGCCGCCGCCCACCACGCCGTACGCGCCGCCGCCCACGCCGCGATCACCCCCGCCCAGCGCGCCGCCGCCCAGCGCGCCGCACTCGCCAGGGCCGGCTCGCTCGGCATCGGCACCGTCCACGAATGCGCCGGCCCCGACATCTCCGACGAGGACGACTTCACCTCCCTGCTGAAGCTGGCCGAGGCGGAGCCGGGCCCGCGCGTCGTCGGCTACTGGGCCGAACAGGTCGCGAGCGCAAAGGACGCACAGCGCATCCGCGAACTCGGCGCCATCGGCGCGGCCGGTGACCTCTTCGTCGACGGTTCCCTCGGCTCGCACACCGCCTGCCTGCACGCCCCGTACGCCGACGCCCCGCACACCGGCGCCGCCCACCTCGACACCGCGGCCGTCGCCGCCCATGTCGCCGCCTGCACCGAAGCCGGGCTCCAGGCCGGTTTCCACGCCATCGGCGATGCCGCCCTCACCGCTGTCACCGACGGCGTCAGGGCCGCCGCCGACACGCTCGGCCTCGCCCGCGTACGCGCAGCCCGCCACCGTGTCGAACACGCCGAGATGCTCACACCCGAAACCATCGCCGCCTTCGCCGAATTCGGCCTCACCGCCTCCGTCCAGCCCGCCTTCGACGCGGCCTGGGGCGGCTCGGAGGGCATGTACGCCCAGCGCCTCGGCGCCGAGCGGGCCCGCACCCTCAATCCGTATGCCGCACTGCTGCGCGCCGGAGTGCCCCTCGCCTTCGGCTCGGACAGTCCCGTGACCCCGCTGGACCCCTGGGGCACCGTCCGGGCCGCTGCCTTCCACCGCACGCCCGAACACCGGGTCTCCGCCCGTGCCGCCTTCACCGCCCACACACGCGGGGGCTGGCGCGCCATCGGCCGCGACGACGCCGGTGTCCTGGTTCCCGGCGCGCCTGCCGACTACGCCGTCTGGCGCACCGAGGAACTCGTCGTCCAGGCCCCCGACGACCGCGTCGCCCGCTGGTCCACCGACCCGCGCTCCGGCACCCCGGGCCTGCCCGATCTCACCCCCGGCACCGAACTGCCCCGCTGCCTGCGGACGGTGGTCTTCGGACAAACGGTCTATGAGAGGCTGAACGAGTGACGTGCGGACATTTCGTACCGCCGATCGATGCCCGCCGCGCTCCGGCGCGACCTGCGCATCTTCCGCGCTGACCTGGTGATTTGGGCAAGGATCGCAGATCAGGGGAGTATTGACAGCGAGCGCCCACCGGCCGGTAGGTTCGGCCGAGTCCACCACGGGACGTCCGACCGGCAGACCTTCACGCAGTCGTCGAACGCCGCTGGGTCATGGGGTGGTGCGTCGCACCGGCGCACTGCCACTGGGAGCCAGGTTCAGCGCCCGCGCCTCGGGGGCGAGGGAAGGTCTCAGCCGGCCGGCAGGTGTGACCCGGGTGGGGCCCGGCGTTCAGTAGACAACGGCTCTCGGTAGATCCGCAGCCAGCGGGTCCCAGGTCGGCCCGAAGGACGCCGGGCCCCGATCCGCAGCCCCTTGTCACACTTCCGCGCCGAAGACACGACTCCCCAGGTCCGTGCCGCCGCAGCGGCGCGGCGAGCGCTCGCTATGGTGGGGCTCTGCGTACGGACATTAAGGGGCAGTAGTGAACGACGGCGGTCAGCGGCGGTACGGCCCGCTCGGCAGAGCCTTGGTGATCATCCCGACCTACAACGAGGCCGAGAACATCAAGCCGATCGTCTCCCGGGTGCGCGCTGCCGTGCCCGAGGCGGACATCCTCGTCGCCGACGACAACAGCCCCGACGGCACCGGCAAATTCGCCGATGAACTCGCGGCCCACGACGACAAGGTGCATGTGCTGCACCGCAAGGGCAAGGAAGGCCTCGGCGCCGCCTACCTGGCGGGCTTCGCCTGGGGCATCGAGCACGGCTACGGCGTACTCGTCGAAATGGACGCCGACGGCTCCCACCAGCCCGAGGAGCTGCCCCGGCTGCTCACCGCCCTCAAGGGCGCCGACCTGGTCCTCGGCTCGCGCTGGGTCCCCGGCGGCCGCGTGGTCAACTGGCCGAAGCACCGTCAGTTCATCTCGCGCGGCGGCAGCACGTACTCCCGGCTGCTCCTCGGCCTGCCGCTCCGTGACATCACTGGCGGCTTCCGGGCCTTTCGCAAGGAGACCCTCGAAGGGCTCGGCCTCGCGGACGTCGCCTCGCAGGGCTACTGCTTCCAGGTCGACCTCGCTCGACGGGCCGTCGCCGCCGGCTACCACGTTGTCGAGGTCCCGATCACCTTCGTGGAGCGCGAGGTCGGCGACTCGAAGATGAGCCGCGACATCCTTGTCGAGGCGCTGTGGCGGGTCACCGCCTGGGGCGTCGGCGACCGGGCGAATCGTCTCCTCGGCCGCAAGTCCTCCTGAACCGCCTCCCGGTGTCCTCCCGCCCTCTCGCGTCAGCCGGGCGATCTTCCTGATCACACCCTTACGCCGCTTCGGCGGGCGTCCAGGCACACTGGGGGCATGACGACCGGCACTCCGCCCCCGACAGCCCCCAAGCGCTCGCGCGCCCGCAATCTCGTGCCGCTCGGCATCGCCGCCTGGCTGGTGCTCGAGATCTGGCTGCTGACCCTGGTGGCCGGAGCGGCCGGCGGACTCACCGTCCTTGCCCTGCTCGTCGGCGGCGCCATCGTCGGCGCCGTCGTCATCAAGCGGGCCGGCCGGCGGGCCTTCCGCAATCTGACCGAGATCCTCCAGCAGGCGCAGGCCGGCAACAGCCCGGCGCCCGGGACCGGCAGCACCGGCAATGGGTTCCTGATGCTCGGTGGCCTTCTTCTGATGCTGCCGGGTCTGATCTCCGACGTGGCGGGCCTGCTGCTCCTGCTGCAGCCCGTCCGCTCGGCGCTCGGGCGGTACACGGAGCGCTCCCTGGAGCACCGGATGCGCGTCGCCGCCCCCGGCAGCCTGGGCGATGCCTTCCAGCAGGCCCGCATCCACCGCCCGGACGGCAAAGTCGTTCAGGGTGAGGTCATCCGGCAGGACGCCACGCAGCCCTCGCGGGGCTACGAGGACGACGGCCCGAGGCCCCCGCTGACCCCCTGACCCGGCCGTCCCTCCCCCACGGCCGGGCCGTCCCTTTTTACGAGGGGGCACGCAGGCGCGTCCCGAGAGGGACGCGAGCGCATCCAGGGCACAGCAGAGCCGCGGGCCGCGTCACACATTCGGTGTGACACGGCCCGCGGCTCTTGATCTTGCGTGGTGCTTGTAGTGCGGTGTTGTTACGGGGTCAGGCGGACTTCCGGCTGTCCCGCGGATGCACAGCGATGTTCATGGCGCCGGAGCGCAGGACGGCCAGCCTCTCGGCCAGCACCTCCTCCAGCTCCTCGCGGGTGCGCCGCTCCATGAGCATGTCCCAGTGCGTTCGCGCCGGCTTGCCCTTCTTCTCCTCGGGGCCGTCGCCGTCCACCAGGAGTGCCTGGGCGCCACACGCCTTGCACTCCCACTCCGGCGGAATGTCCGCCTCAACGGAGAACGGCATCTCAAATCGATGGCCGTTCTCACATGCGTACTCCACCGCCTGGCGCGGGGCCAGATCGATGCCGCGGTCCGTCTCGTAGCTGGTCACCACGAGTCGCGTACCGCGGAGAGCTCGCTCACTCATGAATCGTGCCTCCCGGGCTTGTCGCCCACAGGACAGGTGTCGCTGTCGTCGTCATCCGGTCAACGTCCGGTCGGCGGTAAAGATTCCCGTTCCGGGTCATGCGTCGCCCGTCGTGCCGCCCCTTGTTGTACCCACCAGTGCCCGTTTTGTCACATCTGACAGAAAGTGTCACCCAGTGAATTCACTTCTTCAGCACGCAGTAACGGTCCATCTGGCAGGCCAAAGGCGTACACTACCGGCCTTTCACTTCAACGTCTAAATCCGTTCCGGCACAGGGTTGCCCGCGGCCGCCACGGCACGCCTCACCGGTACCCGCGCCAGCAGCACGAATCCCAGCGCGAAGAAGACCACCAAAGAGATGATCGCGTCCCGATAACTGCCGGTCAGCTGGTACGCAAGCCCGAACACCAGCGGCCCCAGCCAGCTCAGCCCGCGGTCGCTCATCTCATAGGCCGAGAAATACTCGGCCTCCTTGCCGCGCGGAACCAGATGTGAGAACAACGACCGCGACAACGCCTGGCTCCCGCCCAGAACCAGCCCGATCGCCCCAGCGAGACCGAAGAACCACACCGGCGCCCCGGCCGGCAGGAAGTACCCCGCCGCCAGAATCAGCGTCCAGACCCCCAGTGAACCCAGAATCGTCCGCTTGGCCCCATGTGTCCTGGCCAGCCGTCCCATGCCCAGCGCACCCGCCACCGCGAGCACCTGCACCAGCAGCACTGCCGTGATCAACGTCGTCTGATCAAGACCCAGCTCCTCCGACCCGTAGATCGAAGCCTGCGAGATGACCGTCTGCACGCCGTCGTTGTAGATCAGATAGGCCAGCAGGAACGACAACGTCAACGGATGCCGGCGCATGTCCCGCAGCGTGGCCATCAACTGCCGCCACCCCGAACCGACCGCCCCCTCGCCACTCGGCGCCAGCCGCCGGTCCCGCAGCCGCCGCAGCGGCACCAGTGTGAAGGCGCCCCACCACAGCCCCGCCGACGCCAGACAGATCCGCACCGCCTCGGACTCCGAAAGCCCGAACGTCTCGTGACCCGAGTACACGACCAGATTCAGCATCAGTACCAGCGCGCCCGACGTGTAGCCGAACGCCCAGCCGCGCGACGACACCGCATCACGCTCGTCCGGCGCTGCGATCTGCGGCAGATACGCGTTGTACAACACCATCGACACCGACAGTGACGCATTGGCGACGATCAGTAGAAACGCGCCCAGCAGATACCTGTCGCCGTCCAGGAAGAACATCCCCGCCGTCGCGGTCGCACCCACATATGCCGCCACCGCCAACAGCGGCTTCTTCCGGCCCGTACGGTCCGCCGCCGCGCCCGCCAGCGGCATCAGCAGCACCGCCACCACCATCGACAGGGACACCGAGTACGCGAAAACGGAGCCCGCCCGCACCGGCACACCCAGCGGATGCACAAAACCCTCGGCGTCCGCCGCGGTTTTCGCCACCGACGTCAGATACGGCCCCAGGAAGACCGTCAGCACACTCGTCGAATAGACCGAGCACGCGAAGTCATAGAAATACCAGCCGCGTTGCTCGCGTCTGCGCTCACTCGCCCCGGTCGTCCCGGTTGTCCGGTCCGCGGTGTCGGCCGTCATCCCGCGCCCCCTCGCTCGTCCCGTAGTGCAGACGCGCGGGGTCTCAGACCCAGACCCCCCGGTCGGTCAGTACCGTGCGCAACGTCTCCAGATGATCGGTCATGATGCCATCCACGCCGAGATCCAGGAGCGCCGCCATCCGATCCGCCTCATTCACCGTCCAGACATGCACCTGCAGACCCCGATCGTGCGCCGCCCGCACAAAACGCCGGTCCACCACCCGGATGCCGCCCTGCGACTCCGGGACCTGAGCACACACCGCACCCGCCCGCAGCGCCGCCGGAATCCCGTACGAACGCAGCCGTAGGCCCACCACGCCCCGCACTCCGTACGACGTCGCCAGCTGCGGCCCCGCAAGACGCATCGCCCTGGCCACCCGGCCCTCCGAGAAGGAACCGACACACACCCGGTCCCAGGCACCCGCCCTGCGAATCAGATCCACCAGCGGAACCAGTGCCGGTTCCGCTTTGACGTCCACATTCCAGCGCGCTCGAGGGAACTCCTCCAGCAGCTCCTCGAACAGCGCCAACGGCTCCCGGCCCGCCACCCTCGCCTGCCGCACCTCGCTCCACGGCAGCGCCGCTATCCGGCCACGCGCATCCGTCACCCGGTCCAGCGTCGCGTCATGAAAGGCGACCAGCTGCCCGTCCGCGGTGGTGTGCACATCGGTCTCGAAATAGCGGTAGCCGGCATCGGCGGCCCGCCGGAAAGCGGCCGCGGTGTTCTCTATCCCGTCGGCCGCCCCGCCGCGATGGGCGAAGGCGAGTACCGACGGATGGTCCAGGTAAGGGTGGCGTACGCGAGTCACTGCCGCAGTATCGCCTGCTTCGGTGTCGCGCCGGCGACCACCGTGCTGCCACCGTCCCGCTCCGAGATGGCGAAGACACGCAGGAACAACTGCGCCAGCGGCCCGATGGCCAACGCATACGCGACCGTGCCGACACCCACCGAGCCGCCCAGCACAGAGCCGGTCGCCACCACAGCCAGTTCGATCGCCGTACGGACCAGCCGGATCGAACGCCCCGTGAGCCGATGCAGCCCCGTCATCAGACCGTCCCGCGGACCCGGCCCGAACCGCGCCGAGAGGTACAGGCCCGTTGCCACCCCATTGAGCACGATGCCCCCGGCCATCACCGGAATCTGCGCCCCGAGCCCGGACACATCCGGCACCAGCGCCAGTGTGCCGTCCATCGCGATTCCGATCACGAAGACATTCGAAACAGTGCCAAGACCCGGCCGCTGCCTGATCGGAATCCACAGCAGCAGAACGGCCGCGCCGACGATGATCGACACCACGCCGATCGTCAGTCCCGTGCGCTCGGCCAGACCCTGATGAAGCACACCCCACGGCTCGAGCCCCAGCCCGCCGCGCACAAGGAGCGCCGAACTCACGCCGTACAGCGCCAGACCGATGTACAGATACAGCAGCCTGCGGGTGAGATGCGCGGACACGATGGCGCCCCCTCTGGTGGTTGTGGACTGACGCATGACACTCTGTGGCTACGGAACAGACGGCAACCATGGCCAATTCGAGGAAGGTGGACTGACTTCCATGACGCAGTGGACCTCAGCGGTAGGCGCGGCTCAGCTCGCCAGGCAGCTCACCTCCCAGCAATCCCGCCCGGCCGGACCAGGCACCCGTAAGCCCCCCGCCTACCGCGCACTCGCCGACGGCATCCGGCTCCTCGTCCTCGAAGGCCGCGTCCCTGTCGCCGCCCGGCTCCCAGCCGAACGCGAACTCGCCCTCGCCCTCTCCGTCAGCCGCACCACCGTCGCGGCGGCCTACGAAGCGCTGCGCGCCGAAGGCTTCCTCGAGTCCCGCAGGGGAGCGGGCAGCTGGACCGCCGTACCCGCCGGGAACCCACTGCCCGCCCGCGGACTGGAACCCCTGCCGCCGGAATCGCTCGGCTCGATGATCGACCTCGGCTGCGCCGCCCTGCCCGCGCCCGAACCCTGGCTCACCCGAGCCGTCCAGGGAGCGCTCGAAGAGCTGCCCCCATACGCACACACCCACGGCGACTACCCGGCCGGCCTGCCCGCCCTGCGCCAGATGCTCGCCGACCGCTACACCCGGCGCGGCATCCCCACGATGCCCGAGCAGATCATGGTCACCACCGGCGCGATGGGCGCCATCGACGCCATCTGCCACCTCTTCGCGGGGCGCGGCGAACGCATCGCCGTCGAATCCCCCTCCTACGCCAACATCCTCCAGCTGATGCGCGAGGCCGGGGCCCGCCTCGTGCCGGTGGCCATGGCCGAAGGGCTGACCGGCTGGGACCTGTCCCGGTGGCGGCAGGTATTGCGCGACGCGGCGCCCCGGCTCGCCTACGTCGTCGCCGACTTCCACAACCCCACCGGTGCACTTGCCGACGAGGACCAGCGGCGCCGCCTCGTGGACGCCGCACGCTCGGCCGGCACCGTCCTGGTCGTCGACGAGACCATGTCCGAGCTGCACCTGGACGACGACATCGACATGCCGCGGCCCGTCTGCGCCTTCGACCCGGCGGGCAGCACGGTCCTCACCGTCGGCTCGGCCAGCAAGGCCTTCTGGGCCGGCATGCGGATCGGATGGGTGCGCGCGGCACCCGACGTGATCCGCTCCCTGGTCGCGGCACGCGCATACGCCGACCTGGGCACGCCGGTGCTGGAACAGCTCGCGGTCAACTGGCTGATGCAGACCGGGGGCTGGGAGGAAGCCGTGTCCATTCGGCGTACCCAGGCACGCGAGAACCGCGACGCGCTGGTCGCGGCGGTCCGCCGGGAGCTGCCGGACTGGGAGTTCGATGTGCCGAGCGGTGGGCTGACGCTCTGGGTGCGCACCGGAGGGCTGTCGGGATCCCGGCTCGCCGAGGTCGGTGAGCGCGTGGGGGTGCGGGTGCCTTCGGGGCCGCGATTCGGTGTCGACGGGGCCTTCGAGGGCTACGTACGGCTGCCGTTCACGGTCGGCGGGGCGGTCGCGGACGAGGCGGCGGCGCGGCTGGCGGCGGCGGCGCGGCTCGTCGAGACGGGCGCGAGCACCGGCACGGAGGCGCCACGGACGTTTGTTGCCTGACGGATTCCGGAATCCGTCAGCTGTCAGTTGTGGTCCTTTGCATCGTCAGGCGAAAACTGTCATTGGTCGGTCGATGAACATCAGCCCTCGGCCGGTACGGGATCCGGGGCCGCCGCCTCGACTCGCTCCAGCCTCTCCGGCAGCAGGTCCAGCACAGCCTGCCGGTGTGCCTCGCTCGTCGTTTCGTCGTACGGGTCCGGGGTCGCCGGCACCTGCAGCCTGAGCACCGAACCCGTACCGAGCCGTGCGTAGCCCCGGCCGGACGGCACTTCGGTCGTCGGCGTGGTGTGCGGCTCCACGCCGAGCACGGACTCCACCTGCTCGAAGACGGCAGGACCCAGCACCACTCGGGCACGCGTATGCGTCCGTACGGCCTCGGTGAGCGCGTCCAGGCTGTCGAACTGCTCGGCCACGACCACCGTCACGTGGGCCGCCCGGCCATGACGCAGTGGTACCTGCAGTAGCTGCTGCGGATCGGTGTGCCCGTCGGCCGCCGCCAGATGGCCGAGGATGCTCGGGCGGTCCAGCAGGATCCACAAGGGCCGCTTGGTGTCCTCGGGTGCGGGGTGCCCGGCCTGCCGGGCCCGGTTGGCGGCGATCAGCCTGCGCTCGGTCTCGTGCGCCGCCCACTCCAGGGCCGCCAGCGCCCCGGCCAGCCCGCACTCCACAGCCAGTACGCCTGTCCGCCCCGTCAGACAGGCGTACTCACCGGTGCCGCTGCCCTCGATGATCAGTACGTCTCCGTGCTGCAGGGCCTGCAGAGCGATCGAGCGCAGCAGCGTGGTGGCGCCGCTGCCGGGCTCGCCGACGACCAGCAGATGCGGCTCCGTCGAACGCGGACCCGTACGCCAGACGACCGGCGGCGCGTCCCTGGTCTCCACGCCTGCCGTCACCGGCACGGTGCGCTGCACCGCGTCGGCGTCGGTGAAGCCCAGCACGGTTTCGCCGGGGACGGTGACGAAACGCTGGGCGGCGATGGAGGTGGGCAGTGCGGGGAGCACGCTCATCACGAGGTGGTTGCCCTCCTCGTCCCAGCTGAAGAGATACTCGCGGCCGCGTCCGGACTTGGCATGCAGCAGCTTCTCGATCCGGGCCCGGGACTCGGACTCGCCGTCGGTGAAGTAGGCGGGGTACTTCACCGACAGCCGGGTGAGGCGTCCGTTGCCGTCGAATGCGTAGCCGCTGAAGGCCTTGCTCCACTCGCCGCCGTGGGCGAACAGCGGAGCCGGGTCCTCGGCGACGGAGAAGTACGGCACGAGCGCCTCATAGAGGGCCTGGAGCCGCCCGGTCTCCGCTTCGTCAGGGCCGGTCCTCACCGGCGTACGCACCCGGCCCTTCCAGGCGGCCGCGGCCATCACCGAGATCAGGGCGAGCAGTGGCCCGTACGGGATGAGCACGACCACCAGGCCGCAGCCCACGATCAGGAACAGCGCGGGACCACGCCGTTCCTTGGGGGTGGCGGCCCACCTGCGGGCTGCCGTGGCGGCCAGCTGCCGCAGACCACGGGCGATCGTGATCAGCGGATGAAGGACGTCCGTGGCGCTGTCGGCGGCTGTGCGCGCGATCTCGCGGCTCCGGGCGAGCTGTGCGCTGCCGCTGCTGAGAATGCGGGGGAGTGGGCGCCGGGCCACATCGGTCTCCTGAAGGTGCTGATGGTTCTGATGGTTCTGATGGTTCTGGAGGTGCTGGAGGTGCTGAGCGGGGCGGGGCGTCAGAATTTGATCCCGCCCAGGAGACTGGCGAGGCTCGCTGTGCCGGCCTTGACGCTGGGCGCGATGGCGGTGCCCGCCAGGAAGAAGCCGAAGAGCGCGCACGTGAATCCGTGGGACGTCTTGAGCCCGTCCTTCCTGACGAAGAGGAAGACGACGATTCCGAGCAGCACGACACCTGAGCATGAAAGGATCATGAGAGTTCTCCTGGTCGAGGGACAGTCACCATGAGTTCTCCCATGCTCACAGGAAGTACTCATGTGATAAAAGGTGCAAATGGGTGAAATGTCCCGTATTTCACTGCACTGGAGGACGTCGGAGAACCGTTCGGGGGGCACACTGCTCGGTTGCGCGGCACAGTGCCTCGCATGCGGTGATCCTTGCCTCCGGCGGGCCGCGTCATGTCGCTGCGCGGGCAGTACCCTGTCGATTCACTCGTACGGCCGCTCTTGCCGTGCGCCCCAGGTCAACGCGGTGAAAGGCGGTCCGTCCGATGAGCGAAGCCCCGGATCCCGAGGTGATCGAGCTCGCGACCAAGGTCTTCGATCTGGCCCGTCAGGGAGAGGCCGAGGCGCTCGCCGCGTACATCGACGCCGGCGTCCCGGCGAACCTCACCAACGACCGCGGTGACACCCTCGTCATGCTGGCCGCCTACCACGGGCACGCCTCCGCGGTGGAGGCGCTCATCGCCCGCGGCGCGGAGCCGGACCGGGCCAACGACCGCGGCCAGACGCCGCTCGCCGGAGCCGTCTTCAAGGGCGAGGATGCCGTCATCCGCGCCCTGCTGGCCGGCGGAGCAGATCCGGAAGCCGGAACTCCATCCGCGATGGATACCGCGCGGATGTTTGGGAAGACAGACCTCTTGGAGCTGTTCGGCGGCCATTGAGCGGCTGCCGAGGGGCCGTTGGGAAGCCGCTGAGAGGGACGCCGTAAATGTGGTCGCGGTGGCGAAATGGGTGGGTCATCATGACGTCGGGCCCTACCCCGGACTTCATCCGGGAGTTCCCCTGGGGCCACAGACGAGAGGCAGACAAAGATGGTCTACACCAAGCGGAAGACGACGGGCGCTCCTACATGTTGCTGCGCGGCCTAGGCATCTCCACCCCCCGGTTGCGTCGACAGCTTGATGTGAGGCTTTCCCCATGTTCGATCCAGTCATAGCGCCGAGCGGTACGCTGCTCGGCCTGCTGCAGAGAGGCCGCGGTGACGGCACGCTGCACGCGCTCGCCGCGCCGCGCGCCGAAGCGCTCGCGGCCCTCAACCACTGCGTACTGAGCGATCCCCGCCACGACTGGCAGGTCGAGAACCGCTCGCTGTACTACGCACGCCTCTACCTGGATCTCCACGGCAGTCTCGAGGAGATCGAGCGGCACCTCTGGGACACCGACGACCACCTCGACACCGACGAGGCCAGGACCGGCCTCGCGCTCGCGGTGCTCGGGCACCTCGCCTCGTACGGCAGGGGCGACGCCCTCGCCCTGCTGCGCAGATACGCCGCGAGCGGAGCCAACTGGGCCTGGGCCCTCGACGAGCTCGCCCTGCGCGACAACGACTCGGGTCTGCGGGCGCTGGCCACTTCGGTTCTCGCCCGTTTCCCGGCCACTCCGGAGGGTGACGCCGAACTTGCCGTCGCCGTACGGGACGCCTTCGAACCGCGTCCGTGGCGGCTGTGGGCGGAGGACCAGCGGGACGCCGTCGGCACCCGCGTGCGGGCAGCACAGGAGGCAGGCTCCTTCGACCGCTGGCAGCGCCAGATGCGGCCCACCGGGCCCCGGCCCGGATGGAGCGTCCAGGCAGTCTTCGACTGGGCCGAGCAGGGCCTGGAGCGCGGCAGCGCCCTCCATGTGCCCGCCGCCCGCTGCCTGTCCGCCGTCGCCGGACCCGACGACCGGCTGCTCATCGTCGAAGCCGCACGTCAGGGACCCGACGGCGCGCGCTGTGCCGCCCTGCACTATCTCGCCGAATCGCGGGACCCGGTCGTCCTCGATCTGATCGAGGCCGCGACGCTCAGCGGCTCTCGTGCCGTCGCCGACGCCGCTGTCTCCGCATTCGAGCGGATGTGCGGCGACGAGGCTGTTGACCGGG
The DNA here is from genome assembly GCF_040651435.1 of Streptomyces sp. NPDC048479. Taxonomy (NCBI): domain Bacteria; kingdom Bacillati; phylum Actinomycetota; class Actinomycetes; order Kitasatosporales; family Streptomycetaceae; genus Streptomyces; species Streptomyces sp. NPDC048479. The sequence goes on from NZ_JBEZKA010000005.1 coordinate 349,325, forward strand.
CGCGCGGCTGGGTGCACCGGCCCGACGCGCTCGGAGCGTCAGCGGCGGGTGTGCTCGCCTGCCGAGGCAGCGCCAAGGACGCCAAGCTGGTACTGGGCGCCCTGCGCGAGACCGTACGCGCCGACGGTCCTGACGCACTGCCGCTGTGGACACTCGTCGACGGGGCGGGACGGCTCGGTATCGCCTGCGCCGCACCCGTACTGCGCCATGTGTACCGGGAGACCGCTTCTTCCCAGCTCCGCGGGCGCGCGGCCCGCGCGCTCGCCGCCACCGACTCCTCCTTCCCCACCGGATTCGCCGTCGAATGTCTGTGGGACTGCGAGGAGACCACGAGAGAAGTGGCCGCGCTGCACGCCGAGACCGGCGATGTGCGGGTCGCCGAGCGACTGCGCAGGCTGGCCGCGGACCCGGCAGAGGAGGCCGAGGTACAGACCGCGGTACGGAGCAGAATCGGCCCGGATATGCCCGCCGTGTGACTGTCTGCCCCGTGATGACGGGGCCGCTGTCACAAACGCTCATGGGACGTTTCACGGGCGGAAAGATCCACGTTGGCCGCTCCACCCCGAGCACGACGACAACACGGGTATGCGTGTCGTCATCGTCACCGAATCCTTCCCGCCCGACGTCAATGGTGTGGCGCACTGCGCCCTGCAGACCGCCCGGCATCTCGCCGCACGCGGTCATGACCCGCTCGTCATAGCCCCGGCAGTCGCCGGGGCCGACAGCTCCGAATCGAACGCGCCCTGCCCCGTGGTGCGCGTCCCCTCCCTGCCGCTGCCCGGATACCCGCAGGTGCGGGTGGCTCTGCCGAGCCGCCGGGTGGCGGCGGCCATCACCGCCCACCGGGCCGACCTCGTCCACCTCGCCAGCCCCTTCGTACTCGGCGTGCGCGGCATGGCGGCCGCGGCGCGGCTGGGCCTGCCGGCCGTCGCCGTCTACCAGACCGACCTGGCGGGCTACGCCCGTACCTATGTCGGCGCGGGAGAGGGCGCCGCCTGGCGGCGCATCCGTGCCGTGCACAGCGCCGCGGACCGCACACTCGCGCCGTCCACCGCCGCCCTCCGCGATCTGGAGGGACACGGCGTCGAGCGGGTCCGGCTGTGGCCGCGCGGCGTCGACACCGCACGATTCCGGCCGGAGCTGCGGGACGAGGAGCTACGGCGCAGCCTCGCCCCCAACGGTGAACTGATCGTCGGCTATGTCGGCCGGCTCGCTCCCGAGAAGCATGTCGAGCTCCTCGCCGGCGTCTGCGGTATGCCGGGTGTACGGGTCGTGGTCGTCGGCGACGGGCCCAGCGAGCCATCGCTGCACGGCGAGCTGCCCGGGGCCGTCTTCCTCGGCCGCAGGACCGGCGACGAACTCGCCCGGATCTTCGCCTCGCTCGACGTCTTCGCACACACCGGTCCGTACGAGACCTTCTGCCAGACCGTGCAGGAGGCCATGGCGAGCGGGATACCGGTCATCGCGCCCGCCGCCGGCGGGCCGCTCGATCTGGTCGGCCACGGCCGTACCGGGCTGCTGGTGGAACCGCGGAACGTGGACGCGGTACGGACCGCGGTCGCGACCCTGGTGGCCGACGCCGGGCTGCGTGCCGCGTACGGCCACGCGGGACGGGCCGCCGTCGAGGGCAGGACCTGGGCCGTCATCGGGGACCTGCTGCTCGACCACTACGCCGAGGTGCTGGGCGCGCGTACGGCGGTGGCGGCATGAGCGCGCTGCGCATCGTACGGCTGGCGAATTTCGTCACCCCGTCCTCCGGCGGCCTGCGCACCGCGCTCGGCGAGCTCGGCAAGGGCTATCTCGCCGCCGGGCACGAGCCTGTGCTGATCGTTCCCGGCGATCTGGAGAGCGATCGGCTCACCCCGCAGGGCCGGGTGATCACCCTGCCGGGACCAGAGCTTCCCGGCACCGGCGGTTACCGGGTGCTGGCCGGCCGGCGGCGGCTGCGGCAGGTCCTGGAAACCATCGAGCCCGACCGGCTCGAGGTCTCCGACCGCACGACGCTTCGGTGGACGGGGGAGTGGGCGCGGCGCAACCGCGTCCCCTCGGTGATGGTCTCGCACGAGACGGCCGACGGGGTGCTGAGGACCTGGGGGCTGTCGGAGGGAGCCGCCGGGCGCACCGCGGACCGGCTCAACCGCCGTACCGCATGGGCGTATTCGCGGATCGTGTGCACGACGGAGTGGGCGGAGCGGGAATTCGTCCGCATCGGGGCGCGCAATGTGGTGCGCGCCCCGCTCGGCGTGGACCTGCTGCGCTGCCGGCCGGGCAGGCGCAGCACGGTCCTGCGCGCGAAGTACGCCGCCGGGGCCGAGGTGCTTCTGCTGCTCTGCTCCCGGCTGTCGGTGGAGAAGCGCCCGGGAATGGCCCTGGACGCACTCGCCGAGCTGCGGAAGCGGGGCGTACGGGCCGCGCTGGTGGTCGCGGGCGACGGTCCGCTGCGGACCGCGCTGGCGCGCCGGGCCCGTGCGGAACGGCTGCCCGCGGTCTTCCTCGGCCATGTCGGCGACCGCGAAACGGTGTCCGACCTGCAGGCTGCGGCGGACCTCTGCCTGGCGCCGGGGCCCGCGGAGACGTTCGGCCTGTCGGCTCTGGAAGCGCTGGCCTGCGGCACCCCGGTGATCGCGAGCGCGTCGTCGGCGCTGCCGGAGGTCATCGGGGACGCGGGAGCGGCTGCCACGGACACTCCGGAAGACTTCGCGGATGCCGTACAGGGGCTGCTGTCCCGCACGGAAGCCGACCGCCGCGCGGCGGCCAGGGCGCGGGCCGAACTCTTCGACTGGCAACGATCGGTGTCGGCGTTCCTGTCGGCACACGACGCCCCGCCGGTACGTGAGCGGGCACGCGGAGAGGGCGTGGCGGCATGACGGCCGGCCCGGGCACCGCGGTCGTGGACGAGCCGGTTCCGGAGAACACCGCCGCGAGCGCCCACGACGCCCCGGGCGCTTCCGGGCTCGATGCGGTCGCCTCGGTCGCCTCCGGGCCCCCGCGTGCCCCCCGCTTCGTCGCGCTCGGGGACTCGCTCACCGAAGGCGTCGGGGATCGCGTCGGCGACAGCTGGCGGGGGTGGGCCGCTCTGCTCGCCGGCGGGCTCTCCGACGCCGGCGCGCCCGCCCACTTCCGTAACCTCGCCGTCAGCGGTGCCCTCACTCAGGACGTCGCCGAGCGCCAGGCGCCCGAGGCACTCGCGTACGAACCCGACATCGCCTCCGTCGTCGTCGGGGTCAACGACACCCTGCGCTGCACCTTCGACATCGAGGACCTCACCCTGCGGCTGGACGAGGTCTGCGCGGCGCTCTCGGCGCGCGGCACCGTACTGCTGACCGCCTGTCTGCCCGACCCCGGCACCATGCTCGGGCTGCCCGTGCCGCTCGCGCGCCCCCTTGCCAGACGCCAGCGGGCGGTCAACGCCGTCGTCCACGGCCTGTCCGCCCGTTACGGCGCCGTACATCTGCATGTCGCCGACGGCTCCTGGGTCGCCGACCGGTCCATGTGGAGCGCGGACCGGTTGCATCCGGGCGAGCGCGGGCACCGGATGATCGCGGCGCGCTTCCATGAACTGCTGGCCGCGCGCGGGCTCGCGCACGGCGCCGCGCCCGGAAGCGAGCCCGATCAGCCCTCGCCGACCCGCTGCGCGTCGCTCTTCTGGCTCGCCACGGCCGGTACCGGATGGGTGGCGCGCCGGTGCACCGATCTGCTGCCGCAGCTGCTGCGGATGGCCGGCGCGGAGGTACGGCACTGGGCGCGTGGCACGAGCGCACGCCTGGACCACAGCGCCGAGCATGCGCTCTCCTCCGCGCTGGCTGCCGTGTCACTGGACGTTCCCCTTGCCAGAATGGGGGAATGAGCGGGCCCTGGGAGTTCTGGATCGACCGTGGCGGCACCTTCACCGACATCGTGGGCCGACGCCCGGACGGACGGCTCGTGACCCGCAAACTGCTCTCGCACAACCCGGAGCGGTACCGGGACGCGGCCGTCGCCGGGATCAGGCTGCTCCTCGGCGTCGGCCCGGACGAGCCCGTCCCGGCCGACCGGGTCGCCTGCGTGAAGATGGGCACGACCGTCGCCACCAACGCGCTGCTCGAGCGCCGCGGCGAGCCGACCGTCCTCGTCATCACCGAGGGATTCCGGGACGCGCTGCGTATCGCCTACCAGAACCGGCCCCGGCTCTTCGACCGCCGGATCCTGCTGCCGGAGGCGGTGTACGAGCGCGTCATCGAGGTACCCGAACGCGTTGACGCGCACGGCGAGGTCGTGCGGCCGCTCGAAATGGCCGCCGTCACGGAGCAGTTGAACGCCGCCCGGAGTGAAGGCTTCCACAGCGCGGCCGTCGTGCTGATGCACGGTTACCGCCACCCCGGTCACGAAACCCGTATCGCCGAGGAGGCCCGTACGCTCGGCTTCACCCAGGTCAGCTGCTCCCACGAGGTCAGCCCGCTGATCAAGCTGGTGCCGCGCGGTGACACGACCGTCGTGGACGCCTACCTCTCGCCGATCCTGCGGCGGTACGTCGACGAGGTCGCCGGCGAACTCGACGGCATCCGCCTGATGTTCATGCAGTCCAACGGCGGGCTGCGCGAGGCCGCGCACTTCCGCGGCAAGGACGCCGTGCTGTCCGGCCCGGCCGGTGGCGTCGTCGGCATGGCCCGTACCGCCGAACAGGCCGGATTCGGGCGGGTCATCGGCTTCGACATGGGCGGCACCTCCACCGATGTGTCGCATTTCGCGGGCGAGTTCGAGAGGGAGCTCGGCACCCAGGTCGCCGGTGTACGCATGCGCGCGCCGATGATGAACATCCACACCGTCGCGGCGGGCGGCGGCTCCGTACTCCATTTCGACGGCCGCCGCTACCGCGTGGGCCCGGACTCCGCGGGTGCCGTGCCAGGTCCCGCCTGCTATCGCCGCGGCGGCCCGCTGACCGTCACCGACGCCAATGTGATGCTCGGCCGCGTCCAGCCCGGCCACTTTCCCGCGGTCTTCGGCCCCGACGGCGACCAGCCGCTGGACGCCGACACGGTGCGCGAGCGCTTCGCCGAACTCGCCGAGGAGGTACGCAAGGAGAGCGGCAAAGACCGCACTCCCGAGGAGGTCGCGGCCGGCTTCCTGGAGATCGCCGTCCTCAATATGGCGAACGCGGTCAAGAAGATCTCCGTACAGCGCGGACACGACATCACCCGCTACGCACTCACTTCCTTCGGCGGCGCGGGCGGCCAGCACGCCTGTGCGGTCGCCGACGCACTCGGTGTCAACACGGTGATCGTGCCGCCGCTGGCCGGGGTGCTCTCCGCGTACGGCATCGGGCTCGCCGACGCGACCGCCATGCGTGAGCAGTCCGTCGAGGCGGAGCTGGACGAGGGGGCCCTCGGGCGCGTGCGCACCCTCTGCGACGATCTCGCCGCGCGCACCCGCGCCGAGCTGCGCGCCGATGCCGTCCCTGACGCCGCGATCACGACGCACGCGCGCGTGCTGCTCCGATACGCCGGAACGGACGCCGGCCTGCCCGTGCCGCTGGACACCGTCGCCGCGATGAAGGAGGACTTCGAGACGACCCACCGTGCCCGCTACGCGTTCACCATGGACAAGCCGCTCGTCGTGGAGGCGGTCTCCGTCGAGGCGGTGGGAACGGCGGGAGAACACGGCGAGTACGTCGTCGAAGGGACCGCGGGAGAGGAGAGGTTCGCGGCGCGCGCCACGGTGCGGATGTTCGTGGACGGCGCGCGGCGGGACACCCCGCTGTACCGGCGCGGAGACCTGCGGCCCGGTGACGCCGTCGAAGGCCCCGCGATCATCGCCGAGGCCGACGCCACCACAGTCGTCGACCCCGGGTGGCGGGCGGCAGCGGGCGACGGCGGGCACCTGCTGCTGACGCGGGTACGGCCACGTCCCGGCAGAGTCGCGGTCGGCACCGATGTCGACCCCGTCCTCCTGGAGGTCTTCAACAATCTCTTCATGGCGATCGCCGAGCAGATGGGCGTACGTCTGGAGAACACCGCACACTCCGTCAACATCAAGGAGCGGCTCGACTTCTCCTGCGCCCTCTTCGACGCGGACGGCAACCTGATCGCGAACGCACCCCACATCCCCGTCCACCTCGGCTCCATGGGCGAGTCCATCAAGGAGGTACTGCGCCGGAACGAGGGCGCGCTGCGGCCGGGCGATGTGTACGCGATCAACGACCCGTACCACGGCGGCACCCATCTGCCCGATGTGACGGTCGTGACGCCGGTGTTCGAAGGGGAGGAGCTGCGGTTCCTGGTCGCCTCACGCGGCCATCACGCCGAGATCGGCGGCATCACGCCCGGTTCCATGCCCGCATTCAGCCGCACCGTGGAGGAAGAGGGCGTGCTCTTCGACAACTGGCTGCTCGTACGGGACGGGCGGCTGCGTGAGGCCGAGACGCGGGAGCTGCTGACCACCGCCAGGTACCCGTCCCGCGCGCCCGACACCAACCTCGCCGACCTGCGCGCCCAGATCGCCGCCAACGAGAAGGGCATCGTCGAACTGCGCCGTATGACCGACCAGTTCGGGCTCGACGTCGTCCAGGCCTATATGCAGCATGTGCGGGACAACGCGGAGGAGTCCGTGCGCCGAATCGTTGCGGGTCTGGCCGACGGCGAGTACCGCTACGAGACGGACGGCGGGGCCATCATTCAGGTGGCCCTGCGCGTGGACCGGCAGCAGCGCAGCGCGGTCCTCGACTTCACCGGCACCTCGCCGCAGCAGCCCGGGAACTTCAACGCGCCCAAGTCGGTGGTGATGGCGGCGGTGCTGTACGTGTTCCGGACCCTGGTCGCCGACGACATCCCGCTCAACAGCGGCTGTCTGGAGCCGCTCGAGGTACGGGTGCCGGAAGGGTCGATGCTCGCGCCGGTCCACCCCGCGGCGACCGTCGCAGGCAATGTGGAGACCTCGCAGGCCGTCACCGGCGCGCTGTACGCCGCGCTCGGTGTGCAGGCGGAGGGGTCGGGCACGATGAACAACCTGACCTTCGGCAACGACCGTGTGCAGTACTACGAGACGGTCGCCAGCGGCTCGGGCGCGGGGGACGGCTTCGACGGGGCCGACGCCGTACAGACCCATATGACCAACTCCCGCCTCACCGATCCCGAAGTGCTGGAGTGGCGCTATCCGGTGCGCGTGGACGCCTTTGCCGTACGGGAAGGCAGCGGTGGCCGCGGCCGCTGGAGCGGCGGCCGCGGAGTCGTCCGCAGAATCCGTTTCCTCGAGCCGATGACGGTGGCGCTGCTCACGGGGCACCGCCGCATCCCGCCGTACGGCATGGCGGGCGGCGGGCCGGGCGCGCTGGGCAGCAACCATGTCGAGCGGGCCGACGGCAGCGTGACGCGGTTGGAAGGCGTCGACGCGGTGGATGTCGGCCCGGGGGACGTGCTGGTGATGAGCACACCGGGGGGCGGGGGGTACGGTGCTCCGTCGCCGTAGCGGGGGCTCCGCCCCCGGACCCCCGCGGTTCAATCGCCGGCGAGGCTGAGCTTTCCAGCCCCGCCGGCGATTGAGGACACGGCCGAAGTCCGTACCGGGGACGATCCGCCGCACAAGGTCCAGGGCCACCCCCTCGCGGTCAGCGAACCATTAGCGAACTGGGACGAAACGCACACGAACGCCCGGCACCGCCTGGGCCGCCGCAGCGAGATCCCGTTTGTCGACGACCGCCACCACCGGATAGCCGCCGGTGGTGGGATGGTCGGCGAGAAAGACCACCGGGCGGCCGTCCGGCGGCACTTGCACGGCCCCCAGCACCATGCCCTCGCTGGGGAGTTCACCCGTCACCGCCCGCTCCAGCGAAGGCCCCTCGGTACGCAGCCCGATGCGATTGCTCGCCGACGACACCCGGTACGCACCACGGGCCAGCGTGCGCAGGGCCGCGTCCGTGAACCAGTCGGCGCGCGGCCCGAGCCGCACCCGCAGCACCAGCTCGGCCGGTGGGGCGGGCCACGGCACGCCGCCGTCGACCCGCGCCGGCGGACCGGCCGGCTTGCCGAGCGGCAGTACGGCGCCGTCCGTGAGCGGTGCGGGACCGAGGCCGGAGAGCAGATCGGTGGAGCGGCTGCCCAGCACCGGATCGACCGCGATCCCGCCGGCGAAGGCCACATAGGTGCGTACGCCGCGCAGCGCCGGGCCGGTCTCCAGCACCGAGCCCGCGGCTACCCGCACCGGCGCCCCCCACGCCACCGGCCGCCGGTCGACCGTGACCTGGCAGTGTGCGCCGCCGACGGCCACGGTCACCGCGCAACGCGGCCGCACCGCACACCCGTTGAGGGTGGTCTCCAGGACCGCGGCACTCTCCGCATTGCCCACCAGCCGGTTGACGAGGCGGCCGGAGTACGGATCGAGCGCACCGGAGCGTGGCACTCCGAGGTGGGCGTGCCCGGGTCGCCCCAGGTCCTGCACGGTGGTCAGCGCCCCGGCTCGTACGACCGCGAAGGCCCTGTCGGTCATCGGCGGCTCCCGGCGCGCTCCGGCACGAACCGCACCCGCGTCCCCGGCGAGAGCAGCGCGGCGGGCTCCCGCGCCGGGTCCCACAGCACCGTGTCCGTCGTCCCGATCAACTGCCAGCCGCCGGGAGAGGAGCGCGGATACACACCGGTGTACGGCCCGGCCAGCGCGACTGCCCCGGCCGGTACGGAGGTGCGCGGGGTGGCTCTGCGCGGTACCGCGTACGGCTGCGGAAGCCCGGTCAGATAGCCGAAGCCGGGTGCGAACCCGCAGAAGGCGACCCGGAATTCGGCCGCCGAGTGGATGTCCGCGACGTCCTCCTCAGCCACCTGCCACAGCGCCGCGACATCCGCCAGATCGGGCCCGTCGTAGCGGACGGGTATCTCGATCCCGTCCTGCACGCGCGCGTGGAGCGCCGGAATCTCCCACTCCGCGAGCTCGCGCGCGAAGCTGCCCGGCTCGTCGAGCCCGTCGAGCAGCACGGTCCGGGCCGCGGGCACGATCTCCCGGATCGCCGGAAGGGTGCCGGCGGCGCGGCGGCGCAGCAGTTCGGCATGGAGCGCCCCGGCCTCGTCCCCGTCGTTCAGCTCGACGAGGAGCGCCCGGTCGCCGACCGGCAGGGCCCTCATACGAAAGCCTCCACACGGACGCCCACGGTTTCCAGTTGCCGCCGCACCCGGCGGGCGAGAGCGACGGCCCCCTCGGTGTCGCCGTGCAGACAGAGCGAGCGGGCACGTACCGATACCGACTGTCCGCACCGCGAGGTGACCACGCCGAACCTGGCCATGCTGACGGACCGTTCGACGACCGCGGCCGGATCGCTGAGGACCGCACCGTCCTGTCCACGCGGCACCAGCGTGCCCTCCGCGGTGTACGCGCGGTCGGCGAACGCCTCGGAGACGGCGGGCAGTCCGGCCTTCTCCGCCATGGTGTGCAGTTTCGAGCCGGGAAGTCCGAGCAGCGGCAGGCGCTCGCCGGACAGCAGCACGCCTTCGACGACGGCTGCTGCCTGCTCCTCGTCGTGCACGACACGGTTGTAGAGAGCGCCATGCGGTTTGACGTACGAGACGCGGGACCCGGCAGCCTTGGCGAAGATCTCCAACGCCCCTATCTGGTACGCGATCTCGGCGGCCAGCTCGTCCGGCGGGACGTCCATGGAGCGCCGTCCGAAGCCGGCCAGATCGCGGTACGAGACCTGGGCGCCGATCCGCACCGAGCGGTCGGCGGCGAGTTCGCAGACGCGCCGCATGGTGACCGCGTCCCCGGCGTGGAAGCCGCAGGCGACATTGGCGCTGGTGACGACGGACAGCAGCTGTTCGTCGTCGGTCAGCCGCCAGCGGCCGAAGCCCTCGCCGAGGTCGGCGTTGAGATCGATCGACGCCCAGGTCATGTACTCCTCATTCCTGCTCGTCAGGCCACGCGGTACTGCGCGTCGCGGGCATCCGTGATGAACATCTGCCCCGGCGCGTGGGTGATCGCGAACGGCGGCCGCGAGGCCATCACCGCCGCCTGCGGCGTGACCCCGCACGCCCAGAACACCGGGATGTCGCCGGGCTCCGCGTCCACCGGATCGCCGAAGTCGGGGCGGCCGAGGTCCTCGATGCCGAGTCCCGCCGGGTCGCCGTGGTGCACCGGACCACCGTGCACCGCGGGCATCATGGCGCTCTCTCTGACCGCCGTGCCGATGTGCTCGGGCGGCACGGGCCGCATCGACACCACCATGGGCCCGTGCAGGCGCCCCGCGGGGCGGCAGAGGCGGTCGGTGACGTACATCGGGACATTGCGGCCCTGCTCGATATGGCGCATCGGAACCCCGGACTCGGAGAGCATCCACTCGAAGGTGAAACTGCAGCCGATGAGGAAGGACACCAGGTCATCGCGCCAGCGCTCCACAACGTCCGTGGGTTCGTCGACGAGATCGCCGTGCTCCCACACGCGGTAGCCGGGGAGATCGGTGCGCAGATCGGCGTCCGGCGCGAGCTGCGTGGACCAGGCACCGGCTTCGGTGACGTCGAGTACCGGACAGGGCTTCGGGTTGCGCTGACAGAACAGCAGCATGTCGTACGCCCAGTCGGCGGGGACCGAGATCAGGTTCGCCTGTGTGTGGCCGGGTGCCAGGCCCGCGGTCGGCCCGCCCACTCCGGAACGGAATTGCTCGCGGGCCTCGACCGGGCTCCATGCGTGCCCGTCGACGCGCTCCAGGGTGCGGATCACACCAGCTCCTTCCCGCGGGTCTCGGGCAGGCCGAGCAGAGCCACCACTGCCAGGCCGTAGCCGACGGCGCCGAGGACGAGCGCACCGCCCACTCCCCAGCTGTCGGACAGGAATCCGACCAGGGTGGGCAGGAACGCGCCCACGGCACGGCCACTGTTGTACGTGAAGCCCTGGCCAGTGCCTCGTACGGCCGTCGGATACAGCTCGCTGAGGAACGACCCGAAGCCGCTGAAGATCGCGGACATGCAGAATCCGAGCGGGAAGCCGAGGATCAGCAGCAGACCGTTCGCTCCGGAAGGGATGTTCGTGTAGGCGAGGATCCCGATGGCGGACAGCACGGCGAAGAGAGCGATGTTCTTCTTCCGGCCGATCCGGTCGGTGAGATAGCCGCCCGTGAGATAGCCGATGAAGGACCCGGATATCAGAAAGGTCAGATAGCCGCCGGTGCCGACGACGGTGAGCCCCCGCTCGGTCTTGAGATACGTGGGGACCCAGGTGGCGAGCGTGTAGTAGCCGCCCTGGACGCCGGTGGAGAGCAGCGTCGCGAAGAACGTCGTACGCAGCAGATCCCGCTTGAAGATGGTGGAGAAGGTCCCGCGCTCGGTGCTGGTACGGCGTCGCTCGGCCGCCGTGGGGGCGTCGCTGACACTCCGCCGTACGTAGATGACCAGCAGGGCGGGCAGGGCGCCCGTCCAGAACATCACCCGCCAGGCGGTGTCCGCGTCGAGGAACTGGAAGACCAGGGTGTAGACGATGACGGCGAGCGCCCAGCCGGCCGCCCACGCGCTCTGGACAGCGCCGAGTGTGCGGCCGCGGTGCTTGGCGGAGGCGTACTCGGCGACCAGGATCGCGCCGACCGCCCACTCGCCGCCGAAGCCGAGACCCTGCAGGGCGCGGAAGACCAGCAGCGTCTCGTAGTTGGGGGCGAAGCCGCACAGGACGGTGAACACCGCATAGGTGATCACCGTGATCATCAGGGCCTTCACCCGGCCGATCCGGTCGGCGAGGATGCCGGCGAGCGCGCCGCCCACCGCGGAGACGACCAGGGTGACGGTGGTGAGAAGTCCGGTTTGTCCGTTGTCGAGACCGAAGTACGCGGAGATCGCCACCATGCTCAGCGGCAGTGTGAAGTAGTCGTAGGAGTCGAGCGCGTAGCCGCCGAACGCGCCGCAGAAGGCGCGGCGGCCGCGCGGCCCGAGTGCCCGCAGCCATGCGAACGCGCCGGTGTCCTCGGGGAGTTCGCCCTGCTTCGGCTGGGTTTGGGTCGTACTCATCTGCACCTCGCAGAGGGGGAGGAGGGTGCTGTCGAGACTGTACGGTGACGCCAAGGTAGGGGATTGTTGAACGATCCGACAAGGGTTATGTGGGGTCGTTCTTGCTTCTACGATGGAGCTCGCGCGGCGGCCGGAGCGGCCGGCGAGGGAGAGAGGGCGTTGTGGGGACGACGGAGCCCGAGATCGGTGGACTGGCGGACGACCGCCCGCTGTTGGGCCGCACCAGCACGGCGGAGCGGGTCGCGGACATCCTGCGCACCCGCATCGCGGAGGGCTACTTCCCGCCGGGGGAACGGCTCTCCGAAGACAGCATCGGCAAGGCGCTCGGCATTTCGCGCAACACACTTCGCGAAGCGTTCCGGCTGCTCACCCATGAGCGGTTGCTCGAGCACCAGCTCAACCGCGGGGTGTTCGTGCGGATGCTCGCCGTCCAGGACGTCGTGGACATCTACCGCACCCGGCAGCTCGTCGAATGCGCCGTCGTGCACGGGCTCGGTGAGCCACCGTACGCACTGGACACGCTCGAAACGGCGGTCGCGGGCGGCGAGCGGTCGGAGCGCGAGCACGACTGGCAAGGCGTCTCCACGGCCAATATCCACTTCCATCGCGAACTCGTCGCGCTGGCCGGCAGCGCCCGCACCGACGAGCTGATGCGCAGCGTGCTGGCCGAGCTGCGGCTCGCGTTCCATGTGGTGGACAATCCACGGCGGCTGCACCAGCCCTATCTCGTACGCAACCGCGCCATCCTCGAAGCGCTGCGGGCCGGTGACCGGTCGGGCGCCGAACGGCTGCTCGTCGACTACCTCGACGACTCACGCACGCAGATGGTGGAGACATACGCGCATCTGGTCGACGAGCCGGACGAGGACGGAGCGTAGCCGGACGGTCGCTTCTGCGCCGTTTCGACCGTTGTCAGTGCGAGGACCTAATCTGTGCAGCGTGACTTCGCCTGCCTCGACGGACTTCGTTCCGCCCCAGCTCAGCGCGGGGCCGAGGCCCGCACAGGGCCCGGCCGCCGACGAAGGGCTCGCGCGGCGGCTGCGCGCGCTCGCGTGCACCGCGCCGCTGCACGATCTCGACGTGCGCAAGGCCAATCTCGCGGGCGAGTACTCGGTCTACGCGATGGCGGAGGTCGCCCTCGCGGCCATCGACCTCGTCACACTGAACATGGACTTCGACACCGGCGCCGACCATGACCAGATAGTGGCCAGGCTGCTGCCGCGCGTCGCTGCCCAGGCCCCGCGGCGCCCGGTCGCCGAGCACGAGCGCGTCGCCCGCTGGGTGCTGGAGAACCTGATCAACGTCGGCAGCGTGGACCGCGGATTCCGCGCGGTGTACGGCACCTTCGGACCCGACGGCGTCTACACCCGCCGTGACTACGACTTCAAGCTCATCGAGGAGGTCCCGGGATACGGCGGCAGCGTCTATCTCCGTACGACCGACGAAGCGGTCAACGTCCTGGTCGGCGCGCTCGACACGGACGTCACCAGCGCGCAGATCGCGGCCGAGGTGAAGCTGGAGGTCCTGATCAGCCGCGGCAGGCTCGCCGACGCCCAGCTCGCCGCCGAGCAGGCCAGGTACCGAACCGTGCAGTACGCCGAGACGCTGCGCAGGACCCTGGAAGCGACCCGCCGCAATGTGCGGGCCGTCGACTGGCTGAACGCCGTCCCCGACATGATCGCCGAGGCGCTCGACCATGTTGCCGACCGCTACCGCCATGAGAACGCGATCCTCACCAACATCCGCAAGGCACGCGACGAGGCCGAGGACCCGGAGCACAAGCGGCGCGCCGCCGAACTCGTCGACATAGTCAAGGACTGCATCCGCCGCCACACCCAGCTGCAGTCCCGGCTGCTGGAGGCCGGCCCGCTGTTCCGCGCCGAGCAGGATCGCCAGGCCTTCGCCCGGCCCACCGCGCGCTCCGGACTCGATCTGTACGGGCAGCTCGTCGCCCCGCTGCTGCCGCTGCCCCTGGAAGCGGCGATCCGCGTCACGGACGCCTTCTTCGCGCGCGGCACCGGGCTGCGCACGCCGTCGTCCGTACGGGTCGGCGATCTGGTCGACATGCTGCTGACCCCGCCGGTGGAGCGCGAGCATCTGGGTGCGGAGATGCCCGAGCCCGACCTGATCGCCACCCCGGACGACAGCCGGTTCAGCGACGAGCAGCTCGCGAGCGCGATGGAGCTGCTCGACCTGGAGTACGACGCACCGCGCCGGCTCTCCGGCCTGCTCGCCGAGGCCCGCCGCCGCGACCCCGAACTGCCGTATCTGGTAGCGCTGCTGGCCGTGCACGCGGCGAGCCCGCCGGTCGGTACCGCCTACCGGCAGGGCGAGGAGCGCCTGCTGTTCGCCGTCGACGACGGCACCGAGCTGGACGACCCGGAGTTCGGTGGCGCCGACCTGATCGTGGGCACGGCACTGCTGGACGCGGCGGGCATGGCGGCGGACCGCACGGAGGCCGCGTGAGTACCAGTACCGGGGCTCCGTCCCGGACCCCGCTCCTCAACCGCCGGAGAGGCTCATGTCGGGGCTCCGCCCCATGCCCCGCTCCTCGAACGCCGGAGGCGCTGATCTTCCAGCCCATCCGGCGATTGAGGACACTTCCGAAGGGCGTACCGGGGTCTGCGGGCGAAGCCCACAGTTACGGGAAGGAGCGGGTAGGGGAGAGGCCCGCCGCAGGCGTCCCTCCCCGCCTCTGGCCACCCCTTCACCTCTTCCGCAGCAAGGAGCACCAGTGACCGACCACCACGCCGAACAGCACGAGTGGCGTGAGGCGGACGTCCATGAGGAGTCGGGCCCGGCCACCCCGACCGCGGTCACGCCCGCCGACGCGGCCGACGCCGCGCGACTCGTCTCCTTCGGGCTGCAGCCCAAGCTGCTGCCCGCACGCGACGCCGAGTACGCCGAACTGCTGCGCCGCTACCGAGAAGACGCCGCCTTCGCCCGGCTCGCCGACGCTGTCGCCACCGGCCTCGGCCTCGTCGTCCTCGAAGTCTCCCCGCGCGCCGGCATGGCCGTGGCCGCCGGTGAGGACTCGGTCTTCGCCGTCCGCATGGGCGACTACGCCCGGCGCGCGTCCGCCGACTCCGCCGACCGCTTCCTGCACGGCCTGGCGCATCTCGCCGTCGCCGCCATGGCGTTCCCGCGCCCCGAAGACCTCGCCGACGACGGGTACATCGGCCGGATCACCGTCAACGGCGTCGATGCCTTCGTCCGCCAGGCCTGCCGCCGCCTCGAGGAGCGCGCCGAGGAGCAGGGCGAGAACACCGACCCCGCCACCGAAGCCCCAGGCCTGGAAGCGGCCTGGCGGATCTACGCACGGCGCAGCGCCACCGGCGCCACCAAGGACGCGCGCCGTCTCGCCGGATCCACCACCGGCATTGTCGGCAAGGCCGTCGCCTTCCTCACCGACTCGGGCTTCTTGCAGCGCACCGGTGACGACGCCGGAGGCGCGTACCGCACCACCGCCCGCTACCAGTTGCAGGTACGCGACATGGCGGGCAGCGCGGCCATGGCCGAGCTGCTCGAGCTCGGCGTCGTACCGGTCAGCGACGGCACAGCCACGCTCGTTGCGCCGCCCGACGCGGACGACCTGGAGCTGGCCGCCGACGCCGGTCTGCCCTTCCACGCCTGACCCTGCCACCTGCCGAAGACGAGAGTCCGCCGCCATGTACGAGCTGTCCCGGGTACGCCTCTACTCCATCGGGCCCGCCGGTGCGCGCTATGCCGACACCGTGCTGGACCTGCGCGGGGTCGGCGAGCCCGTGCCCCACCCCGCCCCCGCCCAGGCGGAGTTCTTCGAGGAGGAGCCGGTCGGCCCGCCGCGCCGCCCCGCCCCCGCGGGTGTGCTCTTCCTGGAGAACGGCGGCGGCAAGTCCGTACTGCTGAAGCTGATCTTCTCGGTGATGCTGCCCGGCCACCGCAACACCCTTGGCGGTGCCAGCTCCGGCGTACTGCGCAAGTTCCTGCTCGCCGACGACTGCGGGCATGTCGCCCTGGAGTGGCAGCACACGCTCACCGGCGAGCTGGTGGTGGTCGGCAAGGTCAGCGAGTGGCGCGGCCGCCAGGTCTCCAACGACCCACGGAAGTTCGCGGAAGCCTGGTACTCCTTCCGGCCGGGCCCCGGCCTCAGCCTCGACTCGCTCCCGGTCGCCGAGGCCACCACCGTCCGCCCACCCGTCGACGGCGCATCGGGCGCGCGTGGCCGCCGCCGCACCATGAAGGGCTTCCGGGACGCCATCACCGAGGCCGGCAAGGCGTATGCGCACCTCGATGTGTACTGGGAGGAGATCCACGACCGCTGGAACGAGCACCTCGGCGACATCGGCCTCGACCCCGAACTGTTCCGCTACCAGCGGGAGATGAACGCCGACGAGGGCGAGGCGGCCGGACTCTTCGCGGTCAAGAAGGACTCCGACTTCACCGACCTGCTGCTGCGTGCCGTCACCGACACCCGTGACACGGACGGCCTGGCCGACCTCGTCAGCAGCTTCGGCAACAAGCTCGGCCGCCGCGCGGAGCTCACCGCCGAACGCGACTTCACTGCGGGATCGGCGGATCTGCTCGCCCGGATCGTGGAGGCGGACGAGACCCGCGCCAGGGCCCGCGAGATCCACGCGGGCGCCGAACGCCGCACCCGTACGCTCGCGCGTCGGCTCTCCGCGCGCGCCGCGGAGGAGCGCGGGCGTACGAGCGACCTCGCCCAGCAGGTCACCTCCGCCGCCCACACGGTCACCGAGGCCGAGCAGGCGCGCAGCCGCAGCTCTCTCATCGCCGCGGAACTCGCCTACCGGCACGCCTCGTTGGCGCTCACCGTCGCGGAGAAGGGCGCCGCGGCACAGCGCCGCGAGCTGACCGACGCGCGCACGCTGCACTCCGCCTGGCAGGCCGCCGAAGCCGTACTGCGCCACCGGGCCGCCGGCGACCGCTCCGCGCGCGTCGCCGCGGCGATCCGTGAGGCCGAGCGGGACGCGGCCCCGGCGCTCGCCGCCCGCGCCACGGCCGCCGCCGATCTCGTCCGCGCGCTGCACGCCGCGGCCGAGGGCGGGGAGCGGGTGGCCAACGAGGAGGAGGAGCGTTCCGCGGCGCTCCAGGAGGCGGGCGAGGCCGCCCACCGCGACGCCACGGTCGCCGCCACCGAGGCACAGCGCGCCCGCAGCGAGATCGGTCATCTGCGCCAGCGGCTCAGCGAGGTGGAGCAGGAGACGGCCGAGGCGGTACGGGCCGGCTGGCTCGACGACACCGCACCCGACGCCGACCCGGCGCGAGCGGCGCTCGCGGCGAGCGACGCGGAGAAGACGGCGGTCGTGGCCTGGGACGCGGCCCGCGAGGCCGGGCGTACGACGGCGGACCGGGCGAAGGAGGCGGCCGCGGCGGAGGCGCGCGCGGAACTGGCCGCGGCCCGTGCGGCCGACGCGGCGCTGGCCGCGGAGAACGCGTACGAGGCGGAGCGCCGCGCGGCGGACTCGATCGCCGAGGACGAGCGTCTGGCGGAGCTGCTCAGCCTGCCGCCATCGGCTCCGGCGGCGGTGCCCTCCCCGCGGCGGGACTCGGGTGCGGCGGGCTCGGGTGACCTTCCTGCCGGGGGAACGCCGGAGGCCGCGGGTGGCGACGGGCGACTCTCCGCTACCGGGCATGGGGCGACGGCCTCCCAGGCGGCGGGCCACTCGGACGACGGGCTGCGAGCCGAGCCCGCGGGCCAGGAACCGTCGGTCTCGGCGCCGGGCGGTGGCGTTGCCGGTACGGACGGAGGGACGTCCGCCGATGGGCGCGGGGGCTCAGCCCACGCCCAGGCCGGAGCCGTTGCGGGCCACGGCCCCACGGCGGCCGATTACGGTGACGGCGTTGCCCGTCCGGACCAGGAGCCCGCCGTCTCCGAGGCGCCCGGCGGGGCGGGCGGCCACGGGCAGGCGGGAGCCGGTGCCGGGCGAGTGGCCACCCATGGCGCGGACCACGGGCACGCGAGCCTCCGTCCGGCTCACGCGCTCGCCGACGCGCGAGCCGAGGGACATATGGCTCACGCGCTCACCGGGCCCGACGGGTCGGGTCTCCCGGCCGCCGGTCGCGTTCCCGCCGCAGCTCATCCCACCCGCGCAGTCGTCACCGCACCCCTCCGTGCCGACGAAGGCCCCCTCACCGCAGACGAGTTGGACCGGTTCGCCGGCGAGTTGCGCGAGCTCCTCGACCATTCCGTCGCCTCCGCCGAACGGAATCTCTTCGATCTGCGTACCGCCGCAGCCGATGACGCCCGCATCCTCGGCGCGCTGGGCGACGGCGGGTTGCTGCCCCCGGGACCCGACGTCCTCGCCACTGTCGAATACCTCGGTGAGCACGGCATCCCCGCCCTCCCCGGCTGGCGCTACCTCGCGCAGGCCGTCGACCCGGCCGATCATGCAGCCGTGCTCGCCGCCCGGCCCGAGCTGGTCGACGGTGTGGTGATCACCGACCCGGCGTCGCACGCCCGCGCGCGCGAAGTCCTGGCCGGAGCCGCGCTGTTGCCCCGCTCCGCCGTGGCCGTCGGCACCGCCGCCGCGCTGCTCGCGCCCGTGCCGAGCCCCGGCCCCGGCACCGGCGGCGAGAACGGCGAGGTGTTCCTCGTACCGCCGAACCCCGCCATGCACGACGAGCACGCCGCCGACGAGGAGCGGCAGGCGCTGCGGGCCCGGGCCGCCGCCCGGGACGAGGAGATCCGCACGCTGGCGGCCCGGCTCGCCGGAGACCGTTCGATCGCCGCCCGCCTCGGCTCCTGGCGCGACGACTGCCCCGCCGGCATGCTCGCCGAGCTCGCGCAGGGCGCGCAGACGGCCCGCGAAGCCGCCGAGGAGGCAGAGGCGACGCTCAGCGAGGCCCGTACGGTGCGCGCGGAGGCGGACGAGGCCGCGGCGGACGCGGCCCGTGTCCGGGACGAGCGCCAGGACGCGGCCCAGCGCGCCCGCCGCGCCGCCGACGCGCTGGCGGGCCTCGCCTTCCGGCTCCGGGAGCGGGCCGGCTGGCAGGTGAAACTGCGTGAACTGGCCGACGAGGCCGCCGAGTCCGAGGCTCGGGCCGCGACCTGCCTGGAGCGGGCGAAGGCCGCCGACGAGGACCGCCGTGCCGCCCAGCGCGCCGGTGACGACGCCCGCCGTACCGCTCGCGCGCTCCGCGCCGAGCGGGCCGAGATCGCCGGTGCCCCCGAAAATCTCCCCGACGCGGACCCGGACGCGCGGCGCACCGCGCTGCCCGACCTGCGCGAGGCCTACCGCGCGGCCTCCCAGCTGTACGAGAAGGTGGGCGTCGGCGCCGACCTGCGCGCCGAGCAGGCCCGCGCCGAGAGCGACGAGAGCGCGGCCCTCGCCGAGCTGGACCGGCTCACCAACAAGGTCCGCACCCGCGCCGCGCAGCTCCTGGAGGGTACGGACGGTGCCGACGGGCCCTCCCGCCAGGCAGCCGCCGCCCGCGCCGAGTCGCTTGTACAGATGCTGGAGTCGCGCGCCTCGGAAGCCAGCGAGAAGCTCGGCCGGCTGCGCGGCGAGTCCGAGCGGCTGGCCCCCGCCGACGGCGAGGCGCACACCGAGCTCCCCGAGGACCTGGTCCCCGCCGACGCCGAGCAGGCCCAGGCCCAGCTGCGTACCGCCACCGCCGAACTGGCCTCCCGCACCGATGCGTTGGAGACGGCCCGCGCAGTTCACACCGGCCTGCTCCAGGCACACCGGGTGGCCGAGGACGCGGCGGGCGGCTTCGACGAGACCGCCGCGCTTCTGCGTGACCTGCTGCGGGACCACAGCCAGGACGAGGAGACGGCACAGGACCCGGATCCCTACCCGGGCAGCCTGGAGGAGGCGCGGCACTCCGCCGCCGAGGCCCGGCGTTCGCTGCGCGGGTGCGCCACCGACCTTTCGGTCGCCGAGGCAGCCGTACGGGAGGCGAGCGACATCCTCGTACGGCACGCCAACTCCACCCTGTACGAGCAGGTGCGCACCCCCGCGCGCCAGCAGATCCGGGAGCTGCCCGCGGCATCCCTTCCCGAGCACGCCGCGAAGTGGGCGGAGGCCTTCGCGCCCCGGCTGCGCGTACTGACCGACGAGCTGGAGCAGTTGGAGCGCAACCGCGACACCATCGTCGACCGGCTGCGCGGTCTGGTGGAGTCGGCGCTGACGACGCTGCGTTCGGCGCAACGGCTCTCGCGCCTTCCCGAGGGGCTGGGTGAGTGGTCCGGGCAGGAGTTCCTGCGGATCCGCTTCGACGAGCCGGACCAGACGACGCTCGCCGAGCGGCTCGGCGAGGTCATCGACGAGGCGACCCGCGCCGCCGTGAAGAAGAACTCCACCGCGGCCTACGGGGAGGGCCGCAGGGACGGAATGTCCCTGCTGCTGCGCGGAGTTCAGGCAGCGCTCCAGCCGAAGGGGATCGCCGTGGAGATCCTCAAGCCCGACGCCGTGCTGCGCGCCGAGCGGGTCCCGGTGGGGCAGATGGGAGATGTCTTCTCCGGCGGCCAGCTGCTCACCGCGGCGATCGCCCTGTACTGCACGATGGCCGCCCTGCGCAGCAACGACCGCGGCAGGGACAAGCACCGGCACGCCGGCACGCTCTTCCTCGACAACCCGATCGGCCGGGCCAACGCGACGTATCTGCTGGAGCTCCAGCGCGCCGTCTCCAACGCCCTGGGCGTCCAGCTGCTCTATACGACCGGGCTCTTCGACACCACGGCCCTCGCCGAATTCCCGCTGGTCATCCGGCTTCGCAACGACGCCGATCTGCGCGCGGGCCTGAAGTACATCAGCGTGGAGGAACATCTGCGGCCCGGACTGCCGCAGCAGGACCCGTCAGGTGAGTCGGTGCACGGCGAGATCACCGCGACCCGGATGTTCAAGCGGACCCCGCCCCCGGCGGAGCCCGCCCCGGACCCGGTTGCCAACGACCGGCCGAGCGTGGACACGGCCGTCACCGCCCAGCCCGCCACGGCCCCGGTAGACGCCGCCCCGGACCCGGTTGCCACCGACCGGCCGAGCGTGGACACGGCCGTCACCGACCAGCCCGCCACGGCCCCGGTAGACGCCGCCCCGGCCGCCACGGACCCCGTCGGCCGGGGCGTGTTTGAGAAGTAGCGCCGCCCGCTCCGCATCACCCACGAGGCACGGCCGTTCAGGCTTGCGAGAGCCTGCCCGAGCCGCCTCGCCGTATCCGCTCGGCCTGGCGGGCGGCCGCCCTGGCCGTCCGCCGCACCCTGCGGCGTTCACGTCGCAGCTGCCGTGCCGTGCTGCTCGGTATGGACACCACGCCATTGCGCTGGTTCCACACCTGGCGGGTCACCCAGACGTCCAGCACCGCCCACGTCGCCACCACCGTGCTGCCCACGCTGCTGAGCACCATCGGGAAGGCCAGCCAGGACCCGGTGAGCGTGCAGAGAAAGGCGACCATTCCCTGAATCATCGTCAGTGAAGCGATGATCACCGCGCGGACCGCTGCCGTGCGGACCGGATCGGCCATGCGCCGGCTCACCGCCGGCTCCTCCACCCAGAGCTGCCGTGGGACATTCGCATAACTCGTCGCCTGCACCCCGCTGCGACGCTCGTCCGTGTCCATGGACCCTGTCACTCCCACCTCTGTCCGACTTCAGGGTGGCTGCCCGGATTCCGCTGCTTTACTCCGGCCGCCGAATCCAAAGCCGGAGTGAAGTCGAACCGAATGCGATGTGCGCGGCGCCTGCGGATCTCCGAGCCCCGTACAGATTGACGATTGACCCGGCAGGAAGATTCCCGCAGAGCGAAGAATTCCAGCCATCTCTGACGGTCCGAAAGATGAGGTGCCGCCAGGTGTGGTCCGCCATCGCCGGAATGCCATCTCCCCGAATACCAGGACAACCCATGATCAACGCGCCTGTCGTCGGCCGAAAAACATCCGGACGAGCCTTCGAGTTGTCCGTGTGACAGTAGTAGGCTCACGCCGTTTGTTGACGGAACACCACCCGCACCGTGCGGGGGTTGAGCAGGGGGAGGCCATGCGCTTTCGCGGGAAGTCCATCCGCCGGAAGATCGTGGCGTTGTTGCTGGTGCCGCTCGTCTCCCTCACCGCGCTCTGGGGCTTCGCCACCGTACTGACCGGTCGGGAGGCCAGCCAGCTTCTGGATGTCAATTCCGTGGTGAAGAAGGTCGGTTATCCGGTCGCGGACACCGCCATCGTCATCCAGAAGGAGCGCCGCCAGACGCTCATCTACCTTGCCGACCGCCGGGCTTCCGACGCTCTGCCCTCCCTGCGCGATCGGCGTGAGGCCACCGACCGGGCCGTGGCCAAGATCAAGTCGAATATTGAGACGTCCGGAATCCGCGAGGACATGCGGTCCGACACCTCGCAGAAGCTGAGCTCTCTCCTCGACGCGCTCGACGGCCTCGGCGCCCTGCGCCGCTCCGTGGAGGCGGGCACGGTCTCCCGCAGCCAGGCCCTGGAGTTCTACAACCGGCTCGTCGACCCCTGCTACAGCTTCCTGCTGACACTCCATGCCCTCGACGACGTCGACATGGAGCGCCAGGGCCGCGCACTCGTCGGCCTCGTCCGCGCCGCCGAAATGCTGTCCCGCGAGGACGCGTTGATCGCCTCCTCGCTGACCACCCGCAAGATCACCGCCGATGAGATCCGTTCGCTCTCCGACTTCGTGGCGAAGCGCGAGCTGCTCTACGAGACCAACCTCGAAGTCCTGCCCGCCAAGGAACGCGAGATCTACGAGCAGTACTGGCGCAGCCCCAAGAGCGCGCCCCTGCGCGACACCGAGGAACGCCTCATCCAGGCCGGCCCGGTCGGCGACGCGGGCGCGTCCGAAGCCGGACGCTGGCAGGCCGCGGCCACACCCGTCCTCGACGACCTCGTCCGCGAGGCCAAAGAAGCGGACGTCCGCTACCGGCACCGGGTCGAGCCCTCGGCGTACAGCGTCTTCGTGAAGGCGGGTATCGCCGGCGTACTGGGCTTCCTCGCCCTCCTCGTCTCGGTGATCGTCTCCGTACGCATCGGCCGGGACCTGGTCCGCGACCTCTCCCGGCTGCGCAAGGAGGCCCACGAGGTCTCCGGCGTCCGCCTCCCCAGCGTGATGCGCCGCCTCGCAGCCGGCGAGCATGTCGACGTCGAGACCGAGGCCCCGCGCCTCGACTACGACAAGGACGAGATAGGCCAGGCGGGCCAGGCGCTCAACACCCTGCAGCGGGCCGCCGTCGAGGCAGCCGTCCGCCAGGCCGAGATGCGCCGCGGAGTCTCCGACGTCTTCGTCAATCTCGCCCGCCGCAACCAGGTCCTCCTGCACCGCCAGCTCACGCTCCTCGACACCATGGAGCGGCGCACCGAGGACACCGAGGAACTCGCTGACCTGTTCCGCCTCGACCACCTCACCACCCGTATGCGCCGGCACGCCGAGGGCCTGGTGATCCTCTCCGGCGCCGCACCGTCCCGCCAGTGGCGCAAGCCGATCCAGCTGATGGACGTCGTACGGGCCGCGGTCGCCGAGGTCGAGGACTACGAGCGCATCGAGGTGCGCCGGCTGCCGCGTATCGGTGTCGGCGGTCCGGCGGTCGCCGATCTCACTCACCTCATCGCTGAACTCCTCGAGAACGCCACGGTGTTCTCGCCCCCGCACACCGCCGTCCAGGTGCACGGTGAGCGGGTGGCCAACGGCTTCACCCTCGAAATCCACGACCGCGGCCTGGGCATGGCCCCGGAAGGGCTGCTGGACGCGAATCTGCGGCTCGCCGAGACCCCCGAGTTCGAGCTCTCCGACACCGACCGGCTCGGCCTCTTCGTCGTCAGCCGGCTTGCCCAGCGCCAGAACGTCCGGGTCTCGCTGCAGCCCTCCCCGTACGGCGGGACCACCGCGGTCGTCTTCATCCCCGCGGCCCTGCTCACCGAGGCTCCGGAGACCCAGGGCACCGGCTTCCGTCTCGACCGCAAGAGCGAGAGCGCGGCCGGACGCCGCGGCAGCGAGGGCAGGCTCGCGACGCTCGCCCAGGTCCCCACCGGGCTGGGCGGCTCCACGCTCCTGGACGGACCCGTCGAACTGGAGGCGCCGGTGGGCGCGTTGGGCTTCGACGACCGGCCGGTGCTCGGCGGAGGCGACTCCATCGCCGACATCGAGGACACGGAGAGCGAACGCGGCGGAATCTTCCGCGCCCGCGCCCGGGACCGTCGTCGCGAAACCCCGGACGAGCAGCACCAGCAGGCGCGGGACCAGTCGCCCGGGCAGATCGGCGGCCCGGTGCCACTGCCGCGCCGCAAGCCTCCGACCCTGGTCTCCGACCACGGCCGCAGGGTGGACGAGCGGGGCCGGGCCCACCCCGCCCCGGCTCCCGGCCCCGGGCGCAGCGAGGAGCCTCCACTCGCGTCGGCCCCCGATCCACGCCCCGCGGCCTGGCCGGCACCCACCCCGGTACCCGCACCCACAGCAGTACCCACTCCGGAGTCGACACCGGCACCGCGCCCCGCTGCGGACCCGGCCCCGGCCACGCTCGACGGCCTGCCCCGTCGGGTCCGCCAGGCCAGCCTCGCCCACCAGCTCAGGGAGACGTCCGGCGCTGCCGGGCAGCCGCCCGCACCGGCAACCGAGCAGGACATCGAGCGGGACGCGGATCAAGTACGCACCCGCATGGCTTCAATGCAGCGAGGCTGGCAGCGCGGCCGCCTGCAGAACGCCGAAGAGGCCGAGGCCACCGACCAGGCCACCGGCCCAGGCGAGACCGCACCAGGAACGACATCTGAGGGGGACGGTCGATGACCGCACCGCACGCCGCAGCATCCAACGCCCACGGCGCCCATCCCACCACCAACGGCTCCGGCGAGCTCAACTGGCTCCTCGACGAGCTGGTCGACCGTGTCGCCAGCATCCGCAAGGCAGTGGTGCTCTCCAGCGACGGACTGGCCACCGGCGCCTGCCGGGGCCTCACCCGTGAGGACAGTGAGCATCTCGCCGCCGTCGCCTCGGGATTCCACAGCCTCGCCAAAGGCGTCGGCCGCCACTTCGAGGCAGGCAAGGTCCGGCAGACCGTCGTGGAGCTGGACGAGGCCTTCCTGTTCGTCACGGCGGCGGGCGACGGCAGCTGTCTGGCCGTGCTCGCCGACTCCGACTCCGACGTCGGCCAGGTCGCGTACGAGATGACGCTCATGGTCAAGCGGGTCGGCGTCCACCTCACCACCGCGCCCCGGGCCGGTCTGCGCACCGGAGGGTGAGTGGATGGCATGAGTGAGTCAGCTCAGTACGCTCAGCAGCCCCACCACTTCTTCGATGCCGAAGCGGGCCCCGTAGTCCGTCCGTACGCGATGACGCGCGGACGGACCAGCAGCGCGACCCGTCACCGCCTCGACCTGATCGCTCTGGTCGTCCCGGAGCTCGCGGCCGACGACCCCGGCCGCGACCAGTTGCTCTCCCCGGAGCATGTCGAAATAGTCGAGCGCTGTGGCGACACCCCTCAGTCGATAGCCGAACTCGCGGCCATCCTGGACCTTCCCGTCGGAGTGGTCCGCGTCCTGGTCGGCGATCTCGTCGAGGACGCACTGGTGCATGTAACCCGTCCCGTTCCGCCGGCCGAACTGCCGGACGTGAGCATTCTCCGCGAGGTGATCAATGGTCTTCGGGCGCTCTAGCCGCCGAAAGCCACCCGTCGAACCGGTGACGCTGAAGATCCTGGTGGCAGGCGGATTCGGCGTGGGCAAAACAACCTTGGTGGGCGCGGTCAGCGAGATCAGACCGCTGCGTACCGAGGAGACGCTGAGCGAGGCCGGCCGGCCCGTCGACGACATCGAAGGCGTCGAGAACAAGACGACCACCACGGTCGCCATGGACTTCGGACGCATCACGCTCCGCGAGGACCTGGTGCTGTATCTCTTCGGCACACCGGGGCAGGACCGTTTCTGGTTCCTCTGGGACGAGCTGGCGCAGGGCGCGCTGGGCGCGGTCGTCCTCGCCGACACCCGCCGCCTGGAGGACTCCTTCGCGGCGATCGACTACTTCGAACGCCGTGGCATCCCGTTCGCCGTGGCCGTCAACTGCTTCGAAGGGGCAGGCCGTTTCCCCGGCGAGAGCGTGCGTGCCGCGCTGGACCTCGACTCCGAGGTGCCGCTGCTGATGACAGACGCGCGTGAACGCGAGTCGGTCAAGGAGGTGCTGGTGGCAGTGGTGGAGCACGCCCTGGCCCGAGCCGACCGGCAGCGCGAGCACGCCACCACCTGAGCACGGCCCAGCAGAGACACGGCCCGTACCCCCACCGACTGGGGTACGGGCCGTGAGCTTGTTGCGGCCGGCTCAGGATCGCCTGCTCAAGAGCGCCGAGTCGGCAGCGCGCCGCCTCAGGACTGGCCGCCGTCCTCCTCCCAGCCGAAGCTCCGCTCCACGGCCTTGCGCCAGTTGTGGTACTCGCGCTCGCGGATCTGCGCCTCCATCCGGGGTGACCACTCCACATCGCGCTTCCAGTGCGCCTTGAGCTCGTCGAGGTCGGACCAGACGCCGGTCGCCAGCCCCGCCGCGTACGCCGCCCCCAGACAGGTCGTCTCGGAGACCTTCGGCCGGATCACCGGCACCCCCAGCACATCCGCCTGATGCTGCATCAGCAGATTGTTGGACGTCATGCCACCGTCCACCTTGAGCGTGGTGATCTGCACCCCGGAGTCCTGGTACATCGCGTCGACGACCTCACGTGTCTGCCAGCTGGTCGCCTCCAGCACCGCCCGCGCCAGGTGCGCCTTGGTGACGTACCTGGTAAGGCCGGTGATCACACCACGCGCGTCGGAGCGCCAGTACGGGGCGAAGAGCCCGGAGAACGCCGGGACGATGTACGCGCCGCCGTTGTCGTCCACACTCGCCGCCAGCGTCTCGATCTCGTCCGCGCTGCGGATGATGCCGAGCTGGTCCCGGAACCACTGCACCAGAGCGCCGGTGATGGCGATCGACCCCTCCAGGCAGTACACCGGCGCCTCTTCGCCGATCTTGTAGCCCAGGGTGGTGATCAGCCCGCTCTTCGAGGCCACGGGCCGGTTGCCGGTGTTGAGCAGCAGGAAGCTGCCGGTGCCGTAGGTGTTCTTGGCCGTGCCGGTGTCGTAGCAGGCCTGCCCGAAGATCGCGGCCTGCTGGTCGCCGAGCGCGGATGCCACCGGCACGCCCGAGAGCTGGCCGACAGCCGTCCCGTACACCTCCGCCGAGGACTTGATCTCGGGAAGGATCGCCTGCGGCACATTCATCGCCGACAGGATCGTCGGATCCCACTCGAGGCTCTGCAGGTTCATCAGCATGGTGCGCGAAGCGTTGGTCACATCGGTGACATGGACGCCGCCGTCCGTACCGCCGGTGAGGTTCCAGATCAGCCAGGAGTCGATGGTGCCGAAGGCGATCTCACCGCGCTCGGCCCGGCCGCGCAGCCCGGGCACATTGTCCAGCAGCCAGGCCGCTTTCGGCCCGGAGAAGTAGCTGGCGAGCGGCAGTCCCGTCGTGTCGCGGAAGCGGTCCTGCCCGTCCGTGCCGCCCAGTTCATGGCAGAGCGCGGCGGTCCGGGTGTCCTGCCAGACGATCGCGTTGTGCACCGGCTTGCCGGTCGCCCGGTCCCACAGGACCGTCGTCTCCCGCTGGTTGGTGATGCCGAGCGCGCTGAGCTGGTCGGCGCGCAGCCCGGCCTTGGCGATGGCCCCCGCCACCACGGCCTGGACCTTGGACCAGATTTCGGTGGCGTCGTGCTCCACCCAGCCGGGCTTGGGGAAGATCTGGCGGTGCTCACGCTGGTCGACGGCGACGATCGCGCCGTCCTGGTTGAAGATGATGCAGCGGCTGGACGTGGTGCCCTGGTCGATAGCGGCGACGAACCTGTCCGTCATGACGTCCCCTTGTCGATGAGGCCGGAAGGCCTAGAAGGCTGCGTTGAAGATGAGGCCGGCCAGCAGCCCGCCGATCACGGGTCCGGCCACCGGCACCCAGGCGTAACCCCAGTCGGAGGATCCCTTGTTGGGGATCGGCAGCAGTGCGTGGGTGATGCGCGGCCCCAGGTCACGAGCCGGGTTGATGGCGTAGCCGGTCGGCCCGCCGAGCGACAGACCGATGCCGACGACCAGCAGCGACACCAGCAGGATGGAGATGCCGGAGCCGTAGATCCCGGCGTCCTGCCCGGGGACCTGGCCGATGCCGATGCCGTCGTTCTTGCCGAAGGCCAGTATCGGGAGCACCAGACCGATTGTCGCGATGATCTCGGTGATCAGGTTGGCGGCAGGATTGCGGATCTCCGGACCGGTCGAGAAGATCCCGAGCGTGGGCTGCGCGTTCTTCTCGTCCGCGTTGGCCTGGAACTGTGCGAAGTAGACGAGATAGGCGAGTACGGCGCCGAGGATCGCGCCGACCATCTGTCCGAGGATGTACAGCGGAACCTTGCTCCACTCCCCGGTGTCCACGGCGACGCCCAGGGTCACGGCCGGATTGAGATGACCGCCCGACAGCGGAGCGGCGGTGTACGCGCCCGCCAGCACACCGAAACCCCAGCCGAAGGCGATGACGACCCAGCCTGCGGCCTTCGCCTTGGAGTGATGGAGGGTGACGGCGGCGCAGACGCCCGCGCCGAAGAGGATGAGTATCGCGGTGCCGATGACTTCACCGACGAAAATGTCTCCATTGCTCATGGCAACTCCTAGGCCCTCGCCCGGGGGCCCTGCCACGGTCCTCCGTGCAGGGTGCGTGCTCCATGGCGTTCGTGCTCCATGGCGTTCCATGGCTACGGATCCGAAGGCAGGGGGAGTCCATACCCCGCCCGGCGTCCGTGACGAGCGTGGTGAGCGTGCCGAAGTGCGGCGATGCCGACGATGAGGCAGTGTTCACCGGCCGTGATGGGTCGTCAAGGTCGTTGACAGCAAGTGCAGTTCACGAACGGTGCGTTGACACGCTAGCGGGGAACGTAAGGCAGCGGGAGTGCGCCTGGCAGGTCCGCTCAGCGAACAGCTACGACCGCCGAACCATGGCCGAACAGCCCCTGGTTCGCGGTGATCCCGGCGCGGGCACCGGTCACCTGGCGCTCTCCGGCCGCACCGCGCAGCTGCCAGGTCAGCTCGCAGACCTGCGCGATGGCCTGGGCGGGCACGGCTTCGCCGAAGGACGCCAGCCCGCCGCTGACGTTCACCGGGATGCGCCCGCCGAGCGCTGTGGCACCTTCGCGTACGAGCTTGGCTCCTTCACCCGCCCGGCACAGACCGATGTCCTCGTACCACTCCAGCTCCAGCGCGGTGGACAGGTCGTACACCTCGGCGAGCGAGAGGTCGTCGGGCCCGATGCCCGCCTCCTCGTACGCGGCCAGCGCGATCGAGGCGCGGAAGGAGTGCGGGAAGGGTTCCACGGTGGCCGCCGAGTCGGTCGCGATGTCCGGAAGGTCGAGTACGGCCTTCGGATAGGTCGGCGTGACGGTGGAGACGGCGCGGATACGGACCGGGTCGGCGGCCCCGTGCCGACGCGCGAAGTCCATGCTGGTCAGCACCAGTGCGGCCGCGCCGTCGGAGGTCGCGCAGATGTCGAGCAGCCGCAGCGGATCGGCGACCACCGCGGAGGCGGCGACGTCCTCGGCCGAAACGGTCTTGCGGTAGCGGGCGTTGCGGTTGAGCGCGCCCGCCGCCGCGTTCTTGACCTTGACCAGCGCGAAGTCTTCGGGAGTGTCCCCGTACAGAGCCATACGGCGGCGGGCGTAGAGCCCGAAGTACGCGGGGTTGGTCGCGCCGAGCACCCGGAAGCGCAGCCAGTCCGGATCGTCCGGCCGATCGCCCCCGGCGGGTGCGAAGAAACCCTTCGGCGCCGAGTCCGCGCCCACCACCAGCACCACGTCGGCCATCCCGGCCAGGATCTGGGAGCGTGCGGTGTTGATCGCCTGCGCGCCCGAGGCGCACGCCGCGTAGACGCTGGTGACGCGTGCCCCCTGCCAGCCCAGCGCCTGTGCGAACGTCGCCCCCGCCACATATCCGGGATAGCCGCAGCGCATCGTGTCCGCGCCGACCACCGACCGCACCTGCCGCCAGTCGATCCCGGCGTCGGCCAGCGCGGCCCTGGCCGCTGCCGTGCCGTACTCGACGAAGCTGCGGCCCCATTTGCCCCAGGGGTGCATTCCGGCCCCGAGGACTGCCACGTCGCCGGTCATGACGCCACCCCCACGGGCCGCCAGTGCCAGGTCGTCCAGACGGTCTCCGCTTCCTCGTTGAGCACACCCGGTACGACCTCGACCTCCATGCCGACCGCCAGCTCCGCGACGGTCACCCCCGGCACGGCCTGACCGAGGACGACCATCCGCTCGGCCTCGAGCTCGACGGCCAGAAGCGCGTACGGCTCCCACTCCGCTTCCGGGTCGGACACGTACGGCGCCGGCGGGCGGTAGCGCCCGTCCGTGTACGACCACACCCGTCCCCGCTTGGAGAGCGGCACCTCCGCCAACTCCCCGCCCGCGCAGGCCGGGTTGCGGCAGTACGAGTCCTCGCGCGGGAAGAAGACCGACGAGCAGGCAGTACAGCGGGTGCCCAGCAGGCGGAAGTCCTCCTCACCGCTGTCCTGCGTGAACCATCCGGCCACCACGGGTGTGCGCGTCAAGGTTCCTCCCCGGCACCGCAATCTGACGGAACGTCAGAAGTGTGCCACGGTCAGCGGTTCTCGGCGAGCCACTTGGCGGCGATCTCGGCCAGTTCGCCGTCCCGGCCCGCCAGCATCATCCGGATCATCTGCAGGTCGCCCCGCAGCGACCAGGCGGGATGCCCGAAGGTGGCGGGGTTGTTCTTCTCGATGAAGAAATGGGCCGGCCAGGCCGTCCCGTAACCGATCAGCGGCAGGGCGGCCGCATATCGCTTCCGCCCGCGCGCCAGCCCGTACGCGCTCACCGCGAGGCCGGTCAGCGTGCCGGTCAGATGGACCCAGCGGGTCGCGGACCTCGAATGCATCGCGACGTAGTAGGGCCAGAACTCCTCGTACGAATCAAATGTCTGCTGCGCCATATCGGAACCGTAATCCCTCGGCGGAGAACCGTCAGTGCCCGGCGACCGAACGCCACGCCACGGGGAAGTCGAAGAAGGTGTCGGGGAAGGGCTCCGGCTTGAAGGTGAAGTGCCACCACTCCTCGGGCAGGTTCACAAAGCCGACCGCGCTCAGGGTGCTCTTCAGCAACTGCCGGTTGGCGCGCTGCTTGCCCTGAATCCTGGGGTCATCGGTGTGCGACAACGTGTCGAAGCAGTCGAAGCCGGTTCCCATATCAACGGAATTGTCCGGGAAACGCTCGGACTTCGGCGAGTAGCACGGGACGAGACGCTCGCCGGGGACGTAGGGCCTGGTGGCCAGGGCCGGTAGCTTCACGATGGTGAGATCGACCGTGCTGCCCCGGCTGTGCCCCGACTTCTCCGCTATGTAACCGTCCTCGAACAGTCGCGACTTGTCGACTTGAGGATAGAACTCCTTTTTCATCGCCTCGTCCTCGAGGTCCTTCGCCCACCGCACGAAGTGGTCGACGGCCCGCTGGGGCCGGTAGCAGTCGTACACCTTCAGTGAGTAGCCCTGCCGCAGCAGCTTCGACTGCGCCCGGTGCAACGCCTGCGCGGCGGGCCGGGTGACGATGCAGAGCGGCTGGCGGTAGCCGTCCACCGGCTCGCCCACGAAGTTGTGCACGGTCTTGTAGCGCATCTCCTGGTTGATCGTCGGGTCCACGGTACGCAGCGCCACGAACTCCTTCGGAGCCTTCGGTTCAGGATGGGCCTGCGCCATGGGGGCGGTGGCCGCGGTGATGGCGAGGAGCGCGGCGGCCGTCGCCCCGAGGGCGCGGAACGCGGAAGCAAGTCCAGTCATGCGCCCACCGTTTACCAGTTCCCGGCCCGGCGGGAAAGGTGATCGGATACAGTCCGCGCGTGCCCAAGGACTCCCACTGCGGCAACTGCGGAGCGTCGTACGGCCCGGTCGCCGGCTGGCCCCGTACCTGCCCGGCCTGCGGCGAGACCGCGTACCGCAATCCGCTGCCCGTCGCCATCGCGCTGCTTCCGGCCCATGACGCCGACGGCACCGGACTCGTTGTCATCACCCGCACCATCGAACCGCAGCGCGGCGGCATCGCCCTGCCCGGCGGCTTCATCGACCACGGCGAGGACTGGCAGCAGGCGGTCGTACGGGAGCTGAGGGAGGAAACCGGCATCGAGGCGGCGCGCGCGGACGTCCGGCTCGCCGACGCGCTGAGCTCGCCGGACGGCCATCTCCTCCTCTTCGGCCTGCTGCCGGAACGTACCGCGGCGGACCTCCCCGGCCCGGCGCCCACGGACGAGACGGACGGCTGGCATCTGCTGCGCGGCCCCGCCGAGCTGGCGTTCCCGCTGCACACCATTGCCGTACGGAACTGGTTCGCCGGCCACTACGGCTGAATGCGGACCGGAAGCCGCCTGTGGGTGCGGACCGGAAGCCGCCTTTCAGTGTGGATTGGGAGCCGCGTGCCCTTACGGCTGACCACCCAGCCCGCGCACCCTCACCCGCCACCGCGGCGGAGCGGACCCGTCCCCCTTGATCTGCTTCACCACGACCCGCCCGTCCACCAGCCGCGTCGTGTACCGCTCCACCTCCGTCTGCTCCCAGCCGTCACCCAAGTCCGGGACCACCAGACCGCCGCCCTTGCGCCCCTCGGCCGGCGCCCACACCTCCAGCTCCATCCCGCCGTCCGCGCCCCGTACCGGGATCACCGCACCACCCCGCGCCAGTACCGGGATACGCGACAGGGGCGCGTCCACCAGCACCTGCCCCGGCCCGTCGTACGCCTGCCCCGTCGCCGTGTCGTACCACCGACCGCGCGGCAGCCGCACCGCCCGCCGGTCCGTCCCGCGCTCCAGCACCGGCGCGACGAGCAGCGCGTCGCCGAGCAGAAAGGCGTCCTCACAGTCGCGCAGCACCCGGTCCTCCGGAGACGCCCACCACAGCGGCCGCGCATACGGCGCCCCGGTCCGTCTCGCCAGATTCGCCAGCGTGACGAAGTAGGGGCGCAGCCGCTCCCGTTCGGCGAGCGCCGCCTTCGCACAGGCGAGAACCTGCGGGCCGAACTCCCAGGGCTCCCTGCGCCCCGCGTCGATCGCTGCATGCGTACGGAACAACGGCAGTTGCGCCCCCAGCTGGAACCAGCGCAGATACAGCTCCGGCGACGGACTGCCGTCGAAGCCGCCCACATCCGGACCGGAGTACGGGACGCCGCACAGCCCGAGCCCCAGCACCAGGGAGAGCGAGGCGCGCAGCCCGGGCCAGCCGGTGGACACATCGCCTGACCAGGTGCCTCCGTACCGCTGCATACCCGCCCAGCCGGAGCGCGAGAAGAGAAAAGGCCGCTCCTGCGGGCGCAGCCGCCGCAGCCCCTCGTAGCCGGCGCGCGCCATCGCGAGGCCGTACACATTGTGGGCCTCCCGGTGGTCACCCCCACGCCCCTCCAGTGCGTGCCGGGCGGAGCGCGGCAGCGTCATATCGCCGAACGGCGTGAAGGACACCGGTTCGTTCATGTCGTGCCACACTCCGGAGAACCCCTGCGCCAGCCGCTCCTCGTACAGCTCTCCCCACCACCGGCGGACCGCCGGGTCGGTGAAGTCCGGATAGACACAGTCGCCGGGCCAGACGACGCCCCGCACCTCCTTGCCCCGTGCGTCCTGTACGAAGGCTCCCGCCGTTTTCCCGCTGTCGTACACCGCGTTCCCGGCTTCCGCCTTCACCGCCGGATCGACGATGGAGACCAGCCGGACCCCGTCCTCGCGCAGCTCCCCGGCCATCGCCGACAGATCGGGAAAACGTTCCCGGTCGACGGTGAAGACCTGATGCGCGTCGTAGTGGTCGATGTCGAGATGGACCGCGGACAGCGGAAGTTCCCGCTCCCGGTAGCCGGCGACGATCCGGCGCACCTCCTGCTCGCTGCCGAAACCCCACCGCGCATGCTGCGGGCCCAGCGCCCAGGACGGCGGCAGCGCGGGCGCGCCCGTCAGCTGCGTCCAGCCGGCCAGTACGCGCGCGGGCGTGCCCACCACCACCCAGCAGCGCAGCGGCCCGCCGCCCATCCGCACCTCACTGGTGCCCGGCCGGTCGTGCCCGGAGCCCGCGCCCTCCTCGCCCTCCCGCAGGGTGACCCGGCCCTCCCAGGAGTTGTCGTGGAAGGCGAGATGGGTACCCGCGTCGGCGACCACCAGCTGCACCGGCATGGTGATGTACAGCGGATCGTCGTCGGGACCGAAGCTGCCCCTGGGGTCGGTGTTCCACAGCCGGTACGTGCCGTCGCGCAGCCGCGGTCCGGACGCCCGGCCGCCGAGCCCGAAGAAACGCGCGTCCGCAGGCACTTCGGTCCGCTGCACCCACCGCGCCGGACCGCCCTGCACCGGCTCCCACCAGCGCGGCGGCAGATCCCGGCGCAGTACGACACCGCCGGGCGTCCGGATCTCGACGGCGCCGTGCCGGGAGACCTCGACCGTCACCCGCTCCGACACCACGCGCCAGCCGCCGTCCTTGTCGGGTTCCAGCACGGCGCGCGGATCCGGCTCGGGAGGCGTGCCGTCGAGCGCGTACGACGGCTCGGGCTCCGCGCCGTCCCAGCCCCAGAAGACCGCCCCACCGGCCGCGACCCGGATGAGCAGCTCCGAACGGGCGAACCGTATGATCCCGCCGCCGGGCAGCGGCTCGGCGCCGCTCACCTGTCCGGGCACCCTGGCCCGTTCCGCTCCCCGGGCGGGCAGCCCCTGGGCGTCGGTCCGTCGTTGTCGCCATGCCGAGCGTGCCGCGCGCAGCCCCCGCACCGTTCCGAAGATCTTCACCGAGCGCACCAGCCCACGACCGTCCATGCAGCTCACCCTGCCATCCGGCGGGGCGTACGTGGGGTTTGTTCAACTCCCGTTCACCCGTGGTCAGAGCACATATACCCTCGTCCGGCCATGGGTGGTGAGCCCTGGTGCGAATGACGATCACATGGCATCGTCCCTGTCAGCCGCGTCACGCGCACACCCCGCTCGTGCGCGTGACACACGCAGACACCGCGTAGAGCCACCCGGGAGCCGCACCATGACCTCAGCAGCGAACCCTGCCCCTCTCTGGCAGCCGGACCCCGACCGCATCGCAGCCGCCCGGATCACCCGTTTCCAGGCCTGGGCCGCCGAGCGCCACGGAGCCCCGGCCGAGGGCGGCTACGCGGCGCTGCACCGCTGGTCCGTCGACGAGCTCGAGACCTTCTGGCGGGCGGTCGCCGACTGGTTCGATGTGCGGTTCTCCACTCCGTACGAGCGTGTCCTCGCCGATCCCGCAATGCCCGGCGCCCAGTGGTTCCCGGGAGCCACCCTCAACTACGCGGAGCATGCGCTGCGCACTGCCGAGGACCCGGCCCGCGCCCATGACGCGGCGCTGCTGCATGTGGACGAAACACATGAGCCGACGCCGATCAGCTGGTCGGAACTGCGCCGCCAGGTCGGGGCGCTCGCCGCCGAACTGCGTGCCCTCGGCGTACGCCCCGGAGACCGCGTCAGCGGCTACCTCCCGAACATCCCGCAGGCGGTCGCCGCCCTGCTCGCCACCGCCGCCGTCGGCGCGGTCTGGACCTCCTGCGCGCCCGACTTCGGCGCCCGCAGCGTCCTCGACCGCTTCCAGCAGGTCGAGCCCGTCGTCCTGTTCACCGTCGACGGCTACCGCTACGGCGGCAAGGCACACGACCGCACCGAGACCGTCGCCGAGCTGCGCCGCGAACTGCCCACCCTGCGCGCCGTGATCCACATCCCGCTGCTCGGCACCGAAGCCCCCGAAGGCGCCCACGACTGGTCCGCGGTCACCGCCGGTGACGCTGAACCCGTCTTCGAACAGGTCCCCTTCGACCACCCGCTCTGGGTGCTGTACTCCTCCGGCACGACGGGCCTGCCGAAGGCCATCGTCCAGTCGCAGGGCGGCATCCTGCTGGAGCACTTCAAGCAGCTCGGCCTGCACTGCGACCTCGGCCCCGAGGACCGCTTCTTCTGGTACACCTCCACCGGCTGGATGATGTGGAACTTCCTCGTCTCCGGCCTGCTCACCGGCACCACGGTGGTCCTGTACGACGGCAGCCCCGGCTATCCCGACACCGGCGCACAGTGGCGCATCGCCGAGCGCACCCGGGCCACCCTCTTCGGCACCTCCGCCGCATACGTGATGGCCTGCCGCAAGGCGGACGTCCACCCCGCGCGCGACCACGACCTCTCCCGTATCAAATGCGTCGCCACCACCGGCTCCCCGCTCCCGCCCGACGGCTTCCGCTGGCTGCACGACGAGGTGGCCGAGGACCTGTGGATCGCCTCGGTCAGCGGTGGCACGGACGTGTGCAGCTGCTTCGCCGGCGCGGTGCCCACTCTGCCGGTGCACATCGGCGAACTCCAGGCCGCCTGTCTCGGCACCGACCTCCAGTCCTGGGACCCTCAGGGCAAGCCGCTCATCGGCGAGGTCGGCGAACTGATCGTCACCAATCCCATGCCGTCCATGCCGATCCGGTTCTGGAACGACCCCGACGGCAGCCGCTATCGCGAGAGCTACTTCGAGATGTTCCCCGGCGCCTGGCGGCACGGCGACTGGATCACCATCACCGACCGGGGCTCCGTCGTCATCCACGGCCGCTCGGACTCGACGCTGAACCGTCAGGGCGTCAGGATGGGCTCGGCCGACATCTACGAAGCCGTCGAACGCCTCCCGGAGATCCGCGAGTCGCTGGTCATCGGCCTGGAGGAACCGGACGGCGGCTATTGGATGCCGCTCTTCGTCCACCTCGCCGAAGGCGCCACCCTCGACGACGGACTGCGGACGCGCATCAAGCAGACGATCCGCGAACAGCTCTCCCCGCGGCATGTCCCGGACGACATCATCGAGGTCCCCGGCGTCCCGCACACCCTCACCGGCAAGCGCATCGAGGTGCCGGTGAAGCGCCTCCTGCAGGGCACGGCACTGGCGAAGGCGGTCAACCCCGGCTCGGTCGACAATCTCGAACTGCTGCGATTCTACGAAGACATCGCCCGCAAGCGCGGCTAGCAAGGAGCCCGAAATCAAGCCCGTCCGGCTTCCGAGGCGCGGGGGCCGGAAATCAAGCCCGTCCGGTTTCCGAGGTGCGGGGGCCGGAAATCAAGCCCGTCCGGTTTCCGAGGTGCGGGCGCCGGAAATCAAGCCCGTCCGGCGATTGAGGACAAAACGGCAGCCGGACGGCCCCGGCCAAACCGCACTACCCCCCGTACGTGGCTTCGGACTCACCCAGGACCGCCGCGAAGTCCGAGGCCAGCCTCCCCGTCTCCGCCGGCTCCAGCTCCGCCGTCGTGATCCTTACGCCCGGCCCCGAGGCGATCCGGAACCTCGCCCCTGCCGCAACCCACCAGCCCCTGGACCGCAGCCCGTTGACGACTGCGGACTCGTCCCGCACCGGCACCCACACATTCATACCGCTCACACCATGTGCGTCGACACCATGTGAGTCCAGCGCGGCCACCAGGGCCGCTCGCCGCTCCCCGTAGGCCGTACGCGCCCGCCCCACCTGCGCCATCGTGTCCCGATCGGTCATCAGCCCGAGCACGGTCCGCTGCAGCAGATGACTGATCCAGCCGGATGTCAGGAGCAGCCGACCGTCGTGCCGCGCCAGCGTCGTCGGATCGCAGGCGGCCGCGGCCCACCGCAGATCAGTCCCCAGGTACTTGGTGACGGTCCGGACATGCGCCCAGCGTGAAAGGCCTCCCGCGGTAAGCGAGTTGAGCGGCGCGCCCGAGATGTCCGAGGCATGGTCGTTCTCGATCACCAGTACCTCGGGCGAGTCCCGCAGTACGTCCACGAGCGCGTCGCGCCGCCTGGCCGAGAAGCAGCCACCGTACGGATTCTGTGCCCGCGGACTGGACACGACGGCCCGTGCCCCCGCCCGCAGCGCCGCGTCCAGCGCCTCCGGCCGCATGCCCTCGTCATCCACCGCCACCGCCACCGACCGCAGCCCCAACGCCTGTACCAGATCGAGTAGATGGTGGTAGCCCGGATCCTCCATCGCCACCGCATCGCCCGGTCGCAGCTCGGTGGAGAGCAGCCGCGCCACACAGTCGAGCGCCCCGTGCGCGAAGGTGACCTGCTCGACCGGCACCCCTTCGTCACCGATCCAGGTCCGGACCGCCTGCTCCAGCTCCGGCAGCCTGGGGGCCGAACGGTGCGAGCGGGCCCCGGGGGAGAGTCGCGCGGGCGGCACCAGGTCCGGCAGGAAGACCGGATCGGGGTGCCCGCCGGCCAGATCCCGCAGCCCCTCGGGCACCTTCGGCGGCCGCCGGGAAGCCACTGCCGGCGCCGCGGCGACCACCGTCCCGCCCCGTCCACGCGTCACCACGACACCGCGTCGACGCAGCTCCTTGTACGCCGTCGCGACAGTCCCGGCGCTGACCCCGAGATCGTCGGCGAGCCGCCGGACAGGCGGCAGGGCGTCCCCGGGCCCCAAACCCCCGTCCGCCACGGCCCGTTCGACGGACGCGGCAATCCCCTTGGCGGTCGTACCCTCGATCGAATATTGTGCTGCCACGTAACCAACTATGTATCAATACATAACTCACGTCAAGGGGGAACCGGTGAGCCTGCTCCACCGCCGGGCCGCACTGAAAGACCGCATCCCAGGAGGCCGCGACGGTCGTCGCATGCTTGGCATCACCCTGGTCGACAAGACGGGCAACGGCCTCTGGACCGCCACACAGGCGCTCTACTTCACCTACGTCACCGGCCTGTCCATCGCCGAGGTGGGTCTCCTCATCTCGGTCTCCGCCGGTATCGGCATCGCCGGCGCGCCGATCGCAGGCCGTATCGCCGACCGGCTGCCCATCACCCGCGTCCTCATCGCCGCCCAGCTCCTGCGCGCCACCGCGGGCCTCGCCCTGCTCACCACCGACCACTTCGCACTGCTGCTGGTCATCGCGGCCTTCGGCAGTCTCGGCGACCGCGCGGCCAACGTCCTCACCAAGCTCTACGCCGCCCGCATCGCCGGCTCCGCGCGCGTCCGCTACCAGGCCGTGAACCGCACAGTCGGCAACACCGGTTTCGCCATCGGCGGCCTCGCCGCTGCGGCCGCCCTCGGCATCGGCACCACAGCCGCGTACCAGTCACTCCTCGTGGGCAACGCGCTCACCTCCCTGTGCGCCGCCCTCCTGACGCTGCGCTGCGGCGAGCCCCCCGCCCCGTCGCGCGTCGTCACCGGATCCGGCAGCACGACCGCCGCCGCAAAGCCCGCCAACCCCTGGCGCGACCGCACCTATCTCCTCTACGTGGCCAGTGAAGCGGTGCTCTTCCTGGACGACGCGGTCTTCATGGTCGGGCTGCCGCTCTGGATCGTGCATGCCACCGAAGCCCCGCACGGCCTGGCCCCGCTTCTGCTCGTCCTGAACAACGTGATGGTGGTGGTCCTCCAGATCCCCCTCGCCCGATTCGGCGCCACCACACAGGCCGCCCGGCGGCTGCTCGGACCGCTCGCGGTCGCCTTCGCCGCCGGCACCCTCGCCATGAGTGTGTCCGCAGCCGACAGCCGCTGGCTCGCGATCACCGCACTCGTCCTCGCCGCCGCCGCACTCACGCTGGCGGAGATCCTCCACGCCACCATCTCCTGGGAACTGTCCGTCGCTCTCGCCCCCGACGAGGCACAGGGCGCCTACCTCGGAGTGCACGGAGTGGCCGCATCGGCCCAGCGAAGCGCCGGCCCGCTCATCGTCACCGGAGCCATCGCGGCAGGCCCCGCAGGCTGGGCACTACTGGGTGCCGGACTGGTGGCCACCTGCTTCGCCCAGAGCCGGCTCGTACGGAACCAACTGCCCGGCCCTGCATTGTCAGTGCCGCCAGTTACGGTGAGTCACCAGTAGTCAACAGTGCTCAGGGGGAGAGATGGCGTACACCAAGCAGTCCAAGCAGTCCAGGCGGCCCAAGCGGTCAACGCGGTCCACACATCAGCGGTCCAGGAACAACGCATCCATGCGGCGCACCCTGCGCCGCGAAGTCCCCGGCACCGTAGGCCTGCTGGCCGACGAGCAGGACTTCACCGCGATGCGCCGCTACCGCACCTTCACCTTCGACGACCACGCGAGCTACCTCCGGCAGGTCGACGATCTGCTCAGAACTCTCGCCTCCCGGCAACTGCACACCACCGTCGCCCTCTTCGACCCCGATGACTTCACGGAGTACTGCGCGGAAGCGGGCCTCGATCCCGACGCGGCCATGAGCCGCTCCCGCTACACCGCGGAAATCGCCGGCCGCGGCGCCACCGTCCCGTACACCGGCCAGCCCCTCGACAGCCTGCTGCCCCAGCTCATCAACAAGGCAGTCCGCCAGGCCACTTGGGAGTACGCCACGATGCTCCTCGCCGACCGCGGAGAGTGCGCCGACTGCGGCCAGGACATCGGCCGGGCCGCCTTCGACCGGGCCTCCCGCATCCTGATGCGACTGCTCGAGGAGGCCGGACCCGGCACACACCACCTCGTCTGCAGCGTCCCCGCTCCAAACGAACAACTCCTTGCCGTCCTGCACGCCGAAGGAGCCACAGCGGCACCCGCCCACCTGGACGCCTCCGAGGGCGCGGAGTTCGTCACCGTCCTCGCGGCAGGCATCGCCCTCCAGAGCCCTGGCGGAGTAGTCCTTCGTACGAGCGCTCCCGGTGCCCCGGACCACCTCCACGGCTGGCGGCTCCACCAGGGCCGACTCCTCCCGCTCACCGCCGGCGAGGTCTTCAGCGCCTACTGCACCGACGCCACCACCGGCGAACCACTGTCCCCGGAGCCCGGGGTGGAGTACTGCGCGGGCTTCGACATCACCACCGACGACCCGGGGAACCATCACTGAACGCCCAAGGGGCTCCCTGCCGTCCCCGGCAGTAAGCCCCTTCGGCATCCGTCTGCTGAAGCCCGCCTACTGATCTACCGACTACTCGCCGGAGAGCACCGCCCGGGCGGCCACGCGGGCCTCCTCGGCGGTGTCCGTGGCACGGGCCGCGGCGGCAGCTCGCTCGCACTGGGCGAGCGTGTACTTCGCCAGCGTCGCCCGCACATACGGAATCGACGCCGCACCCATGGACAGCGAGGTCACACCGAGACCGGTGAGCACACACGCGAGCAGCGGATCGGAGGCGGCTTCACCACACACACCACAGCTCTTGCCCTCGGCCTTCGCGGCCTCGGCCGACAGCGCCACCAGATCCAGCAGCGCCGGCTGCCACGGATCCTGCAGCCGCGACACCGCACCCACCTGACGGTCGGCGGCGAAGGTGTACTGCGCGAGGTCATTGGTCCCCAGCGAAAGGAACTCGACCTCCTGCAGGATCGAACGCGCCCGCAGCGCGGCGGACGGAATCTCCACCATCGCACCGAACTTCGCCCGCAGCCCCGCCTCGCGGCACGCGTCCGCGAACGCCTTGGCATCCGTGCGATCGGCCACCATCGGCGCCATCACCTCGAGGTACACCGGCAGCCCCTCGGCGGCCTTGGCCAGCGCCGTCAGCTGCGTCCGCAGTACCTCCGGGTGGTCCAGCAGACTGCGCAGCCCGCGCACACCCAACGCCGGGTTCGGCTCGTCGGCCGGAGTCAGGAAGTCGAGCGGCTTGTCCGCACCGGCGTCCAGTACGCGCACGACCACCCGGCCCTCGGGGAATGCCTCGAGCACCTTGCGGTACGCCTCGACCTGCTTCTCCTCGGACGGCGCCTGCTTGCTGTCGTCGAGG
Organism: Streptomyces sp. NPDC048479; assembly: GCF_040651435.1. NCBI lineage: Bacteria > Bacillati > Actinomycetota > Actinomycetes > Kitasatosporales > Streptomycetaceae > Streptomyces > Streptomyces sp. NPDC048479. The sequence goes on from NZ_JBEZKA010000005.1 coordinate 390,912, forward strand.
AAGAGGAACTCTGTACGGAACAACCCGACACCCTCGGCACCGGCCTCCACCGCGGCCGGCACATCGGCGGGTCCGCCGACATTGGCCAGCAGCGGCACCTTGTGCCCGTCCGACGTCGCCCCCGGCCCGCTGGTAGCGGCAAGGGCGGCCTTCCGCTCCGCCGCGGCCCGCTCCATCTCGGCGCGCTTCTCGTCGCTCGGCTCGACGAAGATCTCGCCCGTGCTGCCGTCGACCGCGATCAACGTGCCCTCGGCCAGCTCACAGACGCCCGGCAGCGCCACCACGGCGGGAACTCCGAGCGCCCGCGCCAGAATGGCGCTGTGACTCGTCGGTCCGCCCTCTTCGGTCACGAACCCGAGCACCAACGCCGGGTCGAGCAGCGCGGTGTCCGCGGGCGCGAGATCCCGCGCGATCAGTACGTACGGCTCGTCGCTGTCCGGCACACCCGGCATCGGCACTCCGAGCAGCCGAGCGACGATCCGGTTCCGTACGTCATCGAGGTCCGCGACCCGTCCGGCCAGGTACTCACCGGCACCCGCCAGCAGTGCGCGGTACGCGGCGAGCGCGTCGTACACCGCGCGCTCAGCAGTGCTGCCGACGGCGATGCGCCGATCCACGTCTGCCATGAGCTCCGGGTCCTGCGCCATCATGGCCTGCGCCTCGAGCACAGCCTGCGCCTCGCCACCTGCCAGATTGCCCCGAGCAATCAGGTCGGCGGCCACAGCTTCCACGGCCTTGCGCGCGCGCCCCTGTTCGCGCTCCGCGTCCTCCGCCGGAATCTGCTTGGCCGGCGGTTCCAGGACCGCCGTGCCCATATGCCGAACCTCGCCGATCGCCACACCGTGGCTCACGCCGACGCCTCGCAGCGTTGTCTGCATTTCACCCGTCTCCGATTGAGCGACGGCAGCTGCCGCCGCGATGGATGTCCAACTGACGCCGCCACCGCGGCGTCGGCGTCACTGCCAGCCGAAGAGGGTGTCGCCGGCCTTCACGTCGCCGTCCTCGCGGACGTTGGAGAGGGAGTCGGCCGTGGCCTCGAGCGCCACTATCGGACAGATGGCGGACTTCCCGGCAGCCTCGACGGCCGACGGGTCCCAGCGCACCACAGACTGTCCGCGCTGAACAGTGTCGCCCTTGTTGACGAGCAGCTCGAAGCCCTGGCCGTTGAGCTGAACAGTGTCGATGCCGAGGTGCGTCAGCACTCCGTGACCCTGATCGTCGACGACGACGAAGGCGTGCGGGTGCAGGGAGATGATGACGCCGTCAACGGGGGCGACGACCTCCGACGGCTCACGCACGGGGTCAATAGCAGTACCGGGGCCGACCATCGCACCGGAGAACACCGGATCAGGCACAGCCGCGAGTCCGATGGCACGTCCAGCAAGAGGGGACGTCACTGTGGTCATGGAGCCTCCCAGGGGCGGAGATTCGTACGGCGTCGTCACTGCCTGTCCTGGACGACGCACTGTTCAGAAGGGTAAGTCACAAGAAGTCCTAGTTCCGCGTGAGAGCTACCAGTTGGCGGACCTAGGTGCGCACCGGAAACGATTTGCCTCGTCTCCTGGCGACCGGTAGGGTCGAACCCCTGCCTGACCCCAACGCGACGTTGAGTCGGGGGTCGGCAGCAGCTATCAAGCCGAGATTCTAACTGGTCTAAACCTCTGCATGTCCGCAGGGTGGTGGTCGGGAAGAGCGAAAGAGCCTGATAGAGTTTGGAAACACCGAAGGGAAGCGCCCGGAGGACCCCATGAAAAGGGTCTGAAGGAAGCGTCCGTTCCTTGAGAACTCAACAGCGTGCCAAAAGTCAACGCCAGATATGTTGATACCCCGGCCTGTTTCGGCAGGTTCGAGGTTCC